>JBKHAE010000046.1:0-27005 GCA_046543065.1 Desulfobacterales bacterium | reverse complement strand
ATGAGAACAAGTCCGAAGTCGAAATCAACGGGGTCGAAACCGAGCTGGAATATTTTATCGGCCACGGCCTGAGCACCTTTTTCAATTACACTTATAACCTCTCCAAGATAGAAGATGATGATGAAAATCCGGACCGGGAGGGCAATTATCTGGCCGGCGTCCCCCGGCATAAATTCCGTTCCGGCTTTACCTACCAAAACCCGGCTATCATTAATGCCTCCGTTATGTTAAGGCATGACCGGCACATATACACAAACGACCTGAACACAGATAAAGCACCCAACTCCACGACCGTTGACATTTCATTATGGCGTCAGGTTTTTGACCTTGCGACCCTGCGGTTCAGCATTGAAAACGCAACGGATGAGACGGAATATATTGAAGACGGAAGGATTTATTATGGCTCCGTTCAGTTTGATTTTTAAAGCCAAAGGAAGATTACAAATGCGATTGCTAAGCAAACTGCTGATATTTATGCTGCCGGTGCTGCTTTTAAGCGTGCCGGCTTTCGGCCATCACCTCTGGGTATCTGCTGAGGATGGAGTTTACATGGTCAACCGCGGCATCATTTCAGAGCGCACGGATGCCTATGATTCCGACTGCGTGAAGGAAATCAAGGCGTACGCGGAAGACGGCGAGCCGCTTTCAGTGGAGCGAATCAATAAAGCCGAACAGGTGCGGTTTCAGACAGAGGCCCCGGCTGCAATGGCCAGTGTGGTCAGCAAATGGGGGGACCGTGTCAACACCACGCGCGGCAAGAAACTGATGAGCCGATCGGAAGCTGAAGAGGCGGGGTTGACCGTGATCAGCGCGTTTTTTTCAACCCATTTTTCAAAAGCCCTTTTTAAGCCCTCCGATCAGAACACCAGGCCTCTGGGTCTGAAGTTTGAAATCGTGCCGCTTGATAATCCCCTGGCGGCCAGGCCGGGCGAGGCAGTCTCGTTTAAGCTTTTATTCGATGGCAAACCACTGAGTCAGGCCGCTGTTTACACGCTGGATGACCGGGAGATCAAAACCGATAAAAACGGGGTGGCCCGCATCGCCTTTGAAAAAAACGGCACCCACCTCCTTTATGCCAGTCACCAGAGCCCTGCGAAAAATGACAGCGGCTTGGATTATTTAAATTTTATGACATTTTTAACATTTGAGGTAAAATAATGAGGCGATTGATTGTATTGGCATTTGCCATGATCTGGATGAGCGTCCTGCCTGAAGGCGCGGCCGCCCATGGCACGGATTACCGCGTCATCGAGAAAGCGCCGGTGATTGCCGCGGAATTCTTCTATTCGGACAAAAAGCCCATGCGCTATGCTGAAGTGCTGGTCTTTAGTCCGGAAAACGATGAGGCTGAATATCAAAACGGCCGAACCGATCAAAACGGAAGGTTTGCCTTCTATCCGGAAATGCCTGGCAACTGGCTGGTTAAAGTTAACGACGGCATGGGTCACGCGGTCCGGGCAGAAATCCCGGTCGACTCCCTGGAAAGTGCCAATGAGGGGATCAAAGAATTGGCGGATAAAAACACTCCGGCAGCCTCGGGAACATCAAAATGGATAAAAATCATCCTTGGCCTGAGCATTGTGCTGAATCTGTTCCTGGGAATGTTTGTAGTGAAAAAAGGAGGCGCATGAAGATATCCACACCGTATATAATTTGTCTGCCGCTCGCACTGCTTGTTTTGATTTTCGCGCTCAGCGCCGATGCGCCGGCTGCTGAAAAGGGCCGGCTTTATGTGGTCGGCATGGGCCCGTCCGGTGCCGACCTGGCCGCCCCGCGGGCGCTTGACATTGTCCAAAAAGCCGATGTGTATCTCTGTTCTCCGGGTATGCCCGATAAATTTTATATGTTTGAAGACTATATCGATCCAAAGAAAGTCGCGTTTAATCCCTGGGAAAACATCATGGGGGGAAAAGCCGGCAAACTGAAAAAAACCGACCCGGAGGCCTGGCGGACCAAGGCGGAGAAACAAAGAGAAAAGGTGCAGGGATTTGTGCGGGAACAGATAAATAAGGGCAAAACGGTAGTCATGATGGATGGGGGGGACCCCTGCATCTACGGCCCATCCCTTCATTATCTGCTGGAGGGGTTTGATCCGGCGCTTTTTGAAGTGATTCCCGGAATGAGCGCCTTAAACGCCGCCGGTGCGGCGCTTAAGACATCGCTTACGCCAAGTTCCGCCCGATTCGTTCTTTTGACCTCGCCGCGGTCCATGTTCGGGGAAAACTGGGAAAAGGAAGACGATATATTAAAGGACCTGGCCAGGTATGACGCCACCCTGGTGTGGTACATGTCGATCCGCTCCATGGAAAGGGTTATTAAAAAATTCAACAAATACTATCCCCCGGATCTGCCGATTGCCATAGTCTATTATGCCGGATATCCGGAAAAGCAAAAGGTGCTTAGAAGCCGCCTGAAAACCATTTTAGAAGATGTGCGGAAAATGGATGAAAAATGGCTGGGGCTTTTCATCGCCGGCGAATGCGCCAAGTAAAGAAGCTTGGCTTAAAGGATAAACCTGATGCATATCTCTGAAGGTGTTCTCTCCGCCCCTGTGCTGGCCTCGGGCGCGGCCTTTGCCGCCGCCGGCATTGCGGTGGGACTAAAAAAACTTGATCATGACCGCATTCCGCAGGCCGGAATCCTGGCGGCGGCATTTTTCGTGGCCTCGCTGGTGCATGTGCCCATCGGCCCATCCAGCGTGCACCTGGTGTTAAACGGCATCGTGGGGCTGCTGCTGGGCTGGGCCGCCTTTCCAGTCATTGCCGTGGCCCTGGTGCTGCAAGCCGTCTTGTTCCAATTCGGCGGCATCACGACCCTGGGGGTCAATACCCTGATCATGGCCGGTCCGGCGGTGGGCTGCTACTATCTCTGGAGGCCGTTTGTCAAAAAAGGCAATACCATCGCCCTGGCCGGGGCGTTTGCCTGCGGCGCCCTGGCCATTCTCTTGTCAGCACTGTGTGTGGCCGGCGCGCTGGTGCTGACGGGCAAAGCTTTCCTTGAAATTTCAGTGGCACTGGTGGGCGCCCATATTGTGGTTATGTTGATTGAAGGCATTGTCACCATGTTCTGCGTGGCGTTTTTAAAAAAGGTGCAGCCTGAGATGCTGCCAATGGCGCAAACCCGGGGAAAAACCCCGCAAGGAAACCCTTAGGCCCATGATCAGCGAGACCTTTGCATTCGGCGACAGCATCCTCCACCGGACAGATCCCCGGCTGCGGGTTGTTTTCGCCGTGCTGTTCAGCGTGTTAACCGCGATATCCAACCGCTTTCCCGCGGTATTTTTTGCCCTGTTTCTGGCGGTCTGCCTGGTGGGCTTATCCCGGATTCCGGTAAAAAAGGTTCTGCTCCGGCTGGCCCTGGTAAACGGCCTGGTATTGTTTATATGGCTGGTTCTGCCCTGGACGTATGAAGGCACGCCGGCTTTGGAAATCGGTCCATTGGTCGGCTCTTTGGAAGGATTGCGCCTGTGCGCGCTGATCACGATAAAATCCAATGCCATCATTTTAGCATTGATTTCCCTCATATCCACCATGCCCGTTGCCACGCTGGGGTATGCCCTTCACCATCTGCGCCTGCCGGACAAGCTCGTGTATCTTCTTTTGATGACATACCGCTATATTTTCGTCATTGAAACTGAATACCAGCAGCTGGCCCGGGCGGCCCGCGTGCGTTGCTTTACGCCGGGCACCAACGTGCACACCTATAAAACCTATGCATACATGGTGGGCATGCTGTTTGTCCGGGCTTCAGCGCGCGCCCAGAGGGTCCACCAGGCCATGGTCTGCCGGGGCTTTGCCGGCAAGTTCTATTGTCTGCATAAATTTGCCTTTAAAAAATCAGACTGGGCGTGGGGCGTCGCCATGATGGTCAGCTTAATCGCACTGGGAGGACTCGAATGGGCGCTGATCATTTAGTGATTGATTTGGAAAACATCTGTTTTACTTACCCGGACGGCCGAACCGTGCTCTCCGGTCTGTCCTTTAAGCTGGAAGAAGGCGCCCGGGCCGGGCTTATCGGCCCAAACGGCAGCGGCAAAACAACCCTTCTGCATATGCTGATGGGGCTTATACCGCAAACTGAGGGTACAATCCGCCTTTTCGGCCGGGAAATGCAGGCGGAGACGGATTTTAGGGAATCCCGAAAAAAAATCGGCCTGGTGTTTCAGAACGCGGATGACCAGCTGTTTTCCCCCACGGTTTTAGAAGACGTGGCCTTTGGCCCTTTGAATCTTGGGGCCAGTCCGGCAGAAGCCAAAGAGATAGCGATAAAGACCCTCACTGATCTCAATCTAATCGGTTTTGAGGACCGGATCTCCTATCGGCTCTCCGGCGGTGAAAAAAAACTGGTGGCCCTGGCCACTGTTCTTGCCATGGACCCGGCGGTGCTTGTCATGGACGAGCCGACCACCGGCCTGGATGAAGAAACCAACGACCGGATTGTCAACATCTTAAATGCGCTTGACAAGACCCTGCTCATTGTCTCCCACGAATATGACTTCCTCGCCCGCACAACCCGTAATTTTTTTAGCATGCGGCAAGGCCAGGTCTTTGATGCAGGAGATTCCAGCAAACTTCACACCCATGTCCATGCACATATAGAAGGCGGCTTACCCCATAAGCACCGAACCCTAATTAAATGAAGCGACTCCTGACCCTCTGCTTCAACAGTAAAGATCCGGTACAGGCAGTCTTCTCTCCCTAAATCCGAATTTGATCCTCAATTCACATTGACGCTGAAAACGGAAACATCGTATCTGTTGAATATGTTATCGTGGGTGACGATACACAATTTTTCCAGCCGGGCCTGGGCGATAATCATTCTGTCAAAGGGGTCGCGATGGTGCATTGGCAGACCGCCTGCCGGGAAAAGACCCATCCGTGCAAAATCCACAGCAGCCGTTATGAAAGGCACCGCATCGTTGGTGAAATCAAAATCTTTTTACCATCTCGCTAATATTACGAAAGATTAGAGGGGGCTGTATGGGCGAGGGGCGATCCCGCAGGCTGACACAAGCCCTTATTTTTTGCTGATCTGCCTCAAATGAATTATAAATAAAATAGCTTGATGTTTGCGTCATTGGTGAAACATCATTTTTAATTCTTTTGAAAGGACGCGACGTGCCAAAAAAGTGCATCCTGCTATTACTGGACGGTCTGGGAGACCGCTCCTATGAAAGCCTTGGCGGACAGACGCCGCTGCTGGCAGCCCATACCCCGACCCTGGATAAGCTGGCAGCAGTTGGTTCCAGCGGACTTTATCATCCTTCCATTCAGGGGCAGGCGCTTCCCAGCGAAAATGCGCATTTCTCCCTTTTCGGCTATGATATGACGGATTTTCCCGGAAGGGGCGCTCTGGAAGCGCTGGGCGCCGGGGTTGACTTATTACCCTCAGATGTTGCGCTGCTGGCCCATTTTGCAAGCATTTCCCAAAGAAACAGGGTCCTTTGGCTGGATAACGAAAAGCCGGATGTGGATGCGAAATCGCTGGCCGCTTTAAACGACTGCATTTCATCCTTTGAAAGTGACGATGTGGCTGTGACGTTTCATTCCACCGGGGGGATTCGCGGCATCATAAGGCTTCGCGGAGATGTATCCCCGTTTGTCACCGATTCGGATCCGGTTACGGCCGGAAGGCCCCTGTCTGCTGTGCTGCCCTGGCAGAACTGCGGAGAGGAAATGGCGGCCGCCCAAAGAACAGCCAATGTGCTTCGGGACTACCTGGTGTGGGCTTATGGGCAGCTCTGTACCCACAACGGGAATCAGGCACGGAAGCAGAAGGGTCAGGCGCCGGTCAATGCGCTTGTCAGCCAGAGGGCCGGCCGCTTAAAAAAGGTGGTTCCCTTCCGCCGAAAGTACGGATTGCGGGGCCTTAGCATAGCATCGGGGCTGGTTTACCAGGGACTTGGCACATACCTCGGCATGGATGTCCAAAAGGCAGCGGACACCGATGATGCCGGAGCCGATATCGCAGGCCGCCTGCGGGCTGCCTGCGCGTGTATCAAGGATTATGATTTTTTCCATATACATACCAAAACCCCGGATGAAGCCGCCCATGAAAAGGACCCCATGCTGAAAAAAACGGTGATTGAATCCCTGGATGCAGGGATCGGCCGGGCTATCAGCCCGATAATGGATGACCCGGATATCCTTCTTGTGGTGACCGCAGACCACTCCACCCCGAGCGGCGGGCCTCTGATCCATTCCGGAGAAAGTGTTCCCCTTATCATGGCCGGCAGAGGGGTCAGAAAGGATACCGTATGCCGGTTTGATGAAATTCATGCCGCCCAGGGCGCGCTGGCCGGGCTGCGGGGAAAAGAAATCATGTATTTGATCCTTAATCATCTGGATCGCGCCAAGCTTTGCGGACTTATGGATACCCCGGCGGATCAGCCATACTGGCCCGGGGATTATGAGCCGTTTCGCGTGGATTTTTCTTGAAATGTGAAATGCGGGTGAACCGATGAACGATACGCTTCAAACCAACGGGGCCGCAGCTTTTGATGTGGGCGTCATCCATGGCCGTTTTCAGATACTGCACAATGATCATCTGACATATCTGCTGGCCGGGAAAGAAAAATGTGCTCATCTGGTCGTCGGCATCACCAATCCGGATCCGATGCTGACCAAAACGGAGGACAGCGCACCGGGCAGAGATGATCCGGCTGCCAATCCGCTTACCTATTATGAGCGCCAGCTTCTGATCAGGGCCGTTTTCCGCGAGCAGGGCATTTCTTCTGATGCATTTTCAATCGTGCCGTTTCCCGTTAATTTTCCCGACCTGTACAAGTATTACGTGCCCATGGATGCCGTGTTTTTTCTGACCATCTATGACGAATGGGGGAAAAGAAAGCTTGGATATTTTTCCGACCTAGGCTTGGCCACGCATGTGCTTTGGGAGGTGCCGCCGGATAAAAAGGGCTTGAGTGCCGCTGATATTAGAACGCGAATGCTCGAAAAAGCGCCCTGGAGGCACTTTGTGCCCCCGGCTGCGGCAAGGCTTTTAACAGATTGGGATATCTGCGAACGCCTGGTCTATCTGACCCGGCAATCATAAATTAAGGCTTCAATCATTTGAAGAGATACGGATAATGCGGCCGGCAGAATTTCTCCAAGAACATAAACAATAGAATAATGCTTACCGCTTCCTTTTCTGATCTCCGGATAGAATCACCTGCTTCTGCCTCTCCTTTCCGGCGGCTGTTTTCTCAACAAAAATGGGGCGGCCGGACAGCCAATCAGCCTCGGTGTGATACATCAATGTGGCGATGGTTGAGGGCGACGGGGTAAAAATCTGGACCTGCTCGGGCGTAAATTTTAGTTCCTCGCGGGCGAATGCCTTTAACCGATGCATATCTTTCAGGGTGCAGCCCGGGTAGGCGGCGATAAAATAGCAGGTCAGAAACTGCTTTTTCCCTGTTTGTCGGTTCTTTTCATGAAACCATTGGATAAATTGCCGGGTCTTTTCAATGTCCGGCTTTCCCATAAGGGAGAGCACATGATCTTCCGAATGCTCCGGGGCGATCTTTAACTGGCCGGAGATGTGATGTTCGATCAGGGTTTCAAGATATTTATTCCCCTGATTGCGATCAGCCAGGATCAGGTCATGGCGGATGCCTGAGCCCACAAAGACCTTTTTGACGCCCGGAATTTTGCGGATTTTCTCAAGGAGCCGCACCTGGCGGGCGTGATTAACCGGCAGATGTTTGCAAGGCTCGGGCGTCAGACATCGCTTGTGCCGGCAGGCCCCCTTTTCCAGCTTGCGCTTGCACTCAAACCCGTACATGTTGGCGGTGGGCCCGCCCACATCCTGAATAACGCCCTTAAACTCGGGATGCCCGGTCAATTCCCGGGCTTCTCTCAATATGGAAGTCTCACTCCGCCCCACAATTGTGCTCCCCTGGTGCACGGCGATAGCGCAGAAATGGCACTCTCCGTAGCAGCCCCGGTGTGTTATGATGGAAAACCGGATGGTGTCCATAGCCTTGACGGCACCGAATGGTCGGTAATACGGGGCCACCTCGCGCTCATATCCGGCCTCGTAAATTCGGTCCAGTTCATCCGTGCTTGGCAGCACCTGCGGCGGATTGTGGACCAGGCAGCGGGTATCCTGCTGCTGCACCAATCCCCTTGCAGAAACCGGGTCATTGTTCTCATAAAAGGTCTGAAACATACCTCGAAACGCCGATTTATCCGTTTTCACCGCTTCATGGCCGGGCAGTTCAATAAATCCCGCAGGCTTTTTTCCTGAAATATAGCAGATGCCCCGGATATCGGTCACCGGTTCCCCGGCTGCCAGGCGCGCGGCCAGATCAAGTACCGTTTTCGCCCCCATGCCGTAGACCAGGAGATCCGCCTTGGCATCAAACAAAACCGAACGGCGGATGCGGTTGGACCAGAAATCATAATGCGAAATCCGCCGCAGGCTTGCCTCAATGCCACCCAACACAATAGGGACGGTCTGTTTGAAATACCGGCGGATCAGGTTGGTGTAGACGATGACAGCCCGATCCGGACGGCGGGTGTTTTGCCCCCCGGCAGTGAGGTCATCCTGTTTACGGGGCTTTTTTGTGGGCGTATAGTTGGCGATCATTGAATCCATGCACCCGGCTGTGACGCCCCAGAAAAGCGCGGGTTCCCCGAGCCTGGCAATATCCGCATCCGAATCCTTGTCCGGCTGGGCGATGATGCCCACGCGATAGCCCGCATTGACCAGAACCTTGCCGATCACCGCCACGCCGATATGGGGAGAATCGATATATGTGTCGCCAGTGACCAGGATGACATCCAGCCTATCCCAGCCCAGGGCTCTCATCTCTTTTTTCGTGGTGGGCAGAAACATGGGTGTCCTTTAAATAATATTGAACAGAACCAGAGGCGGACCTCGGCTATTTGATTCATTATTATCGCATTTGTAATTTTAGCAAACTTAAACCCCGATCGGGAATATTTTTCTTTACATAAAAATTTTTTATGATATTATTCCCGAACGGTAATAATTAATTCGGAGACACCTATGCAGAACAAAAAAATCCCGAACGGGCATATTTTATCTACAAAAGATATCGGCAATGCCATACGGACGAAACGAAAGGCAGACGGGCTGACCCAATTCGATGCGGCCGCCCTTTGCGGCGTCGGCACGCGGTTTCTTGGGGAATTGGAACGCGGTAAAGATACCGCTCAGATCGGCAAAATCCTTCGCATCGTCCACGGCCTGGGATTAGAGCTTCACATCACCTCAAAAGGGATCCCGCGATAATGACTGAACTGGCGGTTTATCTAAATGGGCAGTATGTCGGGCTGCTGGCCGCTGACAAGCAACAGCATTTCTCATTTCAATATACACCGGAGTGGATCGCCCGGGGTGATACGCCCCCCTTATCCCTCTCGCTTCCGCTCACGGAGACCGTATATACAGACGAAAAAGCACGCCCTTTTTTTACCAATCTGCTGCCGGAAGCGCTCGTTCGGGAGGCGGTGGCCAGAAAGCTGGGCATTTCTCCCCGAAATGAATTCGCCCTGCTCGAAGCCCTTGGCGGGGAATGCGCCGGCGCGATCACCCTTCTTCCGCCAGGCGAGGAGCCCAAAAATCATGCCGGCTACAGAGAGCTCTCTTTGGAACAATTTCAAAAACTTGTGCTGGAAATGCCCAAAAGGCCGTTTCTCGCCGGAGAAGAGGGCATCCGATTGTCCCTGGCCGGCGCCCAGCATAAACTGCCGATCTATCTGGAAGGTGATCGCATTTTTCTGCCGGAAGGCGCATCCCCCAGTTCCCATATTATTAAACCGAATATCGAAGGCATCGAGCAGAGCGTACGCAACGAAGCATTCTGTATGGCGATCGCCGAAAAAATCGGCTTAAAAGTGCCCTTCTCAACCGTTTTTACAAGGCCGGATGAACTCTATGTTGTCCAGCGCTATGACCGATCCCGTGATAACGCAGGTGTTCTGCAACGCCTGCACCAGGAGGATTTTTGCCAGGCACTCGGCCTGATGGCCGAAACCAAATATGAGGCCGAAGGCGGTCCTTCCCTTTCAGATTGTTTTTCTCTGGTGGACCGATTTTCCAGTCATCCGATCCTTGACAAAAAAGCCCTGCTCGAATGGGTGGTATTTAATTATTATATTTATAATGCCGATGCCCATGCCAAAAACATTTCTTTTTTATTGAAATCTGATGAAATCCGGCTTGCCCCCTTTTATGATCTCATTTGCACGGGGGTATACGAAGGCGTCCATGACAAACTGGCCATGAAAATCGGCAAGGAAAATCGCCCGCGGTGGATATATATCCGCCATTGGGAACGTATGGCCAAAGCCGTCGGTATCGGGACAAAGATAGTATTGAAAACTGTCAGAGAGATGGGCAACACAATAAGTGAGGCAGCGGAAAAAGTGGCAAAAGAGCATCATCACTTGTGGGGCCCGGCGGCTATCATTCCCGAGATTCAAAAGATTATAAAAAATCAGGTCCACCATACGAAAACCGCCCTGCGATAAAGACAAGTTTTTGGAATTATATTATTTTATTGGTTTTTGTTATTCCCGGCCTGACCGGGACCACAGATAAAGCGCAATCCCTGCGGCGGTGGCGGCATTAAGCGATTCCACACAATCGCTGACCGGAATCGCAACACTGTTGGCCCGGAGATGTTTCGGCAGCCCGGTTCCCTCCACACCGGGCAGCAGGCCGAAGGCGTCCGGAAACACAAATTCGGAAACATCGTTTCCTTCGCCGGATAAAGCCACTATCGGCAGATCAACGGGCAGATCCGCAATGGAGGGCCCCTGGTAAAGATTGGTATAAAGGACCGCCCCGCCGGAAGCCCGCACCGCCTTGGGGTGATAGGGATGGGCGCTTTCAGCCAAAAGAACGATGGTTTTGACCCCAAAGGCCACCGCCGAGCGGATTATCGCCCCGACATTTTCCGGGTCCTGAAACGGTACCAGAAGCGTGCAGCCGCCCGCAAACCCCTCCTTTACATCCCATTTGCCGATGCGCGGGGTGGTGACCAGAAGCAGCGGCGACTGGGTGCCGTTTACGTCAAGGTCCTGAAAAAGCCGGGGGCTTAACTGATACCAGGAAAGAGCGCCCGGCGCTTCTTCCGGCGGCGGCAGATGCTCGCCTTCAGAGATCCAGGCATCGCAGCGGTCCGGAAAATCCCTCATAATCTCCCGGACCTGCTTGGCGCCCGCAATCAACGCCTTTTCCTGTTTTTTAATGCCCCGGCTGGTCAACAGTTTTTTGAGTTCCTTAAACGTATCGTTCTGCTCGCTTTCAATTTTGCGAGCCGCATGTTTGCTCATGGCCCTTTTCTCCTTCTCCCACCCCGGCGCATCAATCCGCCGAAAAACCACCAGGCGGCGGCGATGCGGGGTATCAGGAATCTGGTAGGATTGATTTATCAGCAGCGTATAGGATTGGTTGAACCGGTTGCCGGCAGCGGAAATCTCATCATCACAAGCCGGCCCCTTCATAAAGACGGCCAGTCCGTCCTCGGCCAGGCACCCGTTGATGCGCAAAAGGGTTTTTTCAATGGACTCCACCGCCCGGGTAATCACGCCGGATACGGGCCGGGCAAATTTCGAAGTAATGCCATGGCCGACCACTGATATATTCCTAAGATTCAAAGTAGTTATGACGGTTTCCAGAAACTCCGCCCGGTGCTGCCGGCTTTCCGCCAGGATGATTTCCAGGTCCGCGAATGCGATTTTTAAAGGAATCCCGGGCATACCCGGGCCGGTGCCGATATCCAGAAGCGGCGACGGGAGCTTCACCATCTGGCCGGGCAGGATGGAATCCACATAGAGCTTTTGCACCATGTTGGTGAAATTATGAATCCGGGTCAGGTTCAGCTCAGGATTGTAACGGCGCAGCAGGTTGTGATAGGACCATAACTGGTGAAGCTGGGCATCGGACAGAAAAATCCCGGCGCCCTCCAGCAGCGCGGCCATGTCAGTCTGGCTGTGTTTCTTGGTATTCTGAGGTTTAGGTGGTTTTTTCATCAATATTTCTCGATTTGACCCCACTTTAAAATATCAAGCCTAACGCAATTGACAATAATGTCAAAACAGCATTATTATTATATAAAAATTGAGAAGTTAAATAATTATGGAAATTATAACGGATAGAATCGAACTTAATCCCCGGGTCTGTAATGGCAAACCGGTTGTTATCAAAGGGACTCGCATTCCGATTTCTGTGATTTTGGATCAAATCGCCGAGGGTGAATCCTGGCAATCTTTGCTTGCCGGTTATCCGGAACTGCAAAAAGAAGACATTCAGCCCGCTTTGATCTACGCAAAACAATCACTCGACAACACTGAAATCAAAGCAGTCAATGCCTGAAAAATACTTATTCCAACCTGCAACCAAAAGATGGAGCACCTAACTGGAAGCTGACGGTAAAGAGGCGTTTTGTCTGATTTCAAAAGTTTTTTTATCTTGAGATGTTGAATCATTTAACTTAAAAAAAAGAATATATTCACTTCTCATCGTATTGGATATTCCGGAAATTTGCCGCGCAAGGGTCCTTATGAGTTTAAAGCCATTGTTGGCTGCAAGTTCAGCAATAGTTTTATGAAGTCCTTTTACTTTTTCCTTCGGTATCCCAAACGCTTTACTCAGCTGATTATCATTGGTTCCAATAATAATCGTGCAAAAACAGGAGGGTTTTAACACGCGAGCGCATTCTGAAAGAAGCTTATCCATATCTTCAACGTATGATTCATATTTTTCTTTTACGTTTTTTCCCCGCAGCCCTATCATCCGTTCTTTGAGTTGATTAATATCTGCACCAATACAATTAAGGTGGAATGCATCATTTTCCAGGTAATTGATGGCAAAGCTATACGGAGGTGAAAATATTATGCCATCTGCACTGCAATCCTCGATCGCCATATGACGGGAATCCCCCTCCAATATCATGCCGGCTGAAGGGATGAGATTGAAATTGTACATCACACTTTGAATCTTCTTAACTACAAAAACGTACCGTTCAAGAATAGCCTGGAATAAGGTCAAAGGCGATTTTTTTTTGCTTCTTTCAGCATATCCAGCGCTGTCCAGGTATGCCAAAAATAAAAAATCATAAATTTCCGGGATGTCACATTCAACCAGGCTGGCTATCTGAATTAGAGCGTTTCCTTGTTCAGCTATAAGAGATTGCTGTGCGGATAAAACAAAATTCCAGTTTGCATCTTTTGCTGCTTGGCTGGGCTGACCTGATTCATTTGTAAAATCAGTAAAAATTTCGAATAGTTTTTGAGCTCTCTCTATTGCGCGATCCAAGGGAGGGGTGGGCAGGGTTAGTGAATTATATTTTACTTGGGTCATGAACCGGCAGAAAGGGCTAGCATCGATCCCGATTGATCTGATTCCCATAAGGCTGGCTTCTATAGGAACGGTACCCGATCCCATCATGGGGTCCAATACGGTATCACCTGGTTTTAAGCCCATGACGTTTATCAGGGCTTTAATCATTTGGGGGTGAAATTTTCCCCTGTAAGGAAATAATCCATGCGTCGCATAGCCCGTTCTGAATTGATTCTTCTCAAAAAAAGATTTCAGGCGGGATGAAGAATAATGAGGGAGGCGCACGGATTCGCCGGTACACATAAGGTAATGATTGGTGAACTCATCCCCGATGCGGGAAAAATATGCTCCATTTTGAACGAGTTCTTCTTCGGTTAATATTCTGCTTTCGTAATATGCGAGGGCAAGTTCATATACTTCATTTAATTGTGGCGTGAGAACCACATTTTGCGGAAAAAGGCAATGAAACATGCCTTTGGAGAGGACTGTTTCCGGACCGGTGCAGTTATTTTTATATTCTTGCATTATTCTTGAAATCAGGCTTGTGAATCAAAAGGGGGGGCATTTCATCTAAGTGCCCTGCCGTCAGTTCCTTTTTTTATGGGCGGGCTATGAAACGACAATTCATCATGTTCAATTTCAATTACAATCAGGACACCTTCATTAATTGACAAGTTTCGCCATACAGGAAAA
Organism: Desulfobacterales bacterium; assembly: GCA_046543065.1. Classification (GTDB taxonomy): domain Bacteria; phylum Desulfobacterota; class Desulfobacteria; order Desulfobacterales; family Desulfosalsimonadaceae; genus M55B175. The sequence goes on along the minus strand of JBKHAE010000046.1, from coordinate 12,998 downwards.
TAAGGCTCGATTTCCGCATAATTGCCGATTCGGTCGGTTAAATATTTGTACATTTCCCTTGAGGGCAATATCAAAATGCCGCCTGCCAATATGCCGTCCAACAGCCCCACCGCCATTTTATTTAAGGCACGGTGACTGGATGAGATATTGCCGGTTTCCCATTCAACAGCAAAAAATTTTTCAGAAGATAATTTTTTTAGGGCATCTATGGGGCCAGGCCTAAGCCTGGACACAATTGACATTCGTTGTTCAAGTTTCCAACCGAATTCCGATAGAAGAAGAAGGAATCCGTGTTTGATCGGTACCACGCCGTTTGCCATTTTTTCCGGATAAAGCGAAAAAAGGTCGTTTTTTCCGGCCAAACAACTGCATAAATCGCCTTTTTGACTTCATCCAAAATTTTTTCGAATTCTTTGGAAGCGCCGAAATTTCCCGATTGGATGAGAAAATCAATTTTTTTAATTTTCATTGAGGTAGGTCTCTATTTTTGAAATGATAGCCGTCGGTGAAACCTTCAACGCCTTAGAGAGTTTCAAAATACTGATCAGCGAAGGTTGTCTCAGCCCTCTTTCCAACAAAGAAATATAGCTCCTGTCCAAACCACTCTCCTGGGCAAGTTTTTCTTGGGAAAGTTTTATTTTTTTTCTGTAATGGCGTAAAGTCAGGCCAAAGGCATCTTCCGGCTTCAACAAGAAACCCTCCTTGAAAACAGATACATACAGGAAAAAAGGCGGTTTGATCTACAGACTATAGTCCTCAAAAATTGATTGATCGACTTATTCTTTTGTGTTATTTATTAATTGAACGGTGCGAATAAACTATTTTAAGACAGGTATAGGCGGCATATGAAGGGTTTATTTTTTGAAGCGTTAGAAATAAAAGGTAAAAACGGTCAATCAGTACAAGAATTTGCTCGGCAGACTGGAATACCTGTGGAAAGGCTAAGATATTATAATAATTACAATAAACTTCCCACTGGGAATGATATGAAATTGATATATAATGCCACCGGCATAAATAAAGAAGCGTTGATGCTTAAAATGGGGCTTCTTGATAGCCGGCTTTCTTCTGTACTTCGGGAGAATGCAGATCAGATCTATTCAATCATCAGTTCCCAGGTCAAAAGCGAAAATGAAAGACTCCAGATGCCCGCCCCGGCATATGAGACAGGTTTGGGGAGATTATACCAAGGCGACAGTTTAGACCTGATGAAAAATATTGATGATGACACCATTGATTTAATATTTGCTGACCCTCCATTTAATTTAAAAAAACTTTACCCTTCAAATATAGATGACGATTTAAAAAGTGATCAGTATCTCAGGTGGTGCGAAAAATGGGCCGATGAATGTATTCGTATCCTGAGGCCGGGAGGAAGTTTATTTGTCTGGAATTTACCAAAATGGAATACTTATATCTCCGCTTACTTGAATGATCGACTGACATTCCGGCATTGGATTGCAGTGGATATCAAGTATAGTTTGCCAATTAAAGGCCGGCTTTATCCATCCCATTATTCCCTTTTATATTATTGTAAAGGGGATAAACCCAACCGATTTCATCCGGATCGTTTGCCTATGAGTATTTGTCCGCACTGCTCAGGTGATTTAAAGGATTATGGCGGATATAAGCATAAAATGAATCCTGATGGCGTTAATTTAACTGATGTTTGGCTGGATATTCCGCCTGTTAGACATAAAAAATATAAAAGAAGAAATGGATCGAATGAGCTTTCAATTAAACTTTTAGATCGCATTATTGAATTGGCGTCTGTTAGCGGTGATTTGATTTTCGACCCTTTTGGCGGATCCGGGACGACCTATGCGGTTTCAGAAATAAAAAATCGCCGCTGGATTGGCATAGAAATTGGCCCTGTTGACGACATTATTAATCGCATTGAAAATATTGATGAAGATCGAGCCTATTTGAACAAAATCAGACAAAATATAAATTGTTTGATTTCAGATGAAGACTTGGAAAAAAGAATTGAGAATAGTTGGTGGACACCGGCTTCAGTAAGAAAAAAAGTAAAAGAAAGGTTAGGATATAATACTTGATTCTATTGCTATAAAAATGAATCTGTAAAAATTTTAAAAAACAGAATTACATAGCCGTCTCAGACAGTAAAAATCAAAAATCACCATTTTTAAGATCCACTGCACAACTAATCCATGACCTCTTCTGATTCTTATTTCTTTATACCCAAATGGCCGGTTTTTTATGAAGACAACCATCTTCTGGCCGTTTACAAGCCGGCCGGCCTGCTGGTGCAGGCGGATCAAACCAAAGACCCGTCGCTTCTGGAACTGGCCAAGATCTGGCTGAAAGACCGATACCAAAAACCCGGCCGGGTGTTTCTGGGCCTGGTCCATCGCCTGGATCGCCCCGTGGCCGGCGTCATAGTATTTGCCCGCACATCAAAGGCGGCCGGGCGGTTAAGCGAGCAGTTCCGGACCGGGGCGGTGGAGAAAAAATACACGGCTGTTGTGGAAGGCACTATCAGGCAGGCTGCCGGTCATCTGGTGCATTCAATTGAGCGCATCAACGGCAGATCCAGCCTGATCGTGGATCAGCCATCACCGAAATCCCGGGAAGCCCGGCTTTCTTATCAGTTGATTGACACCACCCAATCAAAAAGCCTGGTTGAAATCAACCTGGAGACCGGCCGGCACCACCAGATCCGGGCCCAGTTTGCCCATATCGGCCATCCCGTGCTGGGCGACCTCCGCTACGGCGCAGGCACGCCGCTTCCGGAAAAACAGATCGCCCTTTGCGCCACCGAACTCTCGATCCTCCATCCGACCCTCAAGGACACCCGAACATTTACCGCCCCTTACCCCCATTGCTGGCCCTGGCCGACCCTCGACGACGATCAAAACGCTCCGCCCTGGAACTGGTCGGCTATTGCCCCACAAATAAAACCCTGTATCGGCTGATTCAATAAAAACCCCAAAGAATAGAATTTTTCTATTTCTGCGCACCAAATCATAGATATTAACAATTTGTAATATAGAATTTTATGATGTAAACGATTTTCTTTAACTATGGCAGGATACATTTGATCTAACCTAAACCCCACAAACCTTGGGCTTATCACACGGGGGGCGTTGGCCGCATTTATCGGTCGGCACGGTGGCCGACCCTACGAAATGCCGGCATGCCAGTGAAGGGCAGGCCACCGTGCCTGCCTAAAAAACAGAACAACGAAAGGCGGAGGGTTATGAAAAATTTTTTTGCTACACGATGGGGAATCATTGGCGTCGGGGCGTTTATCGGCGCCGTCGCCGCGCTGCTTCAGTACTGGGGAAACCCCGGAAATATGGGGATCTGCGTGGCCTGCTTTGAAAGAGACATCGCCGGGGCACTAGGGCTGCATCGGGCCGGGGTGGTCCAGTACATGCGGCCTGAAATCATCGGGTTTGTATTCGGAGCGCTGGCGGCGGCCCTGGTTTTCAAAGAATTCCGCCCCCGCGGCGGCTCAGCACCGATTGTCCGGTTTCTTCTTGGTGTTTTTGCCATGATCGGCGCCCTGGTTTTTCTGGGCTGCCCGTGGCGGGCGATGCTGCGCCTGGCCGGCGGGGACGGCAACGCCATTTTGGGTATTGCCGGTTTGATTGCCGGGGTTTGGATCGGCACCCGATTTTTAAAAAAGGGATATTCGCTTGGCCGGACCCATAAATTTGCCGCACCTGCTGGCTGGGTGCTGCCAGGCATTTTTGCCTTTTTCTTTCTGCTGATGCTCTTCTTTCCGCAGGCCGAAGGCGCAGCCAAAAGCGGCGTCCTCTTTTACAGCATTAAAGGGCCCGGCGCCATGCACTCCCCCATTTTCATCTCCCTTTTTGTGAGCTTAGTCGTCGGATTTATCGCCCAGCGCAGCCGTTTCTGCACCATGGGGGCATTTCGCGACCTGATTTTATTTAAACAGATTCATCTGTTCTCAGGTGTGGTGGCCTTGATCCTGTTTGCATGGATCACCAATCTGATTGTCGGCCAATTTAACCCCGGATTTGAGAACCAGCCGGTGGCGCATACGCTTCATGTCTGGAACGCGCTGGGAATGGTGCTGGCCGGGCTGGCCTTTGCCCTTGCCGGCGGCTGTCCGGGGCGCCAGCTCTTTTTGTCCGGTGAAGGCGATGCGGATGCGGCCGTCTTTGTTATCGGCATGATCGTCGGGGCGGCTTTCTCCCACAACTTCGGTCTGGCCAGCTCACCGAATGGATTGGGGCCCTATGGGATTGCCGCGGTGGTCATCGGCCTGGCAGTATGCTTAATCATCGGATTTACAATGAAACCACAAACCGCAAGGAGATAAAAAATGGCGACAACAGTGGATGCACGGGGTCTTTCCTGCCCGCAGCCGGTGCTGATGGCCCTTGATGAAATCAAAAAAACAAATGAATCAGAACTCGTGGTGCTGGTGGATACGGAAGCTTCCAGGGAAAATGTCAGCCGGGCGGTCGAAAGCCAGGGCTGGCAGGTCCGTGAAATCAAGGAAGACGGTGACACATACCGGCTTGACATACAGAAAGGCTGACCATGGGCCTTCTCGCCCTTTTCAAAAAAAAACAACTGCCTGCCGCCAAAACGAGCAAGGATCGAGGCATCCTGGTGTTTGAAAATACCAGCGAGGTGATTCGGGCGGAAACGCTTCTCAAGCAGCATGACCGATCTATCCGGGTGATGGGGCCGCCGCCTGAGATTCGCACCGGCTGCGACCTGGTGGTTGAGTTTCCCTTGATCGAAGGCCTTGAAATTATACGGTCGCTTGCGGCCGAAAATATTTCTCCGCTGCAGGTGGTCCCTGTCACCGGCCCCCTGCTTGAACCGGTCAATATATTTTTTACCCGGGATTACGGCCGATTTTTAATGGTGCAGGCGGCGAACATGAAAATTACTGTGGATCAAACATCCATGACAGTGGTCAATGTATCCGGCGGCGGATGCCCGGATGTGCCATTCCTGGCCGCGGAAATGGTGGGCAAACGACTGGACGAGGCGCCATCGCCGCGCAGTATCGGCCACACGCTCTGCGGCTACGCACTCCAACTGGCTTACGAGGAGATCATGCGGAAATGTTCGCCGTAGTCGGCACGGTTCCGGATAAAAATTTTCCCCTAAGCAGCGGGCCAGTCGATTTATCAGGCGACAAACTGATTATGGCTGATCTCCAGGTGCCTGTTAACCGAGGAACGCCTGCGCTGCTGGCAAGCGCCTTAAAGGTTTGCGAATTTTTCAATGCGCCACCGCCCACCGCCTATCTGGTTGGGGATATCGGCACCGGCGCGGGCAGCCGAAAACTTTATGCCCATCTTGAAGAAACCCTGGGGGGACAAGCCTATACCAGCCTAACCTTTCACTATATCCAGCCGGATGTGGACTGGCATAACCGGGTGCTGTTTGCCGTATCGGAAATGGCCCGGCAGCCCCTGCTGATCGCAGATGCCGGATTCATGTATGCGGCGAAAATGAGCGGACAATCTGATTTGTATGAAATTTTTACCCCGGATATTGGTGAGCTCGCGTTTCTGGCTGATGCCGACGCCCCCCACCCCTTCTACACCCGGGGGTTTATATTTCATGAACCGGAACGGGCGCCGGAACTGATATCCCAAGCGTATGAGAATGACAATGCGGCCCGCTATCTCTTGGTCAAGGGCAAAACAGACATAGTTGCGGATGCCACCGGCCTCATTGAAACCATTACAGAACCTGTGGTGCCTTCCATGGAGGCCATCGGCGGCACCGGGGATATCATTACCGGGCTGCTGGCGGCATTTACCGCGCTCGGGCATGACAGCTGCAAGGCTTGTATATATGCGGCAACGATCGCCCGAATAGCCGGCTCCCTCGCCGCCCCCAATCCGGGCACTCAGGTAGTGGATATTATCCGGCAGATTCCCATGGGCCTAAAACAATTTTTCACTCAAAAATAAAGCCAATACAAATAATCAAAAAATGAAAGGAGAAACCGCCATGATTCGAAAAATTTTTTTATTACTAATTGGACTGATTTTGCTGCCGTCGCTGGCAGGCTCGGTGGAGCTTTACCGGGATGGGGACGTCTCTTTGGGCGTCGGTTACTGGGCCCAGGGCTGGTATCAGTATGTGGACCCGGAGGCCGGGGAAGAAATACATGATTTCATGGTCCGGCGCTCCTACTTCAGCGTCAAGGGGACTGCCACGCCGGAGCTTAGCTTTTTTATGCATTATGCCGCCGACCGTATCGGCCAGCAGGGGCTCGACAATTCGGGAATGGGCCTGGGCACGGGACTGGCTGTCCGGGATGCCTGGGTGACATACAAGGTTTTGGGCAATAATCTCATGATCCAGGCAGGGCGCATGTATATCCCGTTTACCCGGAATTACGGCACCACCTCGACCAAGGCACTTTTAACGACAGAGCTGGACTGGGGCCAGGGGGGCATCCGCAGCGGCATTTTTTATCCCAGCAAGGTGGGCCGGGATGACAGTGTCACCCTATGGGGCAATGTATTTTCAGACAAACTCCAGTACCGGCTGATGGCGGGCGAAGGCGCAGAAAGCAGCTCTTTAAATCCGGATGACAATCTCCGCTTTGCCGGCCGCGTATCCTTTAACTTCTTTGATACCGAAACCGGCTGGTTCAACAAGGGCACCAATCTCGGCCAGAAAAAGATCCTGGCCATCGGCGGCGGGTTTGACTATCAGCAGGACCTCGTATGGAGCGGCAATCAGGATAATTATACCGCCTATACCGCAGACATCCATATGGACATGCCCATGGATGCCGGCGCGGTGACAGCGGATCTTGCCTACATCGGTGTTGAAAATTCGGTCAACGGCATTACGTCAAGCGATTTGACCGCGGGCACGGACGGGGATATGATTACCGGACAGCTGGGTTTTCTGTTCAACCAAAACATTCAGCCCTTTGTCCATGCGGAAGTGATTATGCCGGATGCAAGCGGGGCTGAGGATACCAATGTTTACGGCGCAGGGCTAAATTACTACATCAAAGGCCTGGCCAACAAGCTGACCGCTGAATACACGCGGGTGGACAGCGACAATGACGAGATCGGCGAAACCGATATTATTACGGTGCAGGCGGCATTCGGTTTTTAAACACACAGCGATTTCCAATTTCACCGCATCTACTGCGTCAAATGATGTCTCGCATAGGTCACTATAGCTCGACATCATTTTCCTTGTATCTGCGATAAACTTGAAAATCGCTCAATTTAGGTAAAAAATCCATTCGGCGGCTGATTCCCGCAAATCGGCCGCCGAATGGCGCCCCTATGATGAAGGGAGCTTATTCAATGCCCCATCCCGCAATCCGACCGGATATGACCCTGCTCGATATTATCAGCGAGTACCGCGAGACCGAAACGGTTTTCAAAAGCTATGATAAATTAGCCGGGGAATGCATCTGCTGCAACTGCCTGTTTGATACTCTTGAGCAGATGGTAGAAAAATATCGGTTCGATATGGCTAAAATTCAGAAGGAACTTGAAGCAGCCATCTCCACCGCATAAAATCTGTTGGGGAATCCGGTTAGTCAGCAAAAAAATCCGCCGTCATCTCGAGCGTCAAATCATCATCGCTCGCCAGTCGCCTGGCCAGGCCCTCTGTTTTCGGCAGTTCGTACTCGAAGAAGTATTTAAAGGTATAGATTTTCCCCTGATAAAAGTTTTTCTCCCGCTTGGATTTGGCTGTTTGAAGGGCTTTTTCGGCGATAATGCCCTGCTTCAGCCACTGCCAGGCCACTGTCATAATGCCGAAAAATTCAAGATAAAGGGTGGCATCGGCCAGGTAGGCGGCCGGCCCCTTGGACTGGGCCACGCCGATCAGGTTAAAGGTAACGGTTTCGAGGGTTTTTAGCGCTGTTTCCAGCTGTTCGGCATAATTCTTCAAGGATTCGGATGCTTCGGAGGCTTCCCGGACGGCTTCCCGAACGGTTTCCATGTACAGCTGAAACGCCTTGCCCTCCGCCATAATGACCTTACGGCCCAGGAGATCCATGCCCTGGATGCCCGTGGTGCCCTCGTGAATGGGGTGGATCCGGGCGTCCCGGTAGTACTGCTCCACCGGAAAATCCTCGCAATAGCCGTAGCCGCCCAGGCACTGTATACTTTGGCTGGTGGAAAGTATCCCCATCTCCGACGGGTAGGTCTTGGCCACGGGCGTGAGGATTTCCAGCATGAGATTGGCCGCTTTCTTTTCTTCTTCCGATTCGGCATGCAGATAATCGCTGTAGAGACTGCACTGCAGCAGCAGGGCGAGCGAGCCTTCGACCACGGCCCGCTGGAATAAAAGCATCCGTTTGACGTCCGCATGCTCGATGATAGGAATCTGCGGCTTGGCCGGATCCTTTGAGGTAATCGGCCGGCCCTGTGTCCGGGAGCCGGCATAGTCCAGTGCCGCATAATAGGCGGCCGAGGCGATGCCGGCAGCCCCGATGCCCACGCCCACCCGGGCCTCGTTCATCATCTGGAACATGTATTTAAGGCCCTTGTGCGCCTCGCCCACCAGGTAACCGCGGCAGCCGTCTTTTTCGCCGATGGAAAGCTCTGTAATCGGCGCGCCCCGGTAGCCCAGCTTATGGTAGACCTGGGTGACCGTGATGTCATTGAAAACGGGTTCGCCGGAATCATCCGGCCGCAGCCGAGGAACGACAAAAAGAGAAATCCCCTTGGTGCCGGCAGGCGCCCCTTCGATGCGCGCCAGCATAAGATGCACGACATTTTCGGCCCCGTCGTGATCCCCGGCGGAAATGAAAATCTTCTGGCCCTTGATCAGATAATCCCCGTCATCCGTGGGTATGGCGGAGGTGGTAATATCCGAGAGGGAGCTTCCGGCCTGGGGTTCGGTCAATGCCATGGTGCCCTGCCATCTGCCGGAAAGCATGTTCGGCACATAGGCGTCAATCAGCGACCTGCTGCCGAATGAGAAGATCAGGTGGGCCGCCCCCGCGGTTAAATGCGAATAGACCGAGGCGGAATAGTTGGCTGCGGTGAATATGAAATCGCAGGCACTGCCGATGGTATTGGGTAGCTGCTCGCCGCCTTCCGCCTCGGGAAACCGGAGGCCAATCCAGCCGCCGTCCCCCGCTTCCCTAAGTATCTTTTTCACCCAAGGGTGCACCCGCACGCGGCCGTCCTTTAATTCCGGCAGCTGCTTGTCCATCTCCTCAAGGCACGGCTTGTATAGCTCCTTTGCCAGGCGGATGCCCGCGTCTATCACCATGTCAAACATCTTACGGTTATGCTGCGAAAACACCGAAAGCCGGGTCAGGCTTTCGGTGTCCAGCACTTCATAGAGCAAAAACTTTAAATTCCGCTCGCTGAAAAATTTCTCCGTCATTTTTCCCCTCTTTTCAAATAGTTGTATTGACTGAATTTCAAAACGATTAAGTTGCTTATCATTGTTTAGAATAAGATTAAGAGTAAGAGCAAGATTAAGACGGTATTAAAATTTTCATTTATACCCGATTTTGATGAACCGGGCAAGATGCGAAAAGCCTCCCCAAATTCAGCTTGAAATTCTTAGCAATTACCGTCATAACCTAAAAAATTCCCACCCAAAGCATTATTTTCACAGGAGGCCGCCATGAGTAGATATGTATTAAAGACCCCATTATGCGACATGCTGGGCATTGAATACCCCATTTTGAGTGCCGGCATGGGCCCCACGCTGATCGGGGAAAACACCGGCGCCCCGGTTGAACTGGTGGTGGCGGTATCCGAGGCCGGCGGTCTGGGCGTCTTGGGCGGCAGCGGCTTTACCGTTGAAGAACTCCGCGAGGCCATTCGGGAAATCAAGGCCCAGACGGACAAGCCGTTCGGCGTGGATCTGCTGCTGCCCAAAAGCCTGTCGGCGGAAGCCGATGCCGCGGCCTCCGGCGGCGGTCCCACGGAGATGCCCTTAAAAGATATCATCCAGACGATTCCGAAAGAGCACCTGGACTGGCTGAACCAAATGATTGAAGAGATGCAGCTGCCGGACGTGGACACCATCCTGCGGCTGAACACCACCACCATGAAACCCAAGGAAGCGGTGGATGCCTGCATCGAAGAGAAAGTGCCCTTGTTCTGCGCAGGCCTCGGGAACCCGGGATTTATGGTGGAACGGGCCCATGCTGTCGGCATGAAAGTGCTGGGAATCACCGGCAATGCCAAAAACGCCAAACGCATGGCCGATTCCGGCATTGATCTGCTGGTTGCCCAGGGCCATGAAGGCGGCGGTCATACCGGGCGCATCGGGACCATGGCGCTCCTGCCAGCAGCTATTGACGCAGCCCACCCGGTACCGGTGCTTGGCGCAGGCGGTATCGGAGACGGCCGCGGTGTTGCCGCCGCTTTGGCCATGGGATGCACCGGCGTCTGGATCGGCACCCGGTTTCTGGCCACCCAAGAGGGGGGCGCCCTTGATATCAACAAACAATTGATTGTCAAATCGACCGATGAAGACACCCGGGTCAGTACCGCCTATACAGGCAAAACCCTGCGGGCGAACTACAGCAAATTCCATGATCTTTGGAATCAGTCAGGCCTTGAGCCGCTGCCGTTTCCGGCCCAGGTGGTTGTCTCCTCTTATCTTCTCTCAGCCTTTATTGAAGCCGGCAAAACCGATTATGTCGGGGGACTGGCCGGACAGGTCTCGGGAATTATCCATGACATCAAGCCCGCCCGGCAGGTTGTGGAAGAGATGGTAGCCGAGACCGTGGATATCCTCTCCCGAAAATTGCCGGAAAATGTCCGGATGGCATAATGCCCTTTAAAAATTAAATGCATAATCTTTTTCTATGGTTATGTTTATACCTGACGGCCTGAAACAGCCGGGATCAAATGATTCGATTTGACAACCCCTTTTAAATAATTGTAGGTGTCTGAAAACAAAAAACAAGGAGGTTTATATATGAACGGTGCAAGCCAAGCCAATGATATTGATTTTACAATTGATAAGGACAATCTTTACCGGGAGGAATCCATTACCGATCTAAAAGTGGCGTCCATCCGGAAAATGGTACCGATTAATTCGGACGGCACGGAAGATACCAGCCGGAACCCGGTATTTATCGGCAATTCCCAGCTCATGACCCCGGAAGGGCCGCTGCCGCTCCAGGCCAAATTAAACGCCACCACCCTGGATGAGGCCATGAAGGAGTTTCCGCAGGCCATGAAGCAGTCGCTGAATGAAACGATCGAGCACCTGCGCAATATGCAGCAGGAACAGCAGCAACAGCAGCAGCAAAGCGATTCCCGGATTATTACCCCCCGGTAAGCCTGAAAGTTCGGGGGTATGGCTGAGAGCTGCCCCCGTTCCTTGCCCTTCCGGCGTAATTATACCCGCTTTTCGGGATACCATCCCTGCATCCAAAAACCGCAAACAAACCGATTAACTGAGCGTATGGAAACAGATCGCTTTATTGCTGCTATATCCGAAGAATTAGCGCTCAACCCCGGTCAGGTCCAGGCAGCCGCCTCCCTGCTTGAGTCGGGCGCCACCATCCCGTTTATCGCCCGCTACCGGAAGGAGGCCACCGGCAGCCTGGATGAAGTGGCGGTAACCGCTATTCGGGACCGGCTGAATCAGCTGAAAGAGTTGTCGGACCGAAAAGAGACGGTGCTTAAATCCCTTGAGAAAAACGGGCACCTGACCGATGAGCTGAAGCAGAAAGTGCTTGCGGCCGATTCCCTGGCCACGCTTGAAGACCTGTATCTGCCCTACAAACCCAAGCGCCGGACCAAAGGGGTAATCGCCCGGGAAAAGGGGCTTGAGCCGCTGGCTGACGCCATTTTCGAGCAGACCGGCATAGACCCGGGAAAAGCGGCCGACCCCTTCATTGATCCGGGAAAAGGCGTTAACACGGTTGATGAAGCCCTTTCCGGGGCCCGGGACATTATCGCCGAAACGGTCAACGAAAACGAGGCCGCCCGGGCCGCCCTGCGGGAGCTTTTCCTTACCAAGGGAATCATTAAAAGCTGGGTTGCCGCGGATATGGCGGAAAAAGGCGCCAAATACCGGGATTATTTTGACTGGGAAGAACCTCTGACCGCTATTGCCTCGCACCGGATGCTGGCCATCCGGCGGGGGGAGACCGAGGATATCCTCCATTTCCGGATTCAACCGGATGCGGACCAGGCGGTGGCCCTGCTTGAATCGCTTTTCGTCAAAGGCGACGGCCCGGATGCTGAAGAGGTGCGGCAGGCGGTTAAAGACGCCTATAAGCGGCTGCTTTCCAATTCCATGGAAACCGAAGCCCGGATCCGGGCCAAAAAAACCGCGGATGCTGAAGCCATACGCATATTCGCCAAAAACCTCCGGCAGCTCCTGCTGGCCCCGCCCCTGGGCGCCAAACGGGTCATGGGCATAGATCCGGGATTTCGTACCGGCTGCAAGGTGGTCTGCCTGGACGCGCAGGGCAAGCTCCTGCACACGGATACCATCTACCCCCATATGTCGGAAAAACAGAGAGCCGCCGAAAGAGCCAAAGTCAAGTCTTTATGTGAGACCTATCAGATTGAAGCGGCCGCCGTGGGAAACGGTACCGCCGGACGCGAAACCGAGGCCTTTGTAAAATCAATTGATTTTTCAGACGCGCCGCAGGTGGTCATGGTCAATGAAAGCGGGGCGTCGGTCTATTCCGCATCCGAGGTGGCCCGGGAAGAATTTCCAAATCACGACTTGACCGTCCGGGGCGCGGTCTCCATCGGCCGCCGGCTCATGGATCCCCTGGCGGAGCTGGTCAAAATTGACGCCAAATCCATCGGAGTGGGCCAATATCAGCATGATGTGGATCAGAAGGCCTTAAAGCAGGCCCTGGATGATGTGGTGATGAGCTGTGTGAACGCTGTGGGCGTTGATTTAAACCGGGCCAGCGCCCAGCTCTTGACCTATGTTTCCGGATTAAACGCCGCAATTGCGAAAAACATTGTGGCATACAGGGAAGAAAACGGCCCCTTTACTTCCAGGCAGGAACTGATGAAGGTCTCCCGGCTGGGCCCCAAGGCGTTTGA
>JBKHAE010000045.1:0-27167 GCA_046543065.1 Desulfobacterales bacterium | reverse complement strand
GGCTCATCAAACAGGCCGTGGATGTAGGTGCCCAAAACCCGGCCGTCTTCTGACATACATCCGTCCGTAAAATTGACGGCTTCGCCATTCTGTTCAATCACCGTAAGCCAGCCGTTACCCCCAATAATTTCCGTCCGGCCCATGTGGATCTCATAGCCGGTACCCTTGCTTTCATCCCATTCAAACCGCGCCCGGGTCGTGGTTTTGGGGGCGGTGAGCCGCGTTTTCACGGGCAATAGGCCGAGACCGTCCATTTCACCGGGCTCGCCTTCCAGGCCGTCAGGATCTGAAATTTTTTGACCCAGCATCTGGTAGCCGCCGCAAATCCCCAGCAGATGCCCGCCCCGCTCATAATACCGCCGGATGTGAGCTGCCCATCCCAGGTGTTTCAGCCAGTTTAGATCCGCCCGGGTGTTTTTTGAGCCCGGCAGGATCACCGCAGAAAAGCCTGAAAGATCCTGTACCTGCTCCAGAAAATGCACGCCCACGGCCACGGCCGCATCCAGGGGATCAAAATCCGTAAAATTGGATATGTGCGGCAGCCGGATAACTGCGATGCCGGGCGCTTCAATGCCCGCCCCGGACACGGCTTTCGGCTTCTCAATTACCACCGAATCCTCGGCCTCGATCCGGATGTGCTCAAACCAGGGAATCACCCCGAAACAGGATTTTCCGGTCTTCTGAGTCAGCCATCGAACGCCCTCATCAAACAGGCTGGCATCCCCGCGGAAGCGGTTGATGATAAATCCCTTGATCTGAACCCGCTGCTCCGGGGCCAGGCATTCCAGGGTGCCCACGATCTGGGCGAACACCCCGCCCTTATGGATATCCGCCACCAGTATCACCGGCGCATCCGCATGGGCGGCGATGCGAAGATTGACGAAATCATGGGCCATCAAGTTTACTTCAGCGCAGGACCCCGCTCCCTCCATAATCACCGCGTCATACGACGCCCTCAGACGATCCAGGGCTTCTGCGGCAATGGCGAACAGATCATTTTTGGTCGTGTAATACTCCCGGGCCTGCTGGTTGCCCACAGCCTTCCCCAAAACCACCACCTGGGAGCCGCTCTCACCTGTGGGCTTTAAAAGCACGGGGTTCATATTGACATGCGGCGCCAGACGGCAAGCCTCGGCCTGCACAATCTGGGCGCGCCCCATTTCCAGCCCTTCGGGCGTCACCCCGGAATTATTGGACATGTTCTGGGCCTTATACGGGGCCACACGCACGCCGCGGTCAGCCAGCACCCGGCACATGGCAGTGGCCAGCACGCTTTTTCCCACATCCGATCCCGTGCCCAGAAACGCCAGACAGGGGGCTTTTTTGATATGTTGATTCATTCCGGTTACTGTCTAGTACGCTTAATTATCATTGCTAAACCCGTTTCCCTGTCCAAACTCATATTTTTCTTTGTATCCGCGCGGGGTGACCATTTGGTTGCCATATATAAAGGTCTGGCTGTTACCGATGAATACAGTCGTCTGCATACCGGCCATGGCGCAGTCCAGGCTTTCCAGCCGGCACAGGGTAACGGCGGCGGCGCTTCTCATGGCCGATGTTACCAGCCCGACAGGCGTCTCCGGCAAGCGGTGGGCGAGCAGTATCTCCTTGGCTCTACCCAGCTGCCAGTTTCTTTTCCGACTGCGAGGGTTATACAGCGCAATCACAAAATCGGCTTCCGCCGCCAGTTGAATTCTTTTTTCGATCGCCGGCCAGGGGGTCAGCAGGTCGCTTAAACTGATTGCCGCAAAATCATGCATAAGCGGGGCGCCAAGCAGCGCCGCACCGGCACAAAGCGCCGGAATACCCGGAATTACCTCGATATAAAGGTCATTATCGCGATTCCCGACCGGTATGGCATTTTCCCGGCAAACCTCAAACACCAGCCCGGCCATGGCATAAACCCCCGGATCTCCGCTGCAGACCAGGGCACAAGGCTCGCCGCTGCATGCGGCGTCAATGGCCTGCCGGACCCGGTCGACCTCTTTTCGCATGCCCGTTGCAATAATATTTTTCCCGACCAAAAGGGGATGGATCAAATCGATATAGGTGCTGTAACCGCTGATTGTAGGAGCGGCCTCAATCACTTCCCTTGCCCGACCGGACATGTGGGCGATGTCCCCCGGTCCGATGCCGACGATATAGAGGGCACGGCCGCCACCGCCATAGTGACGTTTCCCTGCTTCTGCTTCGGCACCACCAGTCTGCCGCTGGCTGCCCCCAGGATGGCTGCTGCTTCGCATACGCTGCTGACTCCCATATATTTTTTAACGCATTCCGATGGATTCGGCACATCTGCCACCGATGATAGCTGGCCCCGGTCGAATCCGGCCAGCGGGCGCCCCAAGTGATCCGCCATGGCGCAGAGGCCGGGCTCGGTTAATTTATCCGATATGGTGGCAAAGCCCCGGATGCTTGATAAACTGAGCTGCTCCCGCTCAAATACCCCGCATACCGTTTCAACCAGTTCATTTTTTGCTGTACCGCTGTTGCATCCCATGCCCACCACCAGGGTTAGGGGGCGAAGGGTCAAGACCCCGGCCGGGAGCTTTCGCACCCGGTGATCAATATAAATTCCGACAGCGCTTTCAGTGAGCTCTGACGGCATGGGTGATGTCCAATCCGTTAATTCCGTGTCTAAAATGCCATACGGATCATGCCGCCAAACCTGCTTTAAAGAGAGAAATGCCATACTGATCACCTTGGCCGCCGCCATATTCTCAATGGCCAATCCATATTGGTCAGCCAGCAGATCAATGGCCGGAACCCCGGCGTTGTCAGTCGCCGTGGTAATGACCGGTTTAGCGCCGATGGACCGGGCCACAGCCCGGGTCATGGCATTGGCGCCCCCCAGATGACCAGAAAGCAGACTGATGACGAAACAGCCGGCATCATCAACCACCAACACCGCCGGATCCCGTGTTTTTGAGTGAATATGCGGCGCGATCATGCGCACCGCAATACCGGCGGCCATCACAAAAATATGCCCCCTATGCTGATGAAAGGCTCGGGCAACCGCATTTTTCAAGTTTTCAAAGTAAACGGCGGCCGCTGAGGCGGACGAAATGCCGGACTTGATGTAAACCACTGTTTTTCCATGTCGACTCTCAGCAATACGATCCGCGATTCGGGCGCCCCCGGACGTAAGAGTCCAGACCGCGATGCTTGGTTTAGTCTTCATCCGCTTTCCGCCCTTTTCGAAACCCATGCCCAAACCCGGCATCATAGAGCTTTGATGCCGGCTGCTGCCCGTCCCGGGCATTCAGTGCGCTGCCCACAATAATTAATGCCTGACGGTCAATCTTTTCTTCCTGAAGGGCTGCTGCCAAACGTTTTGCCGTGGTCCGAACAATCTTCTCCTCCGGCTGGGAAACCCTGTAAACAATGGCAACCGGGGCATTTTCGCCGTAATTTTGGCAAAGCACGGGCGCGACTTTATCTGCAAGTCCGGCAGACAGATAAATGGCCATACTTGCCTTGTGGGCGGCCAATGCCGCCAACTGCTCCTGCTCCGGCACCGGGGTTCGGCCGGCCATGCGCGTCAATATCAATGTCTGGCTGATTTCCGGCAGGGTGTATTCGATTTTGAGGGCAGCGGCGGCGGCAAATGCGGAAGTCACCCCGGGAATGATCGCGTAGGGAATCTGCTGCCGGTCAAGTTCGGCCATTTGTTCAGCAATGGCCCCATAAAGGCTCGGATCCCCGGAATGCAGGCGCACGACTTTCTGGCCGGCCTGTTGGGCGGCGGCCATGATATCAATTATTTCAGCCAGATGCATCTTGGCACTGTTTTCCTTCCGGGCCTGCCCGGCCCATCGCAAGGCCGCATCCGGCACCAAAGAGCCGGCATAGACCAAAAAATCCGCGTTTTCGAGCGCATCCCGCCCCTTTACGGTAATCAGGTCCGGGTCCCCCGGGCCTGCGCCCACGAATTGGATGGGATATGTTTTCATTTTTTTACCTGCCATTTATATTTCCGGCTTCTCCGCTGAGACAATAAATACCGGGTTGGTGCCTGAAATGCGCGTGCCCATGGGCATTTGCGCCCCCTTACCAACCTGAATCTGCACCAGTTCGGTGATAAACCCGAGTTCCTGCAGCATACGCATGCACTTGGCAGCGGTCTCGATAACCACCAAATTCACCACAATCCGGCCGCCGGCGCGCAATCGGCCGCACGCTGACTCAAGGATTGCCTCAAAATCCTTGCCCCCGCCGCCCATGAAAACCCGGTCCGGCTCCGGCAACGCCGCCATACCCTGAGGCAGCGTGAGCTCCTGTACCGACACCTGGGGCACGTTGAATCGTTTAATATTCTCCCGGATATGGCCGGCACGCCCCGGGTGCTTTTCCACCGCTACCGAGCGGCCCCGGGTGAGGAAAATGGCTGCCTCTATAGCCACCGACCCGCTGCCCGCGCCCAGATCCCAAAGCACATGATCCGGCCCGAGACGCAGTTTTGCGATCGCTACCGCACGCACTTCGGCCTTGGTAATCAGGCCGCGCTCATGCTGGTAGGTTTCATCCGGGGCGCCCAGCCGCAGCGGGAGCGGGTCAAAAGCGGCCATATCCGGCCATAGGATCACGGCGTTCGGCTCCTTAAACGAACAATCCATTGCATCCGCCGCCGGCTTCCACGAGATATTTTCGTCAGGTTCGCCAAGGCGCTCAAAAACGCCGATCTGCCATCTGCCGGGGGCCATTTCCGAGACAATCCGCGCGACATGGACCGGGGTGCGCCGATGATCGGTAAACAGAAAAATCGGATTTTTGCGCGAAAGTGCTGCCGCCAAATCCTTTTCCGCATCACGGCCATGGAGGCTTATGACTTCCGCATCCGCCCACGGGCGTTTAATCCGGGCAAACGCCTCTGCCATTACCGACGTATTCGGCAGAATCTCCACCTGATCGCCACCCAGCTTTTCCGCCAGGGTTTTGCCGATGCCGTAAAACAATGGATCCCCGCTGGCCAGCACCACAACTTTTCCTTCATTCATAAACCGGCGGATATCAGTAATCAAATCCTCAATCGGCGGGGTAATGGCCTTCTTCTCAGCCGGATGATCCGGGAATAACGCAAGATGCCGCTCGCCGCCGACCAGGAGGTCCGCCTTGGCAATGATATCCAGGTGCCGTGTGCCCAGATCCGAAAGCCCAAGCCCCATGCCCACAATGCTCACCATCGCCATTACTGACCTCCTTTCAACGCCGTATCCGCCGCTACACCGCCCGAATAGTCGAAAATCACGGCGCGTGCATGGATACGGCGCCCGGCAAAACCCTCAGCGCTTTGCACCATTCGCCGGGCCACCTCGATAAATACCCCCGGATAAAGCCTTTTAAGCTTGAAAAATGCCTCACGTGCCGTATTCATGGTGAGAATGCCTTCTGCCAGCGCCTTTTGCGCGCCGGCCGCCTGCATCCAATCCCCCAACCGCTCAAATGACAGCCGGGATTTACCGGCATGGGTGTGCGGCACACCTTCGGCCATTTTGAGGGCTTTTCCGAAAAATACGGCCAGAATCACATGGGCAAATCCGCATTCCCCGGCCTGCTTCATGGATTCGGCAAAATAGTCGCCGATCTGAATAAATGCCTCCGCCGGCAGCTCTGAAAATAAATGCTGGGCATACCGTTCGCTTCTTCTGCCCGTGGTGCATACCACGGTTTTCGTACCGCACGCCCGGGCCACGGAAAAAGCCGACTGGATAGTAGCGGTGTAGGCCTCATGGGATAGCGGCCGGACGATGCCCGTTGTCCCCAATACGGATATGCCGCCCACAATCCCCAGCCGGGCGTTTAATGTATGCCTGGCAAGCGCTTCTCCGTCCGGGACAAAAACCTCGACCTGCAGGTTTTCGGATTCACCCGCGGCTGCAGCCGCTTCCCGCACTGCCGCCCGGATCATCCGGCACGGGCCCGGGTTGATGGCCGGTTTTCCCGGCTGCACCTCCAGGCCCGGCTTCGTTACCCGGCCGACCCCTTCACCGCCGGTTATGATTATCCCTTCTGCTGACGGCAGATGTTTAACCCGGGCGCCGATAATGGCGCCGTGGGTGACATCCGGATCATCCCCCGCGTCCTTAACAACCGTGCATTCGGCGCCATCCGCCGTGCAGCTGCATTCACGGATCTCAATGGGCCAAATATCCCCGTTCAGCATCTGAATTTCAACCGTGCCTGGACCATCACCCCCGAAAAGCATCATTGCTGCGGCTTTTGCTGCAGCGGCAGCGGCTGTGCCGGTTGTGAAGCCCACGCGGAGCCGATTTTGTTTTCTCTTTTTTGCCGTCATACGAAGATGTAAAACATCACAGCCACCAGGATAAGGCTGACCACCCGAAACCCCTGGCCGAGAAGCAGAATCTGCAGCCCCATCTTTGGCTGAAAAATCCCCATGTAGCGCGGCAGCTGATGACGCAGGGCCCGCACGGGAAAGGCGAGGATATTTCCCGCAATCAGCGCAAGCACCGTCTGTTTGACGGTAATCACCCCCTGATCGAGCAAGGCCCCGGCGGCCGCAAAGCCGGAGGTAAACTCGGCAACAAAGGAGAGGATCACAATGGATAAGGCCTCCACCGGAATAAAATTCACGGTCAGCGCATCCGCCAGCCACTGCCGAAGCAGGCGAAACATGCCCAGCGCATTGACAAAATAAATGGCCACATAAATCGGCACCACATACATTAAAATATTGGCGTAACGCCCGGGCAGGCGGCGCTTGATTAAGCCCCAGGGGCGCTCATTGGAATTGGGGGCAGCGCGCTTCTCCGCTGCGGAAACGTAGGTATCTGTTTGCGGCATTGGCTGAATAAAAAGCCGCCCGTACACGGCAAACGCGATAACGCGTAAAACCACTGCCAACAATGTTAACAGCAAGTATAGCAGACCGGCGACCCCGGTCAACGGCAGAATAATAAAAAACGTGGTGGGCAGATGGAGAAAGAAGGCCGGCAGCTGATTGATAAAATTGGTGAGAAATACCTGCTGCCTGGAAATCTTTCTCTCCTGATAAAAATCCACCACCATGGCATTGGCGGAGACACCGGAAAAAAAGGCCGTGCTAAACGCCGCACTGCAGCGCTTACCCAGATTGGCAAATGAAAACAGCGGCAGGGCCAATACACCAAGGCGACGGGTCCAGCCCCTGGCCTCGATCACCTGGGCCACGGCCAGGCCGAAACCGATAAAAACACACAGCCGCAAAAGGGGCATCAGAAGCTTCGTCCACAGAGTGCCGACGGTCATGGCATCGATCCAGATCAGACCGGCCGCCGCCATGACGACGGATAGAGCCAGGGCGATGACCAGGTTCAAATATTTTGGCCGCCTGTTATTCATATCCCTTTCCCTGTTTGGCCAGAACCAGGGTCCAATAATCCGGGCGGGCAGTTTTAAAGTCATTGATATCCTTAATAATACGCTCTTCCGGCAGCCCGCAGGAGACGACCCCGATACTGCCTTTTTTCCAGCCGTTTTCTGACAGCGCCTCCGTAATATCCGTGATATTCTTATACGCCTTTAAAAAAACGACGCTTTCTAAATTTTCCGCCAGTTTTCGGAATTTGCCCCCGCCCTTTACCCCGGACATCACCAACAGCGACTCTTCACCCTCCACCAGCGGCCGATTCAGCCGGGATGCGGCCGCCTGATATGACGTGATACCGGGCACGGCCACCATTTTGGCTTCAGGCAACAGCTGCTCCACATGCCGGGCCAGATACCCATAGGTGGAATAGGTGAGACAATCGCCGAGGGTCAAAAACGCGGCGTCTTTACCTTTGGTCAATTGACTGACAACGGTTTGGGCGTTTGCCTGCCAGGCCGCCTCCAAGATCTTGCGATCCCGTGACATGGGAAAGGCGAGCCGCTCGAGGGACGTGTTTTCCGGAATGTGGGGCATTGCAATCTGAACGGCCAGGCTGTGCTGGTTTTTGGTGGAGCTTGCCGTGTATATCACATCGACTTTTTTCAATGCCTCCACCGCCTTGACCGTAATCAAATCCGGATCCCCCGGTCCCACACCGATACCATAAAGCGTGCCGAATGCTTCCTTCATCCTGCTTCTCCATAAGTTATCGGGCCGCGGGGCGCTTGCGCTTCATGCGCCCGGGCCAATAGGATCAAACTGTTGACGACAGCGGCCGCCACATTGGAACCGCCCTTTCGGCCGACATTGGTGATATAGGGCACGTCCAGGTTCAGCAGGTCAGCCTTGGATTCAGCTGCATTGACGAACCCGACGGGGAGTCCGACGATCAGCGCCGGCATGGCCGTTTCTGCCCGGATGTGCGACATCAGCCGCAAAAGGGCGGTAGGGGCATTGCCCACCACGTAAATGCCGCCTGAAATCTTATCCAAGGCCGCATCCACCGCCGCCGCGGCCCGGGTGATCGCCTTTTGTGAGGCGATTGGTTTCACCCCCGGATCATCCATGTAACACGTCACCTCGCCGCTGAACGTCTTTAAATCACTTTTCCGGATGCCCGCGCGGGCCATGTTCGTGTCCGTGATCACCGGCCGACCGTTTCTAATCGCGTCAATGCCGGCAGCGATCGCCCGAGGATGAATCCGCACGGATTCCAGGTATTCAGAATCCGCGCTTGTATGGATCATCCGGGCAACAACCGCCCAGGTATCCGCATCCAGGCCGTGATCGCCGGCTTCTGCCGAAATAATCGCAAAGCTCTTTTTTTCGATTTCATCGGGCTGCATAAGCCGCCTTACCCTTTTCTCTCGGTTTTATAGCTCCGGCAGGCCTCGACAAAATGGGCGGGCACAGCCGGATTGCTTTTAAAATGCAGATGCACATAGCTGCCCAGGCAGCGTTTGGTCAACCACCCCGCACAGCCGCGATCCGCGCAGCTTTTGTCCGTGCTGCTGTATACACTTACGACATCCGCTTGTTCAGAAAGCGGCATTAATTGCGAATAATGGAATTCATGGCCCCTGACCGTGGTTCCGGCCGAACCGATCGGCGTGTTTTCAATCAAGCAAATTTCCCTGTATCCCAATGCTGCCAGCCGCTCCTGCATCCGGCTGACATAGGGGAAAATACCCGCCATGTCATAGGATTCCCCTGTTTTGGCCGTCAATCCGGTGCAAAGATACATAAAACCCCCGCATTCCCCATAAATGGGCATGCCCGCTGCATGCATATCGCAAATACCCCTAAGCATGGATTGATTGCCGGCCAGACGTTCGGCAAACAGCTCTGGATAACCGCCACCGAAATATAACCCGTGAACCCGGCAAGGGGGCGCCGCATCCTGCATGGGCGAAAAAAAGACAATCTCCGCCCCCTGCTGCCGGAGCATATCCAGGTTATCCGCGTAATAAAAACAAAAGGCATTATCCCGGGCCACGCCGATGCGGATGTCCGGTTCCGGCAAAGGCCCTTTCAGGCTGTCCGGGCTCGTTACATGGGGCAGCCGATCCACAAGCGCGGCCAAATCCATGTGATTTTCAACCAGTTCGACCAGCCGCCCAACCGACTCCCTGGATAATGCGTGGTCATCCGC
Organism: Desulfobacterales bacterium; assembly: GCA_046543065.1. GTDB lineage: Bacteria > Desulfobacterota > Desulfobacteria > Desulfobacterales > Desulfosalsimonadaceae > M55B175. Next base: position 17,646 of record JBKHAE010000045.1, on the reverse strand, counting down.
CGTATAGAGCCCCAGATGCCGATCCGGAATTTCCACCGCCGCATTTCTTGGAATTCCCCCTAGTAATGCCACTTCGCTGTCTGCCATGGCCTGGCGCAGATACGCCAGGTGCCGGCCACTGGCGACATTATTGGCGACCACGCCCACGATGGCGAGCTCTGGATCGAATTCGGCAAACCCTTTGACCAGGGCGGCAAAACTGCGGGCCATGGCCTTCGCATCCACCACCAGCAGGACCGGCAGATTCAGCCACTTGGCCATCTGAGCCGTTGAACCGGCCTCGGTGTGCCCGTCATATCCGTCATAGAGCCCCATCACCCCTTCTACCACAGCCACATCCGCACCCAAGGCGTTTTCGAAAAAAATGGACTGATTGACAGGCTTATCCAGCATCCAGCCATCCAGGTTGCGGCTGATCCACCCGGTCAGCCGGGTGTGATGGCCGGGGTCAATAAAATCCGGCCCAATTTTAAAGGGCGCCACACAAATCCCCCGTTTTGCCAGCGCCGCCAAAAGACCCAGCGTAACGGTGGTCTTTCCGCTGCCGCTGGCCGGCGCGGCAATCACCATGCCTTTGATGGTTGAAAAAAGGGCTGTCACGGATGGAGAATCCTTTCTCTGGTGGCCGCATCAAATCTTTCTGGATACAGGCATTCGCCGATCCGGCAGATGCCCTCCAACAGCCCAAGCGTGGGGCGGGAAACAATGGTTTCATCAACCAGGCAGACCGAACCGTTTTGAACCGCCTTGATCGCATCAAAGCCCGGTTCATTTAAAATATCAGTCAGTTGGATCGGATTCATCACGCCTTTCTGGGCCAGGTAGACATCAATATCGTCAGCGTGGGCAAGAATACGCTCCTTGCTGTACCCGGCAATATTCGTCCCGCGAACCGACTTTGCCGCTTGGGCGATGTTGACCCCGCCGGCACAGGACAGGGCAAATAAGGGCATGGCACCGGGGGCAAAGGTTTTAAAGGGTTTGTGGATGGCCTCAAAGTATACCTTTTTCCTGGGCGAAATATGCGATGAAACCGCCCGGGCCGCCCGGACCCCTGCCTCAAACCGCTGGATCATGGATGTTACGCGCTGCTGCCGACCGGTCAAATGCCCCAGAACATGCCAGTAGACCTTCATTTCAGAAATACTTCCGGGCTGCAGCGATGCCACCACCACGCCGAAAGCTTCCAGCCGCGAGATCAGCGCGGCATATCCCCGATCATGCATGGGCCGGACCAGCACCAGATCCGGCCGGGCGGCCACAAACCGTTCCGGCCCGTCATGAACCGAAAAAACCGGTTTATCCAACTCTGCCAGTTGATTGTCCCGGCGGGCCACTCCGATTAATTGATCCAATGCGCCCAGGGCCACCAGGTTTTGCGTGTGTGCGCCGTAAAGGGAAATAATGCGGGAAAACGGCTTTTCCGTATTGATCCGGCGACCGGCGCAGTCTTGAACGGCGTTTTTTCCCAAAACCGCGATATCCGAACTCCAGGCCGGCCCACAGATGGCCCAGCACCAAACCCATCCAATAATGATAACCCAAAAAAACCGGTGTCTCATTTTAAAAACATAACCTGTGGCACATTTAAATAGGGTTCCTTAAAAATTCGGGCCTCGACGTCAAAAATATCCCGCAAAGTCGCCGCTGTTAATACATCACTTGTATTGCCGGTCGCCGCCACGCGGCCGGATTTCATCAAGACCAGGGCATCGGCATACCGGACGGCCAGATTAATATCATGCATGACAGCAACCACCGTCGCACAATGGCGCTTTACCCGGTCGGCGGCTAAATCGAGCAGATGCAGGGCATGCTTGATATCCAGGTTTGCGCACGGCTCATCAAGCAACAGCACCGGTGTGTCCTGGACCAAAGCCCGGGCAAAAACCACCCGCTGCTTTTCGCCGCCAGAAAGCTCGGTCATATAGCGATTGGATAAATACCTCGCATCGCAAATATCCAAAATGCGGTCAATATACGCCATATCTGCGGCAGAAGGTGCACTAAACCGGGACATATGCGGATATCGACCCATCATCACCATCTCCCGGGCGGCATAGGGAAAATTCACCCAGTACTCCTGCGGAACAAGGGCGATTTCCCGCGCTAAGCGGCGCTTTCCATAAGATGCCATGGAATGCCCCTGATACTTGATGGCGCCAGCAGCCGGGGCTTTATATCCGCACAGCAAGTCAACCAGCGTGGTTTTTCCGCAGCCATTCGGCCCGATAACCGCATAAAAACGGCCGGATGCCAGGGTCAGGGAGATATCGTTGAGCGCCGGGTGCGGCCCATAAGCATAGGAAAGCCCCTTGAGCTCAAAAACCATGGCCAGCCGCCCCCATCTGCCGCCGCCGAAACACATAGCAAAAAAACGGCCCCCCGATTAGCGCGGACAAAACCCCGATAGGCAGTTCAGAGGGCAGCAATGCGCGCGTAATGGTATCTGCGGCCAGTAACAATACGGCGCCCGCAAGCATTGACAGCGGGATCAGCCGGGTGTTGTCCGGGCCGGTGATGCTGCGCACCAAATGCGGCACCAATAGGCCGACAAAACCGATGATTCCGGTCACTGATACGCAGACCGCGGCCATAAAGCTGGCACAGACCAGTAAAAACGGTGACAGGCGACGGGCATCCACCCCCAGGGATTCCGCAGACCGAAAGCCCAGAGAAATCAGATTCAGATCCCTTGCAAAAACAAGGCATATTGCCGTGCCGACCACGGCAACCGATAGGGTCAGGCCCACATCCGCCCATGTCTTGGATGCAAGACTGCCCATCAGCCAGAACACCAGCACCGCCACCCGCTCGTCGGCCATGTATTTCAGAAAACTGATGCCGGCCGAGAGGATCGCCGCCATGATAATGCCCGACAGAATCAGGTTGTTGGATGAAAACCCGCCGGCAGAGGCCGCCAGATACATCACCAGCAAAAGCGTCGTGGTTGCCCCCGCAAAAGCGAACAGCGGCACCGAATAGGCCCCCAGCAGACTGACATTGAGCAGCAGGGCGATGGATGCGCCGAATGCCGCACCAGCGGATACACCCAGTGTATAGGGATCGGCCAAAGGATTTAACAGAATGCCCTGATAGACCGCCCCGGATACAGCCAGGGTCGCCCCGACGGCGGATGCCGTTAGGATGCGCGGGAGCCGCACATCCAGCACCACCGCCCGGATCACGGGATCGATTTGGGAGACGAGATCCGCATTATTTGTTAAGGCAGCGGTCAGTATCTTGATGACACCTCCCGCACTGACCTGGACATAGCCCATGCCGGCCGCCACACAGATCAGGATTAAAAGGAGCATTGAGAATCCCAAAAGCTGCGGCCACAATGCCCCTTCCCGTAGTTTCTTCCAGATTGATACCGATGTATCCGGTTCTTCCGCCATTTCGTCAGAAGCCGCCTTACAGATCAGAAACAGCGGTCTTTAAGTGATCCAGCCAGATCCCGGTAAACGCATCATATTCGGCTGTCCCCTTAAGCACGATATGACAGTTGATACCCGCCGCCTCAAATAATGACTTCCAGGAATCCTCGCCCTTGCCGGCCATATCATTCTGAGCATGGTCGCCGGCCACAGACATGAATGGCATCAGCCAAGCCGTGTCAATTTTTCTCATTTTCAGCTGTTCGATAATGGTATCTGCTGCGGGGAAGCCTTCCACCGTACCGACAAAAATATTCTCATCAGTTAACTGAATCCGCCACATCAGCGCCGCATAAAATGCATTGGCCGGATGATAGGTCCCATGGCCCATCAGAACCACCGCTTCCGATGCTTTCCGTTTGGCCGGCGCAATGGAGACAATCGCTTCAGATGCGCGCGCCATATCCTCCGGCGAGCCCAGCAGCGGCCGTCCAATCGTCACCTTTTCAAGGCCGGTGCCGGCCTGCTCAAGGCTTTTGGCGACCCGAACCAGTTCATGGTATTCCACCCCGGCGATGGTATGCAGGGATTGAACCGCCACATGGGTAAATCCGGCATCCGCCATCTCAGCCAGGGCCTCGGCCGGCGAATTCAAATCCTTGCCGGACTTTTCCAGCTTATGCCGAACAATCCGTGACGTATACGCCCATTTTACGGGCATACCGGCAAATTCGGATCGCACCGTTTGATCAATATGCTCAAATGCTGCCTGGGCTTCAGGCAGGGTGGAGCCGAATGCAACCAGGAGAATTCCCTTTTTTTCCACATGCTGGGGATGATGGTGCCCGTGGCCGAATGCAGTGGTGGCCACCAGACATAAAGCAATACAGAACCCTGCGGCAAACAGCCTTCCCATAATACTTCCGTTCATATCGATACCTCCTGTTGGTTTACTGCGGCTGTTTCTGTTTAAATCTCCCGGCCGCCTGGGCCGAAGTCGCCGGGAGTTATTCTTGCTTGGGCCGTGTTATGGCCCCAAAATCAAAACGCCCTCCCAAGCCTGCGGCTCAAGAGGGCGTCTACCGTTTTTTTGACCCATTGTTTTGTCATACCGAAAGTAGCCGCGCGAACGATATGACGCACCATAAAGGCAGGTCTTCTGGCTCTCGGATCTTCCGTTTATCCGCACCTTCCCACCGAAATTTTTCGGCAGTGGCTTTTTCGCGGATTCGTCCCCGATTACAGCGGCGGGACCGCTCCCGAATTACACGGGATTCCCTTTTAAGCCTTTTCAGGCACCTCTATTTTTTGTTTACTTATCTATTCTGGATTTTGGTGTCAAGAAAACTGTCGACAAATGATAATTTTTCATTGACACACAAATGTTTTTGTATAATAGATAAAATTTGTATAATAAATAAACTGGGACAACGAAGTTCCTCATCTGCAATGGTAGAAGTGTTTGCAGATGCATGGATAGCGACTATATACAATTAAAGCCACGAAGGTTAGAACAGATGGATATCTGTACTTTCATTCGTGGCTTTTTTTATTTTTTACTGGAAATCGGTTTTCGGTTTAGCGCCTGAATGCGGCGAACACCTCTCCTTTCTCCCCTTAACCCCCAAGGTTTCTATGCATTCAGGCGCTAATTTAAATATAAGCGCATGTAAAATACGAATTTTATACTTGACAGATAATTTTTTTTATTATGAAGTCTATTTTTTTAAAATTAAGGTGCAGTACGCTTAATAGGGAATCCCGTGAGAGTCGGGAGCGGTCCCGCCGCTGTAACCCTGGTTCGCTAAGCCAGCGAAAACCTTTTCAGCCGAGTATGCCACTGTCCGGTCTAAGCCGGATGGGAAGGCTGCTGAAAAGGCAGGGAAGCCAGAAGACCTGCCTTAACAAATATATCGGTGGCCTGCGGGAAAACAGGTGCCGACATTTTGTGTTGAACACGGAAGGGCTAAGAAAACTGGGTGCCGCCCTCCACGTACGCAAGTTCGTGGAGGGCGTTTTTTTTGGCCTTCCCAAAAGCCATTTGAAACGACAGGTTATGGACTAATGCCTCCAAAAAAAAGAAAGTTTTCAGCCAGCCATCGGCTTTTGGCCGGTTGTTTCGCTATGATCGTGTTTCTCCTGCTGATTTTCATGGCGATTAATCCGGCCGCTGCCAGTAACGGCAAAAAAGTGGAAAAAGATACAGACGAAGACGGGGTTATCGATCAGGTTCTCTTTTTTGATAAAAAGGGCCGGATTCAGCGCCTTGAAATTGATAACAACAAAGACGGCCAAATGGACCAGTTCCAGTTTTATGAAGAAGAAACCATCATCCGCCTTGAAAGAGATAATGATTACGACGGGCAGATTGACGCCATCGACTATTTTACCGACGGCCGGCGCATCCGTCAGGAACGTTTCAACAAAAACCGGCAGGTCAACCGCATCACCTATTTTGACAAAAATGAAAAACCCCTGAAAATGAAGACCGACACTAATGACAGCGGGTTTTTTGACACGATCTATTATTTTGAAGATGGCGCACTGCATTTTTCCACCAAGGACACGGATGCAAACGGCAGCATTAATATCTGGCAGACCTATCATGGGGATTTGCCTCTAAGCCGCCTGGCAGATCAGAATGAAGACGGCCAGATAGAGCAAGTTTTCCTTTATGATAAAAACGGCCAACCGGCCGAGAGCCGACATGATCTATCCGAAGACGGAAGAATGGAAACGACCCGCTATTATGACAACGGCGAGATTTCCATTCAGCAGAAGGATACCGATGATGACGGCCGAATGGATTCAATCACCATCTTTGAAAACAGCGAACCCATCCGTCAGAAAAAGGACGCCAATCTGGACGGGCGGTTCGACCTATTTACCCGGTTTGAAGCCGGCAAGCCGGTCACCCAGGAAAAGGACAGCAACCATGACGGCACCCGCGATACCTTCACGTGGTTTGACGCGGATGGCCAGGTCAAACGGATGGAAGAGGACTCCCGGCATACGGGCCATATCGACCGCATCCGCTATTTTAAAGCCGGCAAGCCGACCCGCATGGATTATGATGCGGACGGCGACCGGTTTCTGGAAACCGTAACCTATTTTAAAGACGAAAAAATCACCCTGCAGACCCGGGATGATAACCAGGACGGCACGCCGGATACCACGATCTTTTTTAATGAACGCGAGGAAAAAGAAAAAGTCGAAAGCGATACGACCCATAACGGGGCCGTGGACACCTGGCAGTTTTATGAAAACGGACAGCTGATAAAGGTTGAAAAGGATGAAAACGGCGACGGTGAAATTGACCTCCGCGCTATTTATAAAAATGAAAAAAAACAAAAGATTGTCAAGGACTCCGACCATGACGGGCATTTTGAAATTACCCAGTGGTTTGACCGGCCCGAATGGTCCATGGTCATGGAGCAGGACGCGGATGCGGACGGCACGGCCGAGGCCCGGTTGTGCTATAAGGACGGCATCCTGCGGCAGAAAAGCATTGATGAAAACGGCGACGGGCAGATGAACTACCGGGAAATATATGATGATTCTGAAAAAATAATTAAATCCGTGGAATACGCCCGGGATCCGGACAAATCAGACCTGATATGGTTCTATAATGAGGACGAGAACCCGATCCGGGCGGAAAAGGACAAAAACCGCGACGGCAATACGGATGTGTGGTTTTATTACACCGATCGCCGGATCACCCGGGTGGAGGAGGACACTAACGGCGACGGGGATCCGGACCTCTGGGAGCATTATGATGAGTCCGAGGCACTGGTGAAAACGGAAAAAGACCTCGACTACGACGGCACACCGGATATCGTAGAAGAAGCGGATACGGATACGAACACGCAATAAGAACAGCTTTTTATTCGTACTCGTAATCGTAATCGGCTTTTGATTTTTTCAAGTACGATTACGAGTACCGCCCCGGGCCGTTTGCCCGGGACCGAGCGTAAAAGTAACTTTAAGGCACTGAGGCACACTAAATTTGTTCTATCTATTTTTCAGGCGGGCACGGTGGCCCGCCCTACGAATGGGGAAAAACCCGATTCATCGTAGGGTCGGCCACCGTGCCGACCATAAATTCTTGATTTCATTAGTCTAATACCTAATACCCAAAACCTAAAACCCATAAAAAGAGACGTTTTCAAAATACTCAGGAGGAGCAATGATTGCATTTCTATCCAAAGGCGGGGTGCTGGTCATCCCCATACTGCTCTGCTCGGTGCTGGCGCTGGCCATATTTGCCGAGCGGCTGATCCATTTTACCCGGCTGAGAAGCCGGGGCGCGGGACTTACAGAAAAAGTCGTGGCGCTGATCCGGCAGGGTAAAGACCAAACCGCCTACGACACGGCCGTTAAGAGTCGCTCTCCCATGGGCCAGGTCCTGGCCCAGGCCATGGGGGTCAGAAACCAGGACCGGGATATGCTCGAATCGGTGATTGCCCATGCCACGGACACGGAAGTCCGGAAGCTGTCCTCATACACCCAGGCGCTGGCCACCATCGGCAATGTTGCGCCGCTGTTGGGGCTTTTGGGCACGGTTATCGGCATGATTAAAGCCTTTATGGTCATCCAGCAGATGGGGGGGAAAGTAAATGCATCGGTATTGGCCGGCGGCATCTGGGAGGCCATGCTGACCACTGCGCTGGGTTTGGCTGTGGCCCTTCCCACCATGGTGGCGCACTCCTATCTGCTGGCGCGCATTGAAAAATATGAGGCCAAGCTTCAGGAAGGCTCAGTGGCCTTTTTAAAAGCTGTTACGGGAGCTTCGTAAAAATGGCACTAACCTTTAAAAAACGCGAACCATACCAAATCCAGGCGCCGCTGACGTCTCTGATCGATATCGTCTTCATGCTGCTGATCTATTTCCTGCTGACCACGAATTTTATGGTGGATGAAGGCATTAAGGTCAAGCTGCCCCAGGCCAAGGCGTCAGCGCCCCAGGCGCAGAAAGAGATTACGATTTATGTGGATGAGTCCGGCCAGGCCTTTCTCATGGACAAGCCCGTTGCCCTGGATCAATTGTTTACCCGACTCAAAGAAATGATCGGCAATGATACGGACCGTTTGGTGGTGGTCAAGTCCGATCGCCGGATAATTCTAAACAAGGCCGTAAAAGTTATGGATATTGCCAAAGCCGCCGGTGCCGGCAGGCTGTGCCTGGCCACGGAAAAGGATTTCTGAGCATTGACGCCTGAAAATGACAAAAAACAGCCGAATTGGGTCCTCCGCAGCATGCTGGTGATTTCCCTGGGCATCCATGTGGTGATCTTTATGCACATCGCAGGGATTTACCGTTCCAATGCCCTGAATGTCATTGAACTGACAGTAAGGGAGGAAAAGCCGCAGGCGAGGTCCATTCCGCGGCCCCGTATGCGCCACAAAACTCCGAAAGTAAGTGATGTGAATAAAATCCAGATACCCAAACCGGATGTACCGAAAATGAAAATGGACCCGGTTGAAACCGACCACCCGGAAGCCGTTACCGAAAAAATCGCGATGCCGGACACTTCCGGAATTTCTTCCGGTGTGGCGGACTGGCAGCCCGCCGGCAGCCCGGAATACCTGAGCCAGGGCGACTACTTTGACATGCTGCGCCTTAAAATTGAGAGCAAAAAGAAATACCCGTCTTCCGCTCAGAAAAAGCAGATCGAGGGCCGGGTGGTCGTCGGTTTTACCCTTGATCCGGGCGGCCGGGTCACATCGGCTGAAATCGTCAAGTCCTCACGGCATTCGGCCCTGGATCGGGCGGCCCTTGACGCGGTCAAAGCAGCGGCCCCCTTTCCCCGACCCCCAGCAAATATATTTGACGGGCCGCTTGAGATGAAAATCACCATCATGTTTGAGTTAACTTGAACAAAATTTTGTAAACACCCATCAAAGAGGAAAGGAGGTGTGCACCTAAATAAAATGACATTTAGCCGAAAAAAGAAATGAGGGCAGCCAGTATCCGCCAAGACATCGACTGCCCCCATAGTTAAACGCCTCCCCTTTACAGCAGGAAGCATGCTTATCATAACACCCGCCTGCCTCCTGTCAAAGGGGATTCATGTACACCCTCAGAATCTTTTTTAATGGAGGATACGGTAATGTTCCAGCACAAAATCAACTCGTTAATTTTATTATTATTTTTTGCTTTAAGCCTTTCTTTTGCCGGACCTGGCAATGGATGGGCACAGGATACCGAAACCGATGATAAGGAAGTCATCAGCCTTGGCGATGTAACCGTTCAGGCTGAAGGCCTCCGCGAAAACATAGAGATTAATCCGGGTGAAGTCACCATTAACCTGGAGGATTATAAAAAGGCCGGTGTACCGCACACCGTGCTTGATATATTGAAAGATCGGGCGATTATCGACTTTCGAGGGGCAAGCGACCTTTCCCCGGGATGTGATGACATCCAGATGCGTGGATTTGATACCCGGCAGTTCACTACCGCCATTGACGGCTTGGCTGTGCAGAAACTCGGCGGCCACTGGGGCGGCCATTTCGTGGATTACAGCATCATCCCGCTGGAGCAAATCGAGAGCATTGAAATTCTTCCCGGCCCGCATAGCGCCCTTTACGAAGGCAAAAGCTTTGGCGGTGTCCTCAACATTAAGACCAAAGCCCCTGTCCGGCGGGAGACACCCGAGGTTAAATTCAATACGACCGCCAGCTACGCCTCATTGGACACCTATGATACATCTTTGAACATGTCCGGCGGCGGCGGCAACCTGGACTATGTTGTCGGCGTAAAAGAGTACCATACGGACGGCTACCTGAGAAACAGTGACTACGATCTGTCCACCATATCCGGACGAGTGGCCTGGCTTCTGCCCAATGACGGGTATATGTCCCTGCTGGGGTCGTATTCGGACAAATCCAACAGCATCCCCTGCGCCAACGACCCTGACGGCCGTTTTGATTATAACGGCAGCTATCCGGTCCTTGAAGAAGATGAAGTCAGCGGCAGGTGGCGGGATCCGGCGAAGAATGCGTCAAGGGACAAAAAGCCACATTCGATGCGCTTCAACTGGAAACAGCCCACGGAAATCGGCGACTGGACCCTTGGTGCCTACCGCACCTATGAAGACCAAAAGTATCAGACTGATACCGATGCCGAAGCCCTGGGCGAAAGCGAATGGTCCAGCTGGGGCGCCAAAATTCAGAATGATGTATATCTAACAGACGACCATCTGGTGACATTCGGATTTGAAACGGCCAACTTAGGCAGGGGGACCAGTGAGGACATTGTTCAGACCTATGGCTGGTATCTCCAGGATCAATGGCAGATCACTCCGAGGCTAAGCTTCCGCCCCGGCCTTCGCTATGAAAAGGTGACCATTCTTTGGAACAACGAAAACTTCCGGACCGGAGGCTATGCCAACCCGGATATCCCGCAGGACAATATTGAAAAAAACCATGATGAAATCATGCCCAAAGCTTTTGCGACTTATAATTTGGACGGGGTGGCGGATTTCTTGAGAGACACCTCGGTGTCATTGGGATTGAGCAAGATCTGGTCTCCCCGTGCCGTGTGTGAAGTCTGTACATGGGGCTCAGGTATTGAGATGGATCCCACCGACGGCTACGGAATAGATCTGATACTTCAGCGGCGCGTGTGGCGGGATATTTCGGTAATGCTCGATTTCTCGCATTATGAGTTTGACAACTACGTGGTCTGGGGCGAATCGTCTTCTTCTGAATTTAACAACTCCCCATGGGGCCGGCGCATGGCTGGACTTGAGGATGTGAGCAAGGACGGGATTGAAATGGAAATCAATGGCGATGTTACCGACCAGCTCTCCATGAATATCAGCTTTGCTTATGTAGACTGGCAGTATGACGGTCCGAAAACTGGATATGAGGGGATGAGCGCCGGTGCATTGTCCAACCGGGCCAAATACCGCATCAATTCCGGGGTTACCTATAACTTGACGGACAGGCTCCAGTTCCACATGGACTACAAGCACCAGGACAAGCAGGAACGGGATGTGATCGATATTATTGACGAAGATGCGGGTATTTTTGATATTCGCACCGTCCAGATCGACTCCTATGGGGTCATGGACTTTTCCGCCTCGTATCTACTTTTTGAAAAATGGAAACGGGTTGAAAACCCCACCCTCAAAGTATTTGTGAACAATGCGCTGGATGAAGATTATGTGAATGTCAGCGGTTACCCGGCAACGGAGCGGACCTATGGGACCGCTCTCAGCATGGCGTTTTAAAACCCGGCCGGACAAAGAGTTCATGTGCGGCTCCTGTTAATCCAGGAGTCGCACAACTGACCAATAATAAACCCTATCATTTAAATGTCCACCAGGGAGCATAACATGCAATATCAGAAGCTTATCAAACAACAATTTTTTACTGGATTCTTAATTGGTCTGGCCTTGAGTTTTAGCATCATTTTTCAAACCGCCGGTGCATATGCCGGGCAGGCCCAGCATACCATTGTCACGGCCGTTTCCGGTGACGGACTGAAAGCCAGCTACTCATGGATCCAGGAACGCAAATCCGGCGGCTCCCGTTTAAGCCAACACAACATGATGCCGACGGTCGGGGACATCCGGGCAGCGACCCACGGACAATTTTATTTTATAATGGAGGGCGGTGGATTAAACCGGATTACCTGCTTTGATATCACGAACCTGGATGCCCCGCTCTGGCAGTATGATGCCCAATCTGCCGAAGAGACCGGAGATGCACGCCCATGGGCATTGCTCTCCATCGATGACCACAAAGCCTACTTACTCCGTTACGGAAGCAGCACGGCATGGATCGTCGACCCCCTGGCCACGGATGAAAAGGATTTTAAAACCGGGGAAATCGACCTGAGCGCTTATGATGACGGTGACGGGTCGCCGGAGATGTGCTGCGGCGCTGTGGCCAATGGGAAGGCGTTTATTGCCTTAAAGCGCCTGGATGCCGACGGCATGCCGCAGACGGCCTATCTTGCGGTGATTGATTCGGCCACGAACGCGCCGATCACCACCGGCATAGGGGATGACGGTATGCCGGGCATTCCCCTTTCGGTTAAGAATCCGGCTTCCATGCAATATCACGAAAAAAGCGATACGATCTACGTCCAGGGTGTCGGCGCCCTGGAGCCGCAGCCGGATTATACCGGCGGCATTGAACGAATCGATCCAAATACCTATGAAACGCAAATGATTCTTGATGATGGCAACGCCAAAACCCATCCATACGGCTATATCACCGGCATGGCGGTTATCTCATCAACCGACGGATTTTTCATCGGCGCCCAAACCGAAACCGACAACACCCTTTATCATTTCAACCCCGAAACAGGAGACGTCGAAGCCGTTGAATTAAACGCCAGCGACCCTGAGTACCTCCAGAATAAACAGTTTGCCGGCCTAAATGGCGGCATCGGCCTGGACAAACATAAGCGCCTGTGGCTCAGCAACATCACCAACCGCACGGTTGAGATACTCAATACCACGCCAAACCAGGGGCTCTATTCCGGAGACGGCAGGATACAGATCCCCGATGACAATGCCGGCCGGGCCATGCAGCCCGCGCAGATTGTTTTCTGCAAGGAATCCGAAGTGACGGAAGAAGATGAAGCCGCCAAACCCAGCAGCTCCGGAGAAGGCGGCAATTTCTGCTTCATTAATACATTATTGACCTTTTAACATTTTATAGGAGAAAAAATTATGATTAAATTCGAATTTCCTTTAAAAAAAATTTGCTTTGCGGTTTTTTTAAGCCTGCTGCTGCTTTTGCCGCAGTCAGGAGATGCCGCCGCAAATGGCAAGACCCAGCTCTATCTCGTCAGCGTCGGAAACGGTGATCCGGACAACATCACGCTTAAAGCTATCAACACCATCAAGGACTCTGACATTATCTTCTGCGGGGATCGCACACGGGATAAATTTCCCATTCTGCTGCAGGGAAAGGAAATCCATGACCCGGGATTCGGCATTTTTGCCGTTTACGGCAAAACCCGCGAACAGTTCAAAAACAGCAAACGATTTGATTATGACGAAAAGATGGCCCAGTTTGAAAAAATTTCCCGGATTATCCGGGAGGCGGTCAAACAGGGAAAAACCCTTTCCGTGCTCTGCAGCGGCGACCCCACCATCTACGGGCCCAACATGTGGTACATGGAAGCCTTTGAAGACCTCAATCCTGAGATTGTGACCGGGGTCAGCTGTTTTAACGCCGCCAATGCCGCCCTGAAAAAAGGCGTTACCTCGGGCATTGACGCCCATTCGGTAATTTTAACGGCAAACTTCGGCCAGGAGGACTATGACGGGCCGGACAGTATTGAAGAACTGGCAAAACATCAAGCCACAATGGCCTTTTTCACCATGTTCATGGATATGGAGAAGGTGGTTGAAAAACTAAAAACCCATTATCCGCCGGATACGCCGATGGCCATTGTCAAACACGCCGGATACCGGGAAAAAGAAACGATCATCCAGGCAACCCTGGATACGATTCTTGACAAAATCAAAGGCGAGGATCTCTCGTTTGAGTACATGCTCTACGTGGGCGACTTCCTGGCCAACCGATATGAAAAAACCGAATAATTCGAAATTATTCTAAAGGAGATTGTAAAATGAAAAAATATGGGTTACTTACACTGCTGGGCCTGATCGGGTTCTGCGTTTTTGCCGCATCTGCCCAGGCCCACATGCTGTGGCTGACACCGGATAACACGTCGCCGGACCCCGGAGAAACCGTGACCATCACCATTGGATTCGGCCATCATTATCCGGAAGAAAAAATGGAGAAGGCCGACCGGCTCAAAAGCGTTCAAGCGATTGCCCCGGATGGCAGTGAAGTTGAGTGCCAGGCCATATCGCCGTCCGCTTATACGTTTACCCCGGACCAGAAAGGCACATACTGGCTGTATGCGACAATGAAGCCCGGATTTGTATCCAATACAACAAAGGGCCGAAAGCTGGGCAACAAAGAAACACTGGAAAACGTGATATCCTGCTATGCCTTCCGGATGGCGGCCATGACCGCCATCCGTTGCGGGGAGGCGAAATGGCGCCCTGCCAAAAGCAAAGTCCATGAACTTGAAATAATTCCGGCAGAAAATCCGGCTGTCATCGACAAAGGCGATACAATCGCCTTGAAAGTGCTGTTCCAGGGAAAACCCCTTGCCGGCACAACCATCTCCCCGACGGCCGCCTCGCATGGAAAACACGATCATGGACACGGTCATAACCACAATCACGGGAACGAGACGGTTGAAACCGATGCTGACGGCATTGCCCGAATCAAGCTGACGGATGACAGCTCATGGCTGTTCAACGCCAAGCACGAGACTCCCTATCCAGACGAGGCGTTGTGCGATTCCTTTTTATACATTACTTCCCTCACCCTGGATTTTTAGACTTATAATCGCTGACGCAAACTCGAAAAAGGAATATTTCAAAAATGAATCTAAATGCTAAAAAAATAAAAAATATCAGGCTCATCTGTCTTATCTGCCTTTTAATGCTTCCGATGATTGCGGCCAGCAGCCATGCGGCAGAAAAGGCGCCGGGCAAATTCTACATGGTTAGTGTAGGCGTAGGCGATGCGGACCTGATTACCGTGCGCGCCATCGAAACCATTAAAAAATCGGACATCATCATCTGCCGCCCGCGGACCCGGGAAACATTTTCCAAATACCTGACGGGCAAAACCTTCTGGGAAGGCGCATTCCAGGAATGGCGGACACACGGCAAGGCCTGTGACCAGATCGGAAACCCGAAACAACGTGAAAAATGCCGAAAGGACCGAGCTGTCCGCGAAAAACTGGAAGCCAGAATCCGAGCCGCTGTTAAAGACGGAAAAACCGTGACGGTGTTGGGCAGCGGGGATCTCTTTATATACGGGGGGCCGTACCGATGGTACCGGGAAGAATTAAAAGACCTGGATATCCATACTATTCCGGGGGTCAGCTGCTTGAACGCTGCCAATACGGTCATCGGCAAAGATATCATGAGCGGAGACACGGTGCACTCCGCCGTGCTTACCCACTACCGCGGAATTGACAAGCTGGCGCAGCATCAGCCCACGATGATTATTTTTACCATGCACACGGCATTTGCCGATATCGTAGAAAAACTGAAATCCTATTACCCGCCGGAAACCCCTATCGCCATTGTTTTCTACGCAGGATACAAAAATAAGGAATACCAGATTAAAGGCAATTTAAACAACATTCTCCAAAAAACCAAAGGTGTTGATTTTCCTTTTGAACACCTGGTTTACGTGGGCAGTTTTATGAAGTAGCCCGGCGGAGAGCTCAAATATCGGCCAGCGCCCGGACACTCAACCCCTCCAATAGCACAGAAAAACAATCAATGGGTGTCCGGGCGCTATTTTTAGTGATATACAAATAACCCCTTTAAGACGGAATTCAACATGAAAAACCAATTAAACGGCGACGGCCTGAAACGCGAGATCGGGCTTTTTACCGCAACCGTCCTGGTTATCGCCAACATGGTGGGAACCGGGATTTTCGCCACTTCCGGCTATATTATGACCGAGCTGGGCCATCCCCTGACCCTGCTTTTATGCTGGCTTTTCGGCGGCCTTTTTGCGCTTTGCGGGGCGCTGTGCTATGGCGAGTTGGGGGCCCGGTTCCCGAGGGCCGGCGGCGAATATGTATTCCTGCGCGAGAGCTTTGGAAAACCCATGGGCTTTCTTTCGGGCTGGATATCATTGATTGTCGGGTTTTCAGCCCCCATCGCCGCTGCGGCCATCGCCTTTGCCACCTATACCTTCAGTGCCTGCGGCGTGGAACCCGGCAAGGGCATAGAAATATCCCTTGCCGGCATTCGCCTGGCAACTTTTTCCTGGTTGAATCTGACGGCAGTGGCGGTCATCATTTTATTTTCCCTGATCCATTACCACAGCCTGACCGCAGGCAGCCGGGTGCAGAACGGGCTGACGGT
Source organism: Desulfobacterales bacterium (assembly GCA_046543065.1). Classification (GTDB taxonomy): domain Bacteria; phylum Desulfobacterota; class Desulfobacteria; order Desulfobacterales; family Desulfosalsimonadaceae; genus M55B175. The sequence continues at coordinate 1,334 of JBKHAE010000045.1, read as the reverse complement.
TTTTAAAATCAGTCTTCTTCTGGTATTTGTCGCCGCGGGCTTCTGGTTCGGCAGCGGCTCCACAGCCCATTTTGAGATGGCCCGCCCCCAGGGCGGGTTTTCCGCGGAAGGCTTTGCGGTCTCCCTTATTTTTGTCGCATTCGCCTACAGCGGATGGAATGCCGCCGCCTATATCGGCGGGGAAATCAAAAACCCGCAGAAAAACATCCCCGTCTCACTGGCGGTCGGCACCCTGGCCGTGATGGGGCTCTTCCTTTTGATCAATGCGGTCTATATCTATGCCATGCCTGCTGCTGAGATGCGCGATGTGCTGGATGTGGGGGCAAAAGCCGCGGTGAACCTGTTCGGCGATCAGATCAGCCGGTATTTCAGCGCGGCGGTTTCCCTGGGCATTCTCTCGGTGTTAAGCGCCATGATCATGACCGGCCCCCGGGTCTATTATGCCATGTCCAAAGACGGGGTCTTTTTTACACCCTTTGCCCGGGTCAACAAAAAGCGGCACACCCCGGCCGCCTCCATTTGTCTGCAGGCTGCCATTGCCATTTTCCTGGTGGTGACATCTGTTTTCAACGCGCTTCTCATCTATATCGGATTTACCCTTTCCATTTTTGCCGTCCTTACCGTTATCGGCATGATATGGCTGAGATACCGCCGGCCGGACCAAAGCCCCGCCTATAAGACCTTTGGCTATCCGATCACCCCGCTTTTGTTTATATTCGGCAATCTATGGATTATCATCTACTCGATTAAAAGCCGGCCGCTCAGCACCCTGTTCGGCCTGGCCACGATTGCCGCGGGCATCCTGCTTTATCTCTACCTCAACAAAAGAGCAATGGCTTTTAAGCATGGAGAAAATAGTTGACAAACTTCTTCCTGAACGGATATGAATTGAGCTTTAAAACAATGAGCTGAAGCTCTTTTCAAACGATTTTTTAAACGCAGCATCCGGACATAAACAACTTGGGCCACGAAGGTCTGCTTTTTCCGTACAATCGGAAATGCGTCTTTCGTGGCCCTTTTTTTGCCCGAAAGAACTGTGATCATTTTCCCGGCCTGCCGACGCTGTCGATTCCGAGATTTTAAACAAGAAAGGAGTACAGGCATGAAGGTCTTGAAGGCTTTAACAGTAATGATTTTATGGGCGATTATGGGGCTGCCGGCAGATTCGGTTTTTGCCGGGGAAGAGCAGAGGCGCTACCGCCTGGATGACGTGGTTGTATCAACCTCCCGATCGGAGGTGACGCCAAGTGATGCACCCCAGAGCATCAGCGTGATTTCCGAAGAAGAGATCATGGCCACCCCGTTTGACCGGGTTGAGGATATTCTCCGGTTTT
>JBKHAE010000159.1:0-5650 GCA_046543065.1 Desulfobacterales bacterium | reverse complement strand
GTGAACTGTGAACCGTGAACTACTTAAATAATAAGGGCTCGATTTCATACAACTAATACCTAATACCCAAAACCTAAAACCTGTGTGTAAGTTACTTAAAAGTCTGAGTTGAAATCAAGGAAGGATAAACTGCTATGGTTGAATTTGTCCATCAGCCCATGTTCGCCCCGGGGCCGGATACCACCCAATACCGGTGTTTAACCACGGATCATGTGACCGTGGATCAGTTTGCCGGCACAGATGTTCTCAAGGTGGCCCCTGAAGGCCTGGAGATGCTCTGCGAGCAGGCGTTTACGGATGTGGCCCATTTGTACCGGACGTCACACCTGGAGAAGCTGGCCCGAATTATCGATGACCCGGAATCTTCGGAAAACGACCGATATGTGGCCTTTGAGATGCTAAAGAATGCAGTGATCTCATCCGAATTTGAATTTCCCATGTGCCAGGATACCGGCACGGCGGTCATCATCGGCAAAAAGGGGCAGCAGGTGTGGACCGGGTTTTCCGATGAAGCGGTGCTCTCCAAGGGCGTTTTTAACGCGTATACCAAAAACAACCTGCGCTATTCCCAGAATGCACCCTTGACTCTCTATGAAGAAAAAAACACGGGCTGCAACCTCCCGGCCCAGATCGAGCTCTACGCCACCGAAGGCGACACCTATGATTTTTTGTTTATCGCCAAGGGCGGGGGCTCAGCCAATAAAACATTTCTTTTCCAGGAAACCAAGGCGGTTTTGAACCCCGCTTCTTTGGAAGCCTTTTTAAAAGAGAAGATGACGTATCTGGGCACCGCGGCCTGCCCGCCTTATCATCTGGCGGTGGTGGTTGGCGGCACCTCGGCGGAGGCCAATTTAAAAACCGTAAAGCTTGCATCCGCCGGGTATCTGGACGGATTGCCGGATCAGGGCGAAAAGGGGAGTTATGCCTTCAGGGATTACGGGATGGAGGCGCGGTTGATGGAGATTTCGCAAGACTTGGGGATCGGCGCCCAGTTCGGGGGCAAGCATTTCTGCCTGGACGCCCGGGTCATCCGGATGCCCAGGCACGGAGCCTCATGTCCGGTGGGGATCGGGGTTTCCTGCAGCGCGGACAGAAACATCAAGGCAAAGATCACCCGGGACGGGATCTTCCTGGAAAACCTGGACCGCGATCCGGCCCGGTTTCTGCCGTCCCCGGATCAGATCGCCGCTTATGCGGTGGATATTGATCTGGATCAGCCCATGGATGAGATCCGCCGAGAACTTTCCAAATATCCGGTGGCCACGCGCCTTCGGCTTTCCGGTAAAATCGTGGTGGCCAGAGATATTGCCCATGCCCGGATTTATGAACGGCTGAAAAAGGACGGGGATCTGCCCTGGTATGTGAAAGACCATATCATCTATTATGCCGGCCCGGCCAAAACGCCGGAGGGCTATGCCTCGGGCGCATTCGGCCCCACCACCGCAGCCCGGATGGACCCCTATGTGGCGGAATTCCAGAAATACGGCGGCTCGCTGGTAACGCTTGCCAAGGGCAACCGCACGCGCCAGGTCACAGAGGCCTGCCAGGCGAACGGGGGATTCTATCTGGGCTCCATCGGCGGGCCGGCGGCCCGGCTGGGCAAGGAGTGCATTACGGATATGGAGGTGCTTGAGTATCCGGAGCTCGGCATGGAGGCGGTCTTCCGGATCACGGTCAAGGATTTTCCGGCCTTTATTATTGTGGATGATAAGGGGAATGATTTTTTTGATAAGCTTCTGTAGCGTGTCCTTCCAAAGAGGCCATTATGAGCCGACAAACCAATTATCAGGGCATCCGGAATAAATTGATAACCCGCATGGAGCAGGCGTCCGGGTTTATCCGGGCGGATGTCTGGCAGGACCCGGAAGATGCGGGCCGGCTGCAGATTTTTTTCTATCAGACCATACGGGTGTTTTTGTTAACCGTAAACCGCCTGCGGGATCAGATGATTCTCCTCCGGGCCTCGGCGCTTTCCTACAGCACGCTGCTGGCAATCATCCCCCTCTTGGCCATCGCATTTTCCATGATGAAGGGCTTGGGGATCCACAGCCGGATTGAGCACCTGCTGGTCAACTATTTAACGGCTGAGCAGGAAGAGGTAACCGGCAAGATCATCGAATACATATCCAAGACGGATTTTAAGGCGCTTGGCGCGTTTGGCACCGGGCTTTTGATCATTGCCGTCTTAATGATGCTCTCCAATGTGGAACGGACCTTCAATGATTTGTGGGGGGTGACCCGGAGCCGGGGCATTGCTCGTAAAATCTCCGACTATATCAGCGTATTGATCCTGGGGCCCTTGCTGATGGTTATTTCAACCGCCATGATGACCTCCGTATCCTCGCATACCGTGGTCCAGACGCTTTCGCGATATGAAGTGTTCGAGCAGTTCTTTGTCCTGTTTAGCACAATTATCCCGCATGCGGCGCTTTGGATTGCATTTACCGCCATGTATATTCTGATGCCCAACACCCGGGTGCGTCTCGTCCCGGCCCTCATCGCCGGCATTATCTGCGGCAGCATATGGGATTTCGCCTTCCGGATTTATACGGATTTCAACATCGGCGTAGCCCGTTACAACACCATCTACGGAACTTTTGCCGCGCTGCCGATATTTATCATCTGGCTCTATATCAGCTGGGTTATTGTGCTGATCGGCGCCCAGATGTCGTATGCTATCCAAAACGTGCGCTCCCATCAGCAGCGGTTCAAGAACTACACCGTGGGCCAGGAGCAGCGCGAGGCGATGGCGGTAAACATCATGCTTAAAATTGTTGAGCAGTTCCACCGCGGAAAACCCCCGCTCACCCCGGATATTCTGTCCAACGCCCTTTCGATTCCCGTGCGCCTGGTTCGCGAAATTATCGATCAGCTCTCGGAAAAAGGGCTGGTCCGGGAAGTTTACGCAGAGGACCCGCGGTTTCAGCCGGCCAAAAATCCCGGACTGATCAGTGTCTTAGATGTCTGCAAGGCCATGCGAAACGGTGGCAGGGACACCTGGCAGATCTCGGAAAAAGCCGAAAACCGGGAGCTTGAAAAACTGATTCAGGAAAAACAATCCGCCGAGGCAAAACAACTGGGCGCCGTCTCCATGCTCGATCTGGTAAACAGGAGTAACGGGATTGCCAAAGACTGATTCCGCGATCCGTTGGCTGTGGATGGCGCTCGCTCTGTTTTTTTTTATTTTAATTACTCCGCATGTGGGTACTGCGGCTTCGCGCTTTATCGTCAAAAATGTCGATTTTTCGGGTGTCTCGCGTATCGATAAAAAGGCCCTGGCCGCAACCCTTGCCGTAAACTCGCCGCCTATATGGAAATTCTGGAAAAAACACCCGGTGGTCTCCCGAAAGACCCTTTCCGACGATGTTCTGAGAATTGAGCAGTTTTATCGGAGTCAGGGGTATTATCAGGCATCTGCGGATTATAGGCTCAAATGTCCGGAAAAATGCCAGAAACCGCAGAGAGCGCCGGACGTTGAAAACCCAGCGGAAAATGGCGCTGCCGCCCCCGGCCGCAAATCCCTGTGCCGCTGCGATGTGCTGTTTCAGGTAACAGAGGGCAAGCCGGTGCGCCTCCGCTCAATTGATTTGATTTGTAAAAATCCCATACCCACGGTGCCCCGGACCTGGATCAAGGCGGCGCTGCCGTTTAACACCGGGGATATATTTACCGCCAAAGAGTATGAGCGCGCCAAAAAAATCATCCGGGAGCTGCTGGGCAATAAGGGCTATCCGTTTGCCCGGGTGGAAGGGGATGCGGTGGTCAGGCTGGCCGACCATTCGGCAGAGGTAACCTTTACCGTGGATCCAGGCAAACGATATTATTTCGGGGATATCAACATTTCCGGCCATGAAGGCTACGTCACGCAAACAGTGATCGAGCGGTCGCTGGCGTTTCGGCCCGGAAAGCAGTACGAAGCCAGGGCCCTGGATGAAAGCCGCAGGAACCTGTTTGATCTGCGCGTATTTCAGACCGCCGTGATTGAGCCGGCCGAGCCGGACGAAACGGCCCATACAGTGCCGGTGAACATCCGGGTTAAACCCCGGAAACAGCACAATCTCCGCCTCGGGGTCGGATACGGCACCGAGGACGGTCTGCGGCTAAGGGGCGCCTGGAGTTATCGGAATCTATCCGGCCACGTAGACCGGTTTTCCATCAGTGCCAAGCGCTCGGATCTAAATGAGACGTTTCAGGGGGAATATTTTTATCCGTATTTTTTAAGCGCCCGCAACAATCTTACCGTAAAAAGCGGGTATGAAGAGGATAAGGCGGAGTTTTACACGCTTCGCAAGATTTTTCTCACCACCGATCTTCTGCATCAACTGGGCAACCAATGGAGTGCGGGGCTGGGCTACGGCCTGACGGGCAACCGACCCGAAAGTATCGATATTCTCGAAATGGAGGGCGATTATGATATTAACGAGAACTACCGGATTTCCAATATGCAGCTTGAGCTTGAGCGAAATACCGTGAGCGATAAATTAAACCCGTCCGAAGGCACGGTTTTTCGCATCGGGGTGGAAAAAGCGTCCCAATACCTGGGCTCTGAGATCGAATACACCCGGCCCGGCATTGAATCCCGGGCCTATATCCCCCTGCCGTGGCAGATGGTGCTGGCCGGCCGGCTGCGGATGAGCTATATTGAGGCTGCTGAAGACACGGATGAAATTCCGATTTTTAAACAGCTCTTTCTGGGCGGCAGCAAAACCGTCCGGGGGTATGCCTATCAGCAGCTCGGTGTGGTGGACAGTGACGACAATGTTCTCGCAGCCGGCGGCTTGTCTTCGCTAAATGCCAATATTGAGCTTAGGTATCCCATATATAAGAAGTTTTCAGGTGTTGCGTTTGTGGATATGGGGCTGCTGGATAATGAACCATACCGGTATAATTTGAACCGCATGCGATACAGCGGCGGACTGGGGCTGAGGTATAATACGGTAATCGGCCCGATACAGGTGGATGTGGGCTATAAGTTTAATCCGCCGGATAACGCCAAAAGCGATGATCCGGAGATACAGAGTCTGGCCGACGCTGACCGGTGGCGGCTGCATATAAATATCGGACAGGCGTTTTAAGAAGGTATAGGGTATAGGGTATAGGGTATAGGGTGTAAGGTGCTGGGCGTGAGGTAGGCGGCACGAAATTTTGAGTGAATCCGTCTAACTCTAACTCTAACTCTTACTCTTACTCTAAACAAAGAAGAATACTGACGAGGCATATTGGTTAAAGAACGGACAAAACGAAAACTCAAACCCTGGATGGTGGTTACCGGCGGTGTGTTGGCCCTGATTGTCTGCGGCCTGCTTTTACTCCAGTCGCCGCTGGTGCTCGCTCAGGTAGAGCGGGGCATTAAAAACGCAGTGGAGGAAAGACTCAAGGTCCGGTTTCATGTCGGCAAATTAAGCGGTAACCCCCTTGCCGGGCTGACGCTGCATGATGTGCGGTTTGTGGATCCTGTTTCTGAAACCGCGGTCTTTTCGATTGACCGAATTGAGGCTGCCTACAGCCTGCCCATGCTGTTTGCCGGGGTTTTTCGGGTTAATCATCTGGTGGTTGACGGCCTGGCCGCGGATATCCGTCAGATTGATGCGGCGCATTGGAATTTATGGGCGTTTACGCCCCGAGAGGATACAGAGGATACAGAGGATAC
>JBKHAE010000044.1:0-27882 GCA_046543065.1 Desulfobacterales bacterium | reverse complement strand
TTTAATATAACTTATATTCCGGTTATTTTCATCTAAATTTAGGTTTCAATTGATGTATGCAGCTCACCGCAGTCTGCTTCCCCGGACATGGACTCGGGAACACCTCTTTTCATAACCTGGCCGGGCAGGGGGTGGCCGAGGATACGTTCCAGCATGCAGGCGGCCCCTATCAATTCGGGAAGATCCAATCCCGTATCCACCCCCATGGCTTCGAACATGAATACGACATCTTCGGTGGCAAGGTTTCCGGCGGCTTGTGGAATGTTGGGGCATCCGCCGATGCCCCCAAGGGATGTGTCAAACATATCGATTCCGGCCAAATACCCCGCATACAGGTTGGCCATGGCAATCCCCCGGTTGTTGTGCAGGTGAAGACAGAAGGTCACGCGGGGCATAAGATCCCTGAAAAAAGCTAACGTTTCGGAAATCTGCGCCGGGTTGGCCAGTCCGCTGGTATCGGCCAGGGTGATCCGGTCCGCCCCCCGGCTGACAAAGTGCTCGGCGATATGGTGCACATCCTTAACCGGTACCCGTCCCTGGTACGGACACCCGAAGGTCACCGCAATGGCTGCCGCCACGGGAACGTTGTGCTTGTCCGCCAGTGCGAAGATGGCATCCGTATCGGCAAGCGATTCCTCGATGCTGCGCCGGACGTTGGCCCGGTTGTGGGCCTCGGATGCGGAGACGAATACGATCAGGCGGTCGGCCCGGGCAGCGATGGCGCGTTCAGCCCCTTTGAAGTTTGGGACCATGACTTCGTGGGTGAGGTTTTCCCGCTCTACTTGCGCCATCAGTTCGGGGGCGTCTTTCAGCTGCGGGATGGCGGCCGGGCTGACAAAGGATGTGGTCTCCAGGTACCGTACCCGGGCCCGGGAAAGGGCTTGGACCAGTCTCAGTTTGTCTTCGGTGGCAAGGAATGCGGACTCGGACTGGAGCCCGTCCCGCAATGCCACTTCACGGATGATGATCGGCCGATCTGTTGGTATGTAATCCCCCTATCTTTCAGGTGTTTTTTTTAATGCCTCATCCAGGGTGCCGTCCGGGAGCATCCAGTCCGGGTGGTATTTGCCCTGCTCTTCCATATGGTACCTGACGCATTGATGCCAGTCCCCTTTGCAGTAAGCGTCGATCCAGGATTTGCCGAGCAGCCCCTTTTTGTAAAACCGGCGCATGGGGCAAAGCGGATACCATTTGCAGTGAATTTGGCGCATAGGGCGTCCGGTTAATTGGATTTGGGATTCGATTTCGAGCCGAAGGTTTTTTTCTTTTTTTGCCCGGGTTTTCGGGCCTTAAGGGCGTTTTCCCGCACCCGCTTGAAGTCTTCATCCGAAATCGGCCCCGCGAGACCGGAAATTCCGGCCAGCTGCATATCATGCTTCAAACCCAGCTTGTAGATTTCGCTGACTTTTTCCCATTCAATATTTCGGCCCACGCTGAAATTTTCAAACCGGCCTTCAAGGGCAAGCACGATGGTTTCCGCCAGACTGGCATAGGCAACCCCGGGCGGCAGGCCGATATCGCGCATTTCTGGCTCTCCGGGCAGGGTGATCTCGCCGGAGGCGATCACTAAAACATCCGGCCGTTTTTTAACCTGCTTCATGGTAAAATTAAGCGGCCGGTTCACATCTGTGATCACGCATCCGGGCTTTACGGCCTCAATATCAATCGCATTTTTCTCGGTCATGGCAGAGGCCAGGATGATCACATCCATATCTGCCAGATATTTATCCGCCCGGGTGGATACGGTTAAGTTGACATCCGGGGTTTCATCGGCAATCCACTCCTTTAAAGCCAAAAGTTCCGCATGATGGACATCGATCATATAAATATCAGTAAATGCAGTAGCCAAAAGGCGGCAGCAAACCGAGCCCACGGCGCCGGTGGCCCCGATCACCATGGTTTTGGCCTTCATCTTTTTACCCTTTTCCCTTTTGATCAGGCCGAGCTTTCTGACCCCTTCAGCCGCGGCCCACATCACCGCCGATGCACTGTAGCTGTTGCCCGTGGTCACCGGAATGTCCGAGAGCTTAGCCACGGTTTCGCCGGCATCCCCCAGCGGCTTGGTCAGCGTTCCCAAACCGATGATCTGCGCCCCCATGTTTTTGGCCATTTGCGTGGCTTTTAAAAGACGGTTGTTTAGAAATTCCGGTCCGTGGGTCAGCATCTGCCGGGGCGTTGCCCCAAGGGAGATCAGCCATCCTTCGGCTTCGGTGCCGGTGGGGGATATGATGCCGGTGATCCGGGAATAAATAAACGGCGGGGAGTAGGCGGCAAGCTTTTCTACAGCATCCATGCCGCGTTTGGGCGCAAATTTGGCAGCCAGTTGAACGGGTTTGAATTTTTTTAAATATTCCCGGGAAAGCGGGTAGATCACAAATGCAAAGCGGTTAACCCGTTTGGGTTCTCCTGTGGGGTATATCACGCGGGGGTCCATGCGCAGATCCGTGATCACTTCAAGCAGATCGTCATGGGTAAGGGTTTTCGGCGTTTTATCCAAAGCCACCATGATCATGGCCTCAAGCACGCTCACGCCCACCACCGTTTCCATGATTTTCGGGGTGGTATCGATGAGCAGGTCAACGCCGCGCTCTTTCAAAAAATTAACGCGGTCGTCATAAGCGGTGGAGGTAATCACGACTTTCCGGCCCAGTTCTTTCAGGCCGCAATTTTGCAAATAGGTATAGAATCCGTAGTACGGCACCACAATCACCTGAGCTTGCTCCATGGCCCTGGAGATGAGATAGTTGTTATAATTTTTAATGGGAAAGGCGTAATCCGCGAATTTTTTGCTGGGTACCCATCCCAGGATGCTGTGCACCCCCTGAGCGTATAGCTTTAACTCGTTGATTGATTTTAAAAATTTAGGAATGCCGCTTTCAATAATGGGATCGCAGAAGGTCAGGTTGTCGGTATATTCGGATAAAATCCGGGCCAGCGGGGTGTTGATCATCCCGGAGACAAACAGGATTTTTTGGTTGTTAAAATAGTTGTTGCCGAATTTGTGCTGGATGTGCCGGATGCTCCATTCATGGCCCACCTCCCGAAGGGTATCCCCGGTGGTGAGCGGGCTGCTCAGCTGCTTGCAGAGTTTATTTAGCTTTTCCGACTGTTTTTCCTTCAGGCCTTTCATGCCCAGTTCATAAGGGGCCTTGAAGCTGCCCAGTCCGATGGCATCGGCCCGGGCATCCCATTGCTGAATCAGGTCGGCGGCTTTGTCCGGATCCCCGTTGGCCCCGAATCGCAGCAAACGGAAGTCGTGTCCCATAAAGTGGGTGTTTAAATCATAGTCATCTTTATCCGTGGCCAGGCTGATATTGACAATGGTTTTCATAACTGTCCTTTCATAAAATCTGCGGGCTGTATGTAGCAGTTTGCGGATTGGCGGCGGCGGAAAACCGGCCGCTTTGGGTATAATGTATCGTTATCGTTTTTTTCTTATATATTGATAAATTCAGCGGCGCATGTCAAATGTTGTTTGGAAGTATTCCCCCCGGGCCGTTTGCCCGGGACCGAGCGTAAAAGTAACTTTTTTGCGTGACTAAAGGCACTAAGGGACTGAACTTTTTAAACTGTGAACTCAAAGGCATTTGGCGGATGCGCTATCGCTTATCCGCCCTACTGATTCGTACTCGTACTCGTGCTCGTACTCGTAATCGGCTTTTTATTTTTTCGAGTACGATTACGAGTACGAGAACCGTCCCGCTCGCGCGGGACTGAGTACGATTAAGGTACTTAGAAGAAGTATTCCTGTTTGCAGCGGGTGACCCGGTACGGCCTAACGCGCCGGGTTGCAAAAAGAAAATCTAGCGGTATAGTTATGAGATATGACCAAGCCAGAAGTCCCTGTTAGCCGGTAAAAGCCATTAAAGGTGATACGGAATGCAAGCGCCGCCCCAAAAAGCCATAGGTAACTGTCGGATGCGTCAGGAGGCCATCCGGGGGGTGAATTGCATGTTTCTGCATCCGCCCGCGGAGCTGCCCGGCCGCAAGCTGATTTTTCTGCACGGCGGGGCATTTACCAGCGGCCCGATTATATGCCACTGGGGGATGCTCTCCCGGGTGTGTGAAAAGACCGGGATTGCCGCCATGATGGTGGATTATGGACTGGTGCCCGCGCATCGCTATCCCCGGCCGTTAAATGATGTCCTCCGGGTGTTTCGGCAATTAAGACTGGAAAATCCTTCGGATCAGATTTTTCTCATGGGCGATTCCGCGGGCGGCGGACTCGCCCTGTCCGTCGCCCTTGCCCTTAAAGATAATCAGGCGCCACTGCCGGAAAAGCTGGGCCTTTTATCGCCCTGGCTGGATCTGACCATGAGCCACCCGGATATCGAAACGCTTAAAAAATACGATCAGTTTTTGACCAAGGAGGATTTGATCGCTGCAGGCCGGGATTACGCCGGCGGTCATGACCCCGCCCATTACCTGCTATCCCCGATTAACGGCGATTTTGCCGGGCTGCCGCCCGCCCTGGTCCTGGTGGGTACCCATGAACTATTCCTCTGCGACTGCCGCCGGTTTAAGGAAAAGGCGGAGGCTGCGGGCGTACCCATCCGCTACCGGGAATGGGAGGGCATGTTCCATGATTGGATGGCGCTCACTCCGGCCATGACCGAAGCCAATGAGGCGGTGGATGTGATCGTGGATTTTTTCTCCGGAGCTTAGGTCATTGAGAGCAGGCATTCGGCCAGACGGTCGGCGGCGATATTCGGGGCGCTTTCTTTTGTGATCAGGGGATAATCGATCACCTCGATGCCCAGGGCATTCAGCCGCTCCTCGTCAATCGGGCCGGTATATCCGCCGTGTTTTTTATCCACCAGCACCAGATTCAGCACCGCCTGATTCCCGATTTTCTCCGGATCATCCGCCTTTAAGTAGGAGAGCAGGATCTCGGTCTGCCGGGTGGGATCCAGTCCATAGGATTCCGGATCTTTGCCGGTGTTGGGAATATAGATTTTCGGGCAGTTTATCCGACTGATGGCATCGCCCACCCCTTGGGGAAGCAGGTTGGCAATGATGCTGGAATAAAAGCTGCCCATGGGATAGCAGATCAGTTCAGCGGACTGGATCAAGCTGCGCATTCCGGAACTTATCTCCACTTCAGCCGGGGCGGCATCCGTGCTGCTTTGACAGAGATAGAGCCGATGGATTTGGCTTGCGATGGGTCGGGTCTCTTTGCCGGTTAATTGATGCTGGCCGATAATCAGCTCCCCGGAGGCAAGTTCAGCAGCCAGATGCCGGTCGTCTGCGACAACCGGCCGAACCGTGCCCCGGGTCTGGACCAGGTTTGAAATTGTATAGATAATCGGGTCTAGCCGTCGGTGGTTGTCGAGATACCCGGCGGCCAGGATCAGGTTGCCGATGCTTGCGCCCTTCAGGCTAAATGATGCCGGCATGTAATTCAGGAAGGTGTGCAGGTGGCTGCGGATGATTTGGCACATGGGCTCGGGTATCCGGGAGACCAGGGGGTGCGTGCCGCGGGCTATCCGGGAAAGCTCCGCCGCCAGGCGCTCTTCGGCCGCGTCTTTTGCCAGCCGGTGGACGAACAGGTCAAATATTTCCGGCTGGCCCTGAAAACTCTGATCCGCCAGCGCCATCAGGCGATTGCGGATATCCCCCACCGCAGGCATGTGAAAGGCCTTACGCAGTTCCGCCGAACTGCCGCCGGAATCAAACGGTGTGATGATATGAATCGAATTGTGGGTGTAGCGGATCAATTCCCGGCTAAGCGCCCGCAGGGCGGTGCCGCCGCTGAAAAACAGCGGCCGGGGGCCCAAATCCGGCGACTTTTGATACCGGGCCAACTTAAAAGGGTCCGGCAGCCGGGCCGTTCGGCTCATTTGAAAGTAAAGGGGCGGCCTGCCGGATGGCTGTATTTTGTCATTCATCAAATCCGATCCACGTGGTTATTTGATCAACCGGCGCCCGGCGGGTCTTCAGCTGATTGGCCGGATGATTCCAGTCCGGATAACCCACGGCAATGCCGATGATGAGCCGTTTGGTTTCCGGTATGGCGGCCAGGTTTCGAATGACTTCCGGGTAAAAAATACCCTGATCCTCAATGCATGTGCCAAGGCCGCGGGCCACGGCCGCAAGGCAGATATTTTCCACGACCATGCCGATATCAAGGAGAGGGCCGGATTCTGACAGCATCTGATCGGTCATGACGATGACCGCCGCCGGTGCGTCAAAAAACCGGAACCCCCGTTCCTGCCAGGCGTTTCGTTTTTCCTTGTCCTCCCGGGCGATACCCATCAAATTGAAAATCTGTTTGGCCAGATCCACCTGGCGTTCGCGGTAGACACTCTCTTTGGGCCAGAGCGCGGCCACATGATCCGGCGCCATGGGGGCGCCGCTTCGCAGCTTTTCCACATTGGCCGCCCGGATCTGATCAAGCACCGCACCGGTGATGACGGCAAATTCCCAGGGCTGTGAATTTAAGGCGGATGGCGCCCGCGTGGCGGTCTCAAGGATTTCCTTTAACAGGGCCCCGGGCACCGGCTCCGCTTTAAACCCGCGAATGCTGATTCGCATGTTTATCGCATCGATCACATTCATAAAATAATTGCTCCCCCGTTGTGAAATTTTACCGGAATTGCGTCACGCTTATGTTTTTACAGGCTTTTTCAGCTTCTTTCAGCCGATCATCCGCCGGCCGCCGTTTAGCCGGCGATTTTCCGGTACTGGGCGATCTGCCGGGATACGGCAATCAGTTCATCGTTTTCATCCCAGATATCCCCGTCCTCTTCAAGCAGTCCGCAGTTGATAAACCGCGTTCTAAAGCGGCATTTCACCCGTTCGGTATCCGTTATGTTGCGGATGCTGATGGTGAACTCAAGGGTCGGCACCCAGGCGGCCATGCCCTGGGTGGAAAATACCGCCGGCGGAAAGGCATCCGCCGCCAAAGTGACGGCCAGAACATCCAGCGGCCGGTTGTCCGTAAATTTGATCCATCCCTTGTGCTCGGATTTATCCGAGAGTTTATTCTCCATCCATCCCGCACACATTGGGTCCAGGCGAACATCCATGTTATCATAGAGGGTATATTTCGGCATTTGGGGAAACCGGACGCACTGATCAAGCGGCGCGATTTCCGGCGGATCGGTTTCGTAGTGTTTTATGAAGCACTCATCGGTTTCAATGGCAAAGGTGCCGAATGCCCGGATTTTCTCGCTGCCCTCCTGCAGGAGCCGCGTCTGGAACCTGTTAAACTGTTTGGACTGGGCGATGGCCTCAACCCCCAGTTCCGCTTCCCCGGGCAGGCAGCGCGCCAGGTAATTGGCGGTTAGAATCGGGGTGGCGGTTTTATCGGAATGCGTCATCATGGCATTTGCCACGATCGCCAAAAGATAGCCGCCATTGGGATTGCCGTTAATCGACCAGTTGTCGGATACATTGGCCTTAAAGAAATAAGGCGCTTTCGGAGTGACTGAGATATCCTGATCAAATAGATGCATGCAAGCCTCGTCTTTGGGATGACTGGATTTTTAGGACATAACACATGGATCACTGGCGCGAAGAATGAGCGTCCAATGCATCCGCTCGTTCGAATCAGGCCTTCATTTTCACCACAGAGAGCACAGAGGACACAGAGGGGTCATAGCTTGAAGGGGATCCCCTTCAAGTGAAGCTCACGCGCCAAGCATTGCTGATACGTCGATTCCAGCAAGCCCGGCCCGAGCACGCGATGCACCTCAATCGCACAACCGATGACCGCGCCGGTGAAGGGATCGTTCTGCATGAATCTCTGTGCTCTCTGTCTCCTCTGTGGTGCCATCCAAACCCGATGGCATTGCTGGTCAGCCCGAAAAGCGCCGCCTTCTGCCGGTCGATATCCACCTGGATCGAGGGCAGGGCATCCATGAAGTCGTCTTTTACGTCCACCACGTGCGGTATTTTCGGGGGCGGCTATCCGGTTTGGGGTTCATGGTATAAGATCTCCTGTTCGGATTGTATCAGCGGATTTTAATACACTGGAATTGCTGCCGGATCAAATCATTTTTAGGCAGGCGGCGAAATTTCCCCCAGGGCCATGCGCGCCTGATCCCTGCCTGCTTCAAACCATTGGCATTTGACCAGGCAGTTGCCGTAAAAATCGCATCGCTCTTCTTTAAATATGGGAATTCTCCTTTAAAAAACGGCTATGGGGAATTATGATGTAGATGGTATCTGGCTTGAATAATCGACCTATCTATATCATAATAAAATTGAATTTGGATATTATTTTTAAGGACATTTCATGATGCGGAAAAAGACCTGGGCGCTGATCGCAGTTGTTATTATTCTATTGATCGTAGTCAGCGGCGTAGGGCTTTATTTTGGCCTCACTGCGCCGGGCTTTATGACGCCCCGGATTAAGGAAGCCATGGCCGAGCGGCTGAACGCCGATGTCCGGATTCAGGGATTTGAATTCGGCCTCTTATCCGGTGTCCATATTGAAGAATTGGCGCTTTCGCCTGCGGCAATGAAGGGTGAGGCCGGGGCAGAAGCCCCGCTGGCACTCACGGACATCCGGATCCGGCATGCATGGCTGCACTTGCTACGGGGCAAATACCAGCCCACCCGGGTGATTGTTGAAAAATTAAATGCCCGTATGGCCCCTGAATATGTGGATTGGCTCTCCGGTATGGAGCTGCCCGTTGACCCATCCAGGCCAAAGCCTGAAATCGACATCAAACATGGTCGCCTTAAGCTGCAATGGCCTGTCTTTACGCGGCCGGTTCAGATCAACAATTTAAATTTTTCAGCCTGGTCCGAGGCCGGCGGAAAGAAGGTGGCGGGCGAATCGCATTTTGAATTCGGAAAAAACCGCGTGCACATGGGCTTTGAGGTGATGCCGGAGAGCGGCAGGATCAACACCCGCTTTACCCTTCGCGGGTTTGATTTATCCGCCCTGCCGGCGGTTGAATCGGAAAAGGCCGTTTTTGAACCGGAAAAACTTGAGGCGGCTGGGATTTTGTCCGGCACCCTCGCCATACACCTGGCATCCGAGAGCCGCCGCCGGCCGGATTTAAACGGGGAGATTACGGTATCCGGGCTTTCTGCCCGTTATCCGGGGGTTCCGTTTGAATTTGAAAACGGATTTGCCAAACTGAGCGTAACGGATAACACGGTGGCTATTCGGGACGGAGCGATTAACTGCGCCCAGGGAGGGATTGAGATTCCGGCGGCAGGCCTTAGGTTTGAGGATCAATCTCTTACGTGTGCCTGGCTTCGGGCCAGTGTGAGCGGTCTGGATGTGCCGTTAATCGCCGATGAAAGGCTTTTGGCGTTTTTGCCGGCGCATTACCGGCCCCGATTGCACGGCGGCAAAGCCACGGGCGGCGTCTATTTGCGGTGGCAGCCGGGCGATGATTTAAGCTATTCCGGTGATTTTATGCTGACCGGGGTTTCCGGCAGTGTGCCGGCGTATGAAACCGATTTTTCCGAATTGGATGCCAATGTCAGTCTTTCCGCACCCGGCCGTATCGTGATTCGCCAAGCCCGGGCCCGGGTGCTCGGCGGGCGCGCGGAGGCCGTGGGTTCCTGTCAGTTTATCGGGGGTAAAATTAAAAATCCGGCATTGGAATTACGCCTTACGGATGTCACTGAGACGTCCCATTTGGTGTCCCGCCTGCCGGCGGGGGTCCGCAATGTCATCGACAAGGCGGGCTTTAAGGGCTCGGAGGTTGGCGGCCTAGTCGCATTGCAGCCCGGTCATACCAAAGTGGATCTCTCGATTGCAGCGCGTCAGGCAGAACTTCCGGATCTGCCCATTCAACTGACCGATCCGCATCTGGATGTGAGGTGGACCTCAGAGGCCAGGCGGGTGGTCTTTGACAATGTGCGCGCAAAATACAACGGGAGCCCTTTGGCAGGCTCCGGCGCCCTGGTATTTGGCCGCAAGCCCCCTTATTTGAATTTTTCGCTCTTGGGGCGCTACCTGCCGCTAAATAATCAGGTTCTGGAATGGGCCGGGCTTGAGCTGAAAAACTGGCGGACCGGCGGGAGTTTTGACATTGAAATGCGGGCCAAGCAGTGGTGGCCTTCCGGGACCGGTGCCGCCGAGTTTCTGGATAATATGCGAGTGCAGGTCGATATGCGCAATGGGGTGCTTCACCACCCGGAAACCGGCAAACTGGCGGAAAACTTCAGCGGCCATTTGATGCTTGACAGGGAAGGTGTGTACTTTTCCAGTCTGATGGGGGATGTATATGGTATCGGTCTGCGGGGCAGCGGCTGGATTCCCTTTTCTGAGGACTCGGAAAACGCTTATTTTCGCATGGAATCGGAAAATATTTCCCTTGATGAAAAACTTTATGACCGCCTGCCGTTTGATATCGGCCTGAAGGCGCTGGGCCTGGCCGGACAGTGCGAAGTAAAGGGCGAGCTTCAGGGGATCGGCCTTAAGGACAAGCCGTTTTCCGGTAACATGACCATGGTAATGCATCATGTGGAAATGCAGCCAAAAGCGTCCAGGATCAACACCAGCGGCACCGCCCGAGTAACGGTTAGCGCCCCGAACTGGCAGGAATTTGAAATTTCGGGGGCGATGCGACTGGATGGCCTCTCCTACGGCAACCTGGACGCGGACCGGGTGTCCGCGGATTTTGCCTATAAAGACCGTATGCTTGACATCCCGGAGTTGGTGATGGGGGCTTACGGCGGCAAATTGATTTTTAAGGATACCCGGATCGATACGACTGCCGGATCATGGCAGACCCAAGCGCACATGGCGCATTTGGATCTTGAGAGCCTGGTCGGGGCATTCGGTGTAGAGGGCCGGAAGGCGCCGTCCGGCGTGATGCGCGGAGATGTAGAGCTGAGCGGCCGAGGTCTGAATCCTGGGACATTCTCGGGCGAGGGCACCATAAAAATCGGCCGGGGCCGGCTTTACAGCTTCCCCGTGCTGGTTTCGGTGTTTAACGTGCTGGATTTGAAGCTTCCGCGGCAAAGCCCGGTGACCGATGCCTATGGGGATTTCCGTATCGATGAGGGCCGGCTTGCGATCCGGGATCTGCTTTTCTCCGGGGGGTCGGTCCCCGCCCATATGGAGGGCGAGATCTCCCTGGATTCGGCCGGCAGCCTCAAACAAATGCCCATTGATCTGATCGTCACCGTGGTCAAGCAGGAGGGCATCCTGGATCAGATCCCTTTGGTTAACTGGGCCAAACATTATACGGTGGATTATCTGCGGCGGCTTGTACTGCAGGCCCGGGCCAAGGGCACGTTCGGGGATTATGAGGTTGAGACACTCTCAAGCCCGCTGACCAGTCCGATCCGGAAAATGTTTTCCCTGCTGGAGAGGTTTACCCCGGCACCGCCGGGGGGCAGGTAATGGAGGTTTTTATGTCCCATACTGTCAAGTCCTATCATCGATATACCGCCTATGACCGGTATAACATGTCTCCGCATTATCTGGACTGGGCCAGTCAGCCCGCGCAGTTTAAAAATTATCCGGAGGTCACAACGGTTTCCCTGCCCGAAGTTGCCGATATTTATCGAACCCCCCTGATTAAGGCCTGCCAAAATGGGGCGGAAAAACCGGCCGCGGTGCTTCCGGGTGCGGCGGCGCTTGCCCGGATTTTTACCCTGGCCTGCGGGCTGACCGCCAGGGCCCGGCAGCCGGGCGGTGACTTTTACTTTCGCAGTGCCCCCTCCGCCGGCGCCCTATACCCCAATGAGGTCTATCTGGTCTGGCCGGGTTCATCGGAGTTGGCTGCGGGGCTCTATCATTTCGGTTTCCAGCATCGCAAATTGGTGCCCCTTCGTACCGGCTATTTTGCCCGGGTCTTTGAGCAGGCGTTTGGGACGAAGGATGAAACTCCCGGCCCGCGGTTTCTGGTTTCCGGCATCTTTTTCAGAAGCGCCTGGAAGTACCGCAGCCGGGCGTATCGCTATGTTTTACTGGATGCCGGGCATCTGATCGAAAATTTGCGGCTGGCCGTATCAGCGGCCCGGTTTGCGGCGCGGCTGGAGCTGGCATTTGATGATTTGGCAGCGGATCAACTGCTGGGGGTGGACCCGGATCGGGAGGGATGTATCGGCGGCCTTAAAATTCCGGTGGCCGAAGCCGATTCAGGCGCTGCAGCCGAGCCCCGCATTGATCCCCTGCCGGAAGAATTTGCCGAAGCCAGCCGGGTATCTGAAAAAGAGATCGAATATGAAGCCATTCTGGATATTCATCGGGCGGGCCGTAAATTGACGGGTAGCGGCGGCCCATCATCGGACGACCCGACCGAAGCGTTGGGCCTGACTGCCGATGTCTGGACACCGCTGGCGGCGATCGCCCCTGATGATCAGATTGCCGGGATCCCGGTAATGGATTATGCGGAAGCTTCGCTGCGGCGGCGTTCCCGGCGAAACTTTGTCAAAGCCCCCATGACAGCAGACCAGTTCGCCTATCTGATCAACCTTTTGAGCGAGGCCAGGGGCAGGGCTGTTCAAAATCAGCCGGATGACGTTGCGCAAATCGTCTGTGGATGCCTCGTGGGGAATGTGTCTGGAATGGCTCCGGGGTTTTATCTGTTGGACATGGAAAAGCGGCAATTGGGCCGGATCTATACGGGGGATAAACGGGGGGATATGACCGGGATCTGTTTAAATCAGGCATGGCTTGCCAATGCCGCGGTTCATTTCGTATTAATGACTAATCTGGAATGCCTGGACGAGGCATTCGGGGCCCGGGGGTACCGGTATGCCATGATTGGCGCCGGCCGGCTGGGGCATCTGCTGTATCTCGGGGCTAACGCCCTTGGCATGGGATGCTGCGGCATCGGCGCATTCTACGACGGGGAGGCCCGGCAGCTCCTGGGCCTCAACGAGGCCTCGGATATGCTGTATCTACTGGCTGTGGGGCAGACCAAAACCGTTCGCTGACCCGCCCTTTATTACAACCTCAATTTAGGTGCAAAAAAAAGAACGGTTATGCCCGGCGGTCGGACAAAACCGTTCTCTTTTCATCTTAGCCGGCGATAATTTTATCGACTGGGCTTAAATAGCCGCATGATTGGAATTATCAAACGCCTTTTTTCGGCATTAATCCATCATGCTGTTCACTTTTTCCTGAAGTTCAGGACTGTTTTGCATGGCCTGGCTGACCTCATTGTATTTATTTACACTCAGATCCTTTCCCTCTATGGCATCAATCATTTTTTCCGTGTATTTATCCTGAAGCTCCCGGGCTTTGTCCGCATCCTCCACACCCCTTAATTCTTCGGAGTATTCGCCCCTGATGTCATCCACATCGGTTTTGGCTTCAGCGAATTTTTGGAGCGTATCCTCCTCGAAATCCGACGCGGATTTCTGTTCCGGTTCCTCGTACTGATATTCTTGCTGCTGCTGCTGCTGTTGTTGTTCTTGTTCACCGCCGTAGCCCTGCTGGCCCTGCTGGCTCTGCTGAGCAGCAAGGGGAGGAGCGGCAATCAAAAAACAGGCGGCAATAATCAGGCCTGTGCAAACGGTTTTCCATGCGGTTGTTTTTTTCAGTAAAGTTTTTGCGTTCATTCTTACATTCCTCCTCTTTTTAGGTTGATGAATTTGCTTTAAGTGAAAAATTAAAAATTTTTTATGTTACCTTAATTTGTTGCTTTGAGTTTTTAACATTGCAGGCTTTATGCCAAAATAAAAATAAATTTAAAAAAAATATATTATATTGAATTTGATTTAAATTTATTGAACCCCAGTTTATGATTAAAAGCTCTGAAAGTGTGCGTCAAAATGTCACATGTGTCTTTTTGGCAAAGCGTTTAACAGGGGGACCCGACAGCAAAGCCAAAGCGGGCGGATCCGCGGATTAGCGTATTTAACAGCATGAATTTAAAACCCGCCGGGTTCCTCCTGCTGTTGACGCTCCTGGCCTTGCTCTTGCTGTTCGGACTCATAGCCTCCGCCTTCGCCGGGGCCTTCTGCAGGTTGATCACAGCCCAGGGGAACTCCCATCAAAAATACGATCGCCAATCCGATTAGAAAACGTTTAATCATTTCGAAACCTCCTTTTAAGTTTTGAATTATTATTTATATTTTGGATGCGGAGCATCCTTGAGAACTTCAGTCGGCCATTTTATTAATTTTTTTTCGAAGATCAGGGTTTGTCTGGGCGGCCTGGTTGATTTTATTGTATTTTTCAACGCTTAATCCCTGCCCTCGAATGGCATCGAGCATGCGCTGAAAATACTTATCCTGAAGCTTTCGGGATTTATCCGGCTCATCCACCCCGCCCAATGACCGGGCATATTGCTCAAGGAGCTCATTGACTTCGCTTTCAACCCGGGCGAATCGTTCAAGTTCCTGGTTGCTGAAATCCGGCGGCGGCTGTCCCCTCAGGTTTTGTTCCCGCTCGCCCGCCCTCTCCTCCTGCTGCGCGGACAAAACCGGGATGCAGACGGCAAAGCAGATGAAGAGGAGCAAAAAAGCTAATTTAAATCCCACACTTTTTTTTTGTATGGTTTTTGCATTCACGCTTACAGCTCGACTCATGTTTTGAATTTATAGTGAAAATGGTAAAATAAAATTATTAAAAGGCTTATTGATAGCGATGCATAGTTTATGCCAGAAATGTCTTAAGGGCGAATGTCGATATAACATTCTAATTTTAAGTTGATTTGTTTTATTCTCGATAGGATTGATTTATTCATGCTGGATGTGTCAAAAGGTTACATGT
Source organism: Desulfobacterales bacterium (assembly GCA_046543065.1). GTDB lineage: Bacteria > Desulfobacterota > Desulfobacteria > Desulfobacterales > Desulfosalsimonadaceae > M55B175. Next base: position 13,241 of record JBKHAE010000044.1, on the reverse strand, counting down.
ATATTTTTGGCAAAGGAGGATAGCGCGTGCTGAATAAAATTTTGGATCGTTTCAGCCTGCGGGCGGTATTGATTATCAATGTGATCGTTCCCTTGCTGATTGCTATGGCTGCGGCCACGTATTTCGGCCTGCGGGCAATGGAGCATATTGTTGAGCAGCGGCTTCAGGGGGATGTTCAGCTCGTGGCCCGGGCGATTCGGCTGCCGGTTAGCTATAGCCTGGAAAAGGATCGTTTTGGCAGTGTCAGTCAGGCGTTAGAGTCCGTTTTTCGCATCGGAAGGGTATACGGAGCATATATTTATGACGCCGAAGGCGAGCGGATAGCCGCGGTTGGGGCGGTTGAGCCCGAACAACAGCAAAAGGATCTCAGGGAGGTGGTCAAGGGCGGAGAACGCACGGGGCAGTATGAAAAAATCCAGGGCCGCCGGGTCTATTCCTATTTTGTCCCGCTCTTCGATACGTCAGGAAAAAGCAGCGGTCTGCTGCAGATAACCCGAAAGGAAAGCGATTTTGAAAATTATATCCATGGTCTTCGCATACTGGTTGCGGCGGTACTGGCTGGGGCGGGGCTTTTTATCTCCGGCTTTGTTCTGCTGGGCTTCCACCGGGCGGCAGGCCGGTATTTTACAAAGCTGAGCCGCAGCATGGCCAGGGTTCAGGAGGGGGAACGCACCCATAGGGCTGAATTGTCAGGACCGAAGGAGATTGCCGCTCTTGCCCGCTCCTTAAACGGGATGCTTGACAGCCTGGACAGGTCTGAAAAAGAGGTGGCAGAGAGGCGGCAGCAACAGGAGGCGCTTGAGCATAAGCTGCGGCAGAGCGAAAAAATGGCCGCCATCGGGCAGCTTGCCGCCGGTGTGGCCCATGAACTCGGGGCGCCCCTGTCGCTGATAGACGGAAAAGCCCAGCGCTGTCTTCGGAGTGAAGAGATTGAGGCGAATCATGGAAAAAATCTCCAGGATATTCGGCAGCAGGTTCAGCGCATGAATGATATTGTCAGGCAGCTGCTTGATTTCGGGAAAGGGACCAAGCGCGAAAAACGGTGGGCCCGGGCCGCCCAGCTGACTGGTACAGCGATTGCAATCGTAAAAAAGGAAATGGGCGGTCGCGTGGAAATTTTTACAGAAGGGCCGGTTTCGGATCCATGGATTTTTGTCGATCCATTGCGCTTTGAGCAGGCGCTGATTAATTTGCTGCGCAATGCGGCGCAGGCCGGGCAAACGAGTCGGGTTCGCCTGAGCTGGAAGCCGGGGCCGAATCAGGAGGTCATTTTTGAGGTTGCGGATAATGGCCCGGGCATTGCCGAGGATATCCGGTCGCGAATATTCGAGCCCTTTTTCAGTACCCGAAAAAATGCAGCTAATACCGGCATGGGGCTTTCGGTTGTGCACGGCATCATCCAGGAGCATGATGGCATCATTGAGGTTATGAATTCGGAAATGGGCGGGGCCTGTTTTCGGATTGTGCTGCCGGGACAACCGGATAAAGCTCAGTCGAGGCAGGGAGAAGAAAATGGCTGAATCCATACCAACGAAATATAGAAAAATCCCCATGGAACGAATACTTGTCGCTGAAGATGATGCGGATCTGGCCCAGCTTCTCTGCGAGGAACTTGAAGAGGCGGGTTACCGGGTAAAATCCGTGGACTCTGCAGAAGCGGCCGGAGAGCATCTTAAATCATGGGAGCCGGATCTGGTTATCAGCGACCTGAAGCTGCCCGGCGCAGATGGCATGAGTCTGCTGGCCGAGGCCAGGGATCTCCATGTTCAGCCGGGTTTTCTGATTATCACCGCTTTCGGCAGTATCCCCCAGGCTGTTGAGGCGCTTAAGTCCGGGGCGGATGATTTTTTGGCCAAGCCGCTGGATCTTGAGCATTTAAGGCTCAGTACGGAGCGGGTATTGCGGCATCGCCGGCTGAAGCAGGAGGTGCAGCGGTTCAGAGAGCTGATGGCCCGGGATGCGTTCTGCGGCATGATTGGCAGGAGTCGGGCAATGCGGGTTATGTTTGATCAGCTGCAGGAAATTGCCGCCGCCCAGGGCCCCGCATTGATCCGGGGAGAAAGCGGCGTGGGCAAGGAGCTGGTGGCCAATGCCCTGCATGATTTAAGCCCCCGCTCTAAATCGCCGTTTCTTGCTGTAAATTGCGCCGGCATACCCGCGGATCTTTTGGAAAGCGAATTCTTCGGCCATGAAGCAGGGGCGTTTACCGGCGCTGTAAAGAAACGGCCGGGCCTTTTTCAGCAGACCCATCAGGGCTCGCTTCTGCTCGATGAAATCGGTGAAATGCCGTATAGCCTTCAATCCAAGCTGCTGCGGGTGCTCCAGGACGGATCTTTCCGGCCGGTTGGCAGCAACAAGGAGCAGCAGGTGGATGTCAGAATCATCTGCGCCACCAATCAGGACCTGGAAAGCCTGATGGAGTCGGGCAAGTTCCGTCAGGATCTGTTTTATCGCCTGGAAACCTTCAGCATCCGGGTCCCGCCCCTGCGGGAGCGAAAAGATGACATTCCCCTGCTGGCGGCCCATTTTTTAAACCGTTACTGCCTTCAGATGGGAAAAGAAATTCAGGGGCTTACGTCAGATGCTGTTGAGCAGCTCTCCAGTTACTCTTTTCCCGGAAATGTCAGAGAGCTCCAAAATGTGATTGAGCGGGCGGTCACCTTCTGCCATGGTTCGCAGCTGGGGGTGGAGCATCTGCCCACCCGCATACGGCAGTGCGTCAATGCCGCTTGTGAAATGCCCGGGGCGGCTTCCGGCGGGATGGCAGCGGATTTGATCAAAGACCATGAAATGCTGCCCACCCTGCAGGAATTGGAAAAACAATATATCGCCCATGTGCTTGCAAAGGTGGATGGCAACAAAAGACGGGCAGCCGCTATTCTGGGGGTTAGCCGAAGGACCCTGTATCGCCAGCTGGAGAGTTGAAAAAGATTGACGGCTTCGCAGAAAGTTTTAAATACAAGGATCGCGGCGTATATATGATTGACCATATAAAGGAATTAAAAAATGCGGGCCGGCCGGTCATCGGGTGTTTTCCTTTGTATCCGCCCCTTGCGCTTTTTCAAAGCCTGGATTTGATACCGGCGGTCCTTTGGGGCTCTCGCACCGATTTCGATCAAACCCCGCAAAGCGACAGGCATCTCCAGACCTATACCTGCTCGGTGGCCCGGCGCATGACCGAGTTTCTGTTCTCCGAGGCGGGCGGCCTGGTGGATGGCCTGTTCATGTACAATGCTTGCGATACGCTGCGCAATCTCCCGGAAATTATCCAAAGAGGCCTGAATCAGGCCGGCCGGCAGGTGCCGTTTTTTCATATCCATGTGCCCATGACCCCGCCGCATCAGACCGATGCCGGCGAGTATCTGGAAAATGAGATCAACGGTCTGATTGCGGATCTTGAAAAGACATTTGATTGCCATTTCAGTTCGGATGCGTTTCAAAAAAGCATTGCCCGGTTGGAAAAGCTTCGCGGGATTTCCCTGGCAGCTGAAGCGGCGGTGGCGCAGGGAAGACTCGATTTTCAGTCGTTTGCCAAAACCCTGCACCTTGCCTGGGCCATACCGTCGGGGCCTAATGCCGAGATTCCGGCCGATTGGCCGGAAAAACAGGTCCCGGATACAGTGCATCCGGATAAACCGGGGGTCATATTAAGCGGCATTCTGCCGCCGCCGGACTCCGTCATCGCCGCCATCGAGGCATCCGGTTTGCGGATTGTGGGAAATGACATCGCTTCGCTGCACCGGACATACGCGGCCATGCCGCCGGCGGATGCCGATCCGGCGGCCTATTACCGGGATTTCTACATCAATCATTATCCCTGTCCCACCCTGCTTTATACCGGAGACCGCCGTCTTTCCGCCCTGCTGGAGAAGTGCCGGAAAACCGGGGCTGCGGGCGTGGTGTTTGTGGGCGAAAAATTTTGCGAGTATGAGTATTTTGAGTTTCCCTATCTGGAAAAAAAGTTGCGGGAGCAGGGGATTCAGACGCTCATGGTCGAAGCGGCGACAGGCGATGACGCCCAGACCGCCCAGCAGACCGCCAGAATTGAGGCTTTTGCCGAAATGCTGAATTCCGTTCCTAATACCTAACACCCAACACCTAATACCTGATTTACGGAGACCCCATGTCAGACATAAGCAAAACCGACGCGGGCACGCATTTGAGCAAAATTATGCGGGACAGCTATATGGATCTTCACACCCGGTCGGCCCAAGGGGCGTTTGTGGTATGGATTGCAATCAATGTGCCGGCTGAACTCTTCTCCGGGTTTGAAAATGTGGTCTGCGCTGTGCCGGAAAGCCATGCGGCCATGAACGCCGGAAAGGGCGTGGGCGCGATTCAATGTGAAAAGGCCGAGCGGATTGGCTATTCCATGGATCTTTGCTCATACGCCCGGATCGATATCGGCTGCGCGGCGGACGGTGGCAAGGACTCCCCGGCGTTTGGCCTGCCCAAGCCGGACCTTTTGGTATCAAACACCAATAACTGTGCGCTTCTTGCCAAGTGGTTTGACGTGCATCACCGGGAGTGGGGCGTTCCCCATTTTATCCTGGATGTGCCCTTCTGCTACACGCCGCAGAAGGAAAAGGACCGGAATTATATCATCCGGCAGTTCAATGATTTGATCCAAACCATTGAAAAGCTTTCCGGACAGAGGTTTGACCGGGAAAAGGTGCACCAGGCCATGGGCCATACCCATCAGGGGATTTCCCATTGGAAGCGGTTCTTAAGCTATGCCCGGCACCGGCCTTCCGGGATCACCGCATTTGATTCATTTGTGCAGATGGCCCCGTTTCTGCTCATGCGGGGCACGCCGGTTTTTGAATCCCATTATGAGCTCCTTGCCGATGAAACCGAGGCGCGGGTCCAGGCCGGGGATTTCCCGGTGCCGAATGAGCGCTACCGCCTGTTCTGGGACAATATCGCGCCCTGGCACCAGCTACGTGACATGTCCGCCAGTCTTGCGGCATTCGGGGCAAATATCATCGGGGCCACCTATACGTCCTGCATCGGCACCGTTGAGGGGAGTTTTGATTTGTATCAATGTGATGACGATGATCCGCTGAAATATATGGCCCGCACCCAGAACAGCTATGTGTGCCCCCATGGCATGAATCTGCGGAGCCAGGCCATGCGCGAGGCAGTAAAAAAATTAGAGATTGACGGCATCGTTTTTGCCAGCAATCGATCCTGCAAACCCTATTCAGTAAGCCAGATGGACCAGCAGCAAATCATGACCGAAGAGTTGGGGATTCCATCTGTTATGATTGACGTGGATCATGCCGATGTACGGAAATACAGCAAGGAAAGCACCTTTACCCGGCTTGAGGCACTGCTTGAGATGATAGACGCCAAACGGGCGGCGTAAGCCCGGGAATTCCAATTTAACTGCATCTGCCTTAAATCCGGATTTCTTCTCCCGCCTTAAGATCCACGTACCGCTCGCCGAAGGCCTGCCGGAACTGATCGATGGTCCAGTCTGAGCTGTCATGGGGCGAAAGGGAGACCAGCGCCGGGGATACGCGCTGGATTGCAGAGATGGCGCTTTTGACATCCGCCTCGCAAATGCCTTGCCACGGAGGCTTGTCTGAACCCACAATGCGCTGGATGTTGATTGGCCCGAGTTTGATCCGGCCGCCATGGACCGGATAATGGAGTCCGCCGATAATGGCATGGATCGGCTCTTTAAACAGGGCCTGGGCCCTGTCAATAATTCGTTCAATGGTCTGATGGCCGCATCCGATGATGAGCACAATCCCTTTGCCGGCCACATTGACGGCAAGCGCATGCTCCAGGGTGTAGCCCATTAAAAACAGAAACCGGGGGATCGGGCCGATGCTGGCAATGCCTGCTTTCAATACGGTCGGCTCGCTTACCAGATGGGGGACGGGTTTGGGATTTCGTTTTGAGGGGGTCAAAGAAACCGGCGTATATACCGGAATTTCAGGCACATCCACCGCAGATCGGGAAAAGCTGAAGGTCTTCTGTTTCTGATCCGCCATGCCGCCCAAATGATCCAGATGGGCGTGGCTGATAAAAATCATGTCCAGCTCCTGCGGCGACACCCCAAGCGCTTCCATATTGTGCATAAGCGGCGAGGGGGTCTCTTTTTTGGCGTTAAACCCCACATCCAGAAGAATTTTCGTGTCATCCGCGGAAACCAGATAGGACACGCCGGCCTCTGTTTTAAGATCCGGCCGGGCGGCATAAAAATCGACCAGCGGGAGGATCGAGAGTGTTTCAACGCTGCCGAACGGCGTTAGCTCATGGAGCTTTGCCGAGGCAATTTCCTGGTCGACACGTTCTCTGCCGGATTTTAACTGAAGGGTTTTGGCCGCAATAAAGGCGGCGATTAAAAGGATCAGGCCGATGAGTATATAGAAGAGAATAAGCATAGGGATTCCAACGGAGTAAAGAGCGGGCGCACCTGAGATGCGCCCGCATGGATTTGAAATTCAAGGGCTAATGGTCACATACGTTATCCCCGGTTTGCAGGGTGTTTGCCATATATTGGGAGACGAGCTCTTCCGGCGAAAGCGCCGGGGCGCCGGTCAGCACCTTGATGCCCTGCTGGGCGAACAGCTGCAGGGCGCGTCCGCCCATCCCGCCGGCAATTACTACATCGACGTTTCGATCATTCAGCCATTTCGGCAGGACACCGGGTTCATGCGGCGGCGGTTCAAGGATTTGTTTATTTTTGATCTCCGAGCCGTTTATCTCGATAATCGCAAACTCTTTGGAATGTCCGAAATGCATGGCCAGTTTTCCCTCGGCAAGGGGTATGGCGATTTTCATTGTTTATTCTTCCTCCTTATGGGTTTACATCCAATGTCCATCAACATTGGGGGTTTTGGCGTAGCTGCCGATTTCACCGCTTTTGAACTGTTTTACCACTTCTTCAACCGTACCGCTGACATTGACGACGACTTTGACACCCGCCGCCTCGAGCACTTTGAAGGCCTTGGGCCCGCAGTTGCCGGTCAGTACCACATCCACCTTGTTTTCAACAACGGTTTTGCCGGCCTGAATGCCGGCGCCCTGCGGCAGGCTCATATTCTGAGTGTTCTCCACCGCCTTGTATTCCATCGAATCCGGGTCCACAATAATAAAATTGGCGGCCCGGCCGAATCGGGGGTCCACATCAGCGCTTAAATCTTTACCGTTAGATGTCACAGCGATTTTCATCAGGTATGTTTTAACCTCCTTAATATGTTCATGGGATTATACGGTGTCACCGTCCATGATGGTTTTTATGGCTTCGTTCATATGGCAGTCCCCGCATTTAGGGGCTGGTTAACGGCGTTTTAATTGTTGCCCGAATTTTTTGGGAAAACGACATCAGAGACCTCTTCCCATATGGATGTAACCGCCCGGGACGCGGCGCCGTCCGAATATTCCACCAGGGATTTCTGCTCGACCATGGCTTTGGTCATATCCCGATCATAGGGGATGGCACCGACAAATACAATGTTATGGGTTTTGGCGTAGGCCTGCATTTTTTCACTGATCCCGGGGTTTAAATCGTATTTATTGATGCAGAGCATGGTCGGTACATTTAAAAACTCTGCGAGCTGATGGACGCGTTCCATATCATGGGTGCCGGAGAGCGTGGGTTCGGTGATGATCAGCACGCCGTTGGAGTTGGCCACCGAGGCTATCACGGGACAGCCGATGCCCGGCGGGCCGTCAACAATAATTTTATCCAGGCCCTTCTCTTCCGCCATTTCCCTGGCCTTCTGGCGCAGAAGGGAGACCAGCAGGCCGGAGTTTTCCTCGGCAATCCCCAGTTTGGCATGGATCATGGGGCCGTGCCGGGTATCTGAGATATACCATTTGCCGCAGGTCCGCTGCGGAAATTCAATGGCATCCACCGGGCAGAAGTGAACGCATACCCCGCAGCCTTCGCAGTCGATTTTATCAATGACGTAGTCTTCGCTGATGGCCCCGTACTGGCAGCGTTCCCGGCATTCCCCGCATTCCGTGCACAGATCTTTTCTGATGACGGCATAATGACCGCCTTTGAAATCCTCTTCATGCTTAACCGAGGGGGTTAATATGAGATCCATGTCCGCGGCATCCACGTCCGCATCCACCATCACCTTGTTTTCCGCAAGCGCGGCAAATGAGGCCGTCAGGCTCGTCTTGCCGGTTCCGCCTTTTCCGCTGATAATCGTTAACTCTTTCATATCTATCAAAAATCTCTTTTATTTGAAAGTTTTAAAATCAATTATTCTGCTTCCGTGATTCGCTCCCGCACATTTTGATAAAGCGCCTGGAATTTTTCCTTCATCTCCGGCAGGGCCTCCACCATTAAAATGCCGTTTGAGTAAGCCTCGGCGATTTTCCGCTTATCCGGGATTTCCATCAGAATGGGGATGTTTTCCGCTGCCGCATATTCAGCCGTGCGGCCGTCGCCCACATCTGAGCGGTTAATGACGATGCCGAAGGGAATTTTCATCAACCGGGCGGTTTCAACAGCCAGCTTCAGATCGTTTAGGCCGAACGGCGTGGGCTCGGTAACCAGAAGCAGATAATCCGCCGCCTTGATGGCCGCAATCACCGGGCAGGAGGTGCCGGGCGGGGCGTCAATGATATTTAACGCATCAGGACTGATCTGTTCCTTGACCCGTTCGATGAGTGGCGGAGACATGGCTTCGCCCACCCGGAGCGATCCGTGGTAGAAATCAATGTGGCCGGACCGGCCCTTTTCCATGACCCCCAGCTCGCGCTTGGCCTCGCTGATGGCGCCGGTGGGGCAGGCCATCATGCAGCCTTTGCAGCCATGACACATCTCCGGAAAGGTCATGACATAGTCGCCCATCACTGTGATGGCGGAGAACTGGCAGAGTTCGTCACATATGCCGCAAAGATCGCATTTGGACTGATCCACCTCGGGAATGGGCAGGGTTACGGTTTCACTTTCAACATCGGTCGGCTTCAGGAATATATGGGCGTTCGGTTCTTCCACATCACAGTCGAGGTACCGGACGTTGCCATCTACAGATGCGGCGAGATTGGTCGCAATCGTGGTTTTCCCGGTGCCGCCTTTGCCGCTGGCAACAGCGATTACCATAGGAGCTCTCCTTATTATATGGATCATATAGATCTGTTGAAATTTCGATGGGTTGAGAAAGAGTTTCTGAGCATATGCTCAATTTTAATAATAAAAAATAAGGTTTCGGCAGGGGGATGTCAAGGATTAAAGTTGACGGCTTCGCAAAAAATTAATCGTCCCACTCCATGGGCAGTTTCATTTTTTTTCGGGTATTGCAGTCCTTGCAGCAGGGCACTACATTGCCCTTGGTGGATTTACCGCCGCGGGAAAGGGGGACCAGATGGTCCATGGTCAGTTCTTTGGGCGCAAATTGGCGGCCGCAGTAGTGACAGAGGCCTTTGGCGCACTGGCGTTTCCACCACTGGGTATTACGAAGCTCCCGTGCCTTGTTCTTTTCACGCCGGATATGCGCGTCTTTATCTAAATTTTCGAATTTGTTCATATTTTTTTAAATTACGATCCAGCCAATGATAAATTTCACGGGTTAACAGCTGATAAAATTGTTCTGACCCGCCCAGCCCCTTGCGGCCGAAAAAGTAGTTGATCTCCAGGAAAAACGGCTGTGGCTTGGATACGTTGCTCGGAAACAAGAGATCAAATCCGGCCAGATCAATTCCCGTCCGCCGGCACACGGCCTCAACCGCTGCCTTGCCGAGCGCTTGCAGATCCGGATCAGATGCCGCATCAATGCGGGCGCCCTTGCTCACCCCGGCAAACACACTTTCCGGATTCTCCTGGGTTTTCCAGTAGGATACCATTTTTCGGTCAATCACCACAACCCGAAGCGAGCGGCTGGCTGAGGGGATGAAGGTCTGCAGAAGAAATCTCCGCTGCCCGGTTTTTTCATATTGCGCCGCTTTTTTAAGGACATCCGCCAGGTCTTCCGGGGCCTTTAATAAGATGATGGAGTCGCTTTCCCCGCCCCAGTCGAATTTGAATATGCAGGGATAGGAAAATTCCGGCGGCAGATTCGGTCTGCCCCCGTTATGGGGGTATTGGCTTATACTTTCAAATATCCGGGTTTGCGGATGCTTAGCGCCGATTTTCCGGAAGAGCCGGATCTGGCCGGATTTGTCCGGGTATTTAAACCGCATATCATAGTTGGGAAATACGCTGGGGCAGGTCTGCCGGCCCATTTCATAGAGGCGCCGGGGCGTTCCCTGGGGCAGAATCAAGGCATCCGCGCGGGAGATGACGTCAAGATCCGTCTGATCCGGCTGCCGGCCTGCGCAAAGCCGGTTTTCATCACCCACAAAACACGGATGGTAGGAAAGAATCATCTTGTCTCAGGTATCAGTATCCCAGCCGGCGCATGGCCCTTGCATCCCGGCTCCAGTTTTTATCCACCCGGATAAAAAGTTTAAGATAAACCGGCATCCCCATCAAACGCTTCATCTCCAGACGGGCGGCCTTGCCGATTTCCCGGATTTTGCTGCCGTGTTTGCCGATGAGGATCTTTTTCTGGGAGTCGCGTTCCACATGGATTTTGGCATATACATAGACCAGATCGGTCTCTTCATCTTCTTCAATCATATCAATGGAGACCGCCGTAGAGAATGGGATTTCCTCTTCGGTCAGCTGAAACGCCTTTTCCCGGACAATCTCGGAGAGGATGAATTCCTCCGGGACATCGGTCACCATATCCGGCGGATAATAGGGCGGCCCCTCGGGGAGCAGCTCTTCCAGGGCAGCCAGCATGTCTTGGACCTGGGTGCCTTCTTTGGCGGAAACCGGGTAAATGGCCTCAAATGGATAGCTCTGCTGCCATTTGTCAATCAGCGGCAAGAGATCCGGCTTTTTCACCCGGTCGATTTTGTTGAGCGCCAGCACCACCGGCCGTTTCCGGTTCTGCTGCAGCCTCTCCAGAATCATGTTTTCCGATTTTTTGTCCGGCTTGGCCGCATCCGCCACCAACAGCAGCAGATCCACATCATTAATGGCGGAGAAGGCCACATCCACCATTTTTTGGTTGAATGTCTTGTGGGTCAGGTGAATCCCGGGCGTGTCGAGAAAAATCAGCTGGGCGCCGTCGCGATGGGCGATGCCGGCGATGCGGTTTCGGGTGGTCTGGGGCTTTTCCGAGGTGATGGAAATTTTTTTGCCGATCAGGGTGTTTAAAAGCGTGGATTTGCCTACATTCGGCGCACCGGTGATAGCGATAAAGCCGGATTTAAATCCCTGGTATGTCGATGTTTGGTCTGACATGAAGGTTTACTCCGCCAGCAGATGGTCAATGGCCGCCCATACGTCGCTTAAGCCCATGCGGCTTTTGGCGGAAAAACAGATCAAATCGTCCGGGGTAATGCCCAGCTCCCCGGCGATCGCCTGCATCTGCTTGATGCGCTTATTTTTAGCCAGTTTATCCGCCTTGGTCAGCACCAGAATGACCGGTATTCGGTTATCCAGCAGCCAGTCGATGAAATCGCTTTCCTCGGCCTGCGGGGTGCGCCGGATATCTAAAATCAGCACCACACCTTTCAGGGTTTTCCGGGTAGCCAGGAATTTTTCCACCATCGGCCCCCAGTTTTTTTTGATTCGCGCCGGCACCTTGGCATAGCCGTATCCGGGCAGGTCAACGAACACGGTATTGCCGTTGATATCAAAAAAATTGAGCAGCTGGGTCCGGCCCGGGGTAGAGCTGGTTTTGACCAGATTTTTGCGGTTTAACAGGATGTTTATCAGCGAGGATTTACCCACATTGGAGCGGCCCGCGAAAGCGATTTCCGGCGGGCCTTCAGGCGGGTATTGATCCGGTTTGACCGCACTTTTAATAAAATCTGCTGATTTGACCTGCATCAAATCACTTTGTTCAGGGGATACTCAATAATGCCTTCCGCCCCGTTTTTGAGCAGTGCCGGTATCAGATCCCGCACCTTGTCCGAGGTTATCACCGTTTCAACGGAAAACCAGCTGGTATTGTAGAGCGAAGCCACAGTGGGCGCATTCAGGCTGGGCAGCAGGGAGACAATCGTTCCGAGCTGGGCTTCGGGCACATTCATTTTGATGCCCACCAGTTTTTCAGCCACCAGCGCGCCTTTTAACAGCATCACGATCTGCTCGATTTTTTCCCGTTTTTTAGGGTTCTTCCAGGCTTCGTGGTTTGCGATGAACTGGGTGTTGGTCTGCATCATTTCATGGATCACCCGCAGACCGTGGGCTTTTATGGTACTCTCGGTCTCAGTGATTTCCACAATCGCGTCTGCCAGGCCGGAGACCACTTTGGCTTCCGTGGCGCCCCAGGAAAACTCCACCTTAACATCAATGCCCTTTTCCGCGAAATAGCGCCTCGTGTAATTCAGGAGTTCGGTGGAGACCTTTTTGCCATGCAGGTCTTCAATGGTTTTGACCGGGGAATCATAGGCCACGGCCACCACCCAGCGGGCCGGCCGGGCGCTGACTTTGGAATAGACCAGGTCTGCCACCACATGGACATCGGACTCATTCTCCGCAATCCAGTCTTTGCCGGTAAGCCCGGCATCCAGGGTGCCGTTTTCCACGTTAATGGACATTTCCTGGGCGCGGCAGAGCGCACAGTTGATATCCCCGTCGTTTATTTCCGGAAAATAACTGCGCCCGTTAACGGAAATTTTCCAGCCGGAGCGTTTGAACAGTTCAAGCGTGGAGTTTTGCAGACTGCCTTTGGGGATGCCGAGTTTGAGTTGTTCGCTCATTTTTTATATACCTCGTCGGGGTTAAACACCCGGTTTTCAGTTATTTCAAGTTTACCGTTGCTGACTTTGCGGAAAAAACAGCTTTTATAGCCCAGATGGCAGGCTGCCCCGCCCAGCTGCTCAACCTTTAAAAGAATCGTATCGTCATCACAGTCCACCCGGACCTCTTTAACCAGCTGGACATGGCCGGAGCTCTCGCCCTTGACCCACAGTTTGTCCCGGGACCGGCTGTAATACGTGGCTTTGCCGGTCTCCAGGGTGGCCTCCCAGGCGGCTTGATTCATAAAGGCCAGCATCAGGACCTCGCCGGTGTCGTAATCCTGCACAATGGCCGGTGCCAGCCCGCCCATTTTAGAAAAATCAAGTGATATCATATAAACCCTCTCTTAAAAATGGTATCGCAATCTAAGATTAATCAAATAATTCTATCGGATTATGAATATATGTCAAATTTTTTTTCGCTATGACAGCAAATAACGGTTGGACTTGTAAAAGCTTTTGAAAATATAAACAAT
>JBKHAE010000043.1:0-28167 GCA_046543065.1 Desulfobacterales bacterium | reverse complement strand
ATAACTTAATGATATAAATTTGTTAAAAATTCAATCTCTGCTGATTCGTACTCGTACTCGTGCTCGTACTCGTAATCGGCTTTTGATTTTTTCGAGTACGATTACGAGTACGAGAACCGTCCCGCTCGCGCGGGACTGAGTACGATTAATTTACTTAGAAGCCCCGTTTACAAGCCTTACTGCGGCAGGCAAATCCACATTGCCGTCATACAGGGCTTTGCCGACGATTACCCCGACCACCCCGGCGGAGGCCAGCGGCAGCAGGGCTTTGATATCATCCAGAGATGAAACCCCGCCGGATGCGACCACAGGAATCGACACGGACTCGGCCAGCCGGCGGGTTTCTTTAATATTCGGCCCGGTACGCATGCCGTCGCGCTCGATATCGGTAAAATTAATCGCCGCTACCCCGCTGTGCTCAAACTGTCGGGCCAGTTCCACGGCACTTGCGTCGGTGGTTTCCGTCCAGCCTTCAATGGCCACCCGGCCGCCTCTTGCATCAATGCCCACAACGATCCGATCCGGGTAAGCCTGACAGGCCTGCCTGACCAGATCCGGGTTACGGATGGCCTCGGTGCCGATAACCACCCGGTCCACGCCGCTTTCCAGATACATGCGGAGGGTCTCCATATCACGGATGCCGCCCCCGACCTGAACCGGAATCTCCACGGCATCAATAATGGCGCGAATCTGCGGCAGGTTTTTGGGCTTTTTTTCAATCGCCCCGTCAAGATCCACCACATGCAGACGACCCGCGCCGTCTTTTTCCCAGCGCATCGCCATTGCGGCCGGATCATCCGAATAGACCGTCTCTTCATCCATGCGGCCCTGTGCCAGACGGACACAGCGGCCGCCTTTGATATCAATTGCCGGAATAATGATCATGGTTTTCTACCCGGAAAGATTTAAATAGTTCCCTTGGTGGAGTGTACCCGGGAAATGCGTTCATCCAGAGATACCGCCTGATCCAGCGCCCGGCCGAAGGACTTGAAGATCGCCTCGGTGACGTGGTGATCGTTATGCCCGTAGCGCACGTTGACATGCAGATTCATTCCCGCATGATTGGCTATGGAGCGGAAAAACTCGGTTGCCAAATCCGCAAATTTCGGCTGAAACGCATCCGGCAGATGATAGGCCAGATAGGGCCGATTGGAGAGATCAATGGTAACCTCAGCCAGCGTATCATCCATGGGGGTCACGGCATGGCCGTATCTCCGGATGCCTTTTCGCTCGCCCAGAGACTCGCGGATGGCATCCCCAAGCACAATGCCCACATCCTCCACCGTATGATGATAATCAACCGCCACATCGCCTGTGGCTTTCAGCGTGAGATCAAAAAACCCATGAACAGAGAACAAGTCCAGCATATGATCGAAAAACGGAATCCCCGTGCTGATCTCGTTTTTCCCGGAGCCGTCCACATCAAGCTTGGCCAGAATCTGGGTTTCCTTGGTCTTTCTTTCTATTTCCGCACTGCGGGGCATTTCAAGGTCTCCGATTATTTGCGGCATCCTTGGATAAAGGTTTTATCAAGTGATGCCTGCGGCAGGCTGCGGTTTGCGGCAATGGTGGAGATGAGGGGGATCGAACCCCTGACCTCGGCGTTGCGAACGCCGCGCTCTCCCATCTGAGCTACATCCCCACATTTATGGCATTTGAATTAACAGAAGTAAGTAACACCGGTTTCAGTATGGGTCAATAAAAAATTCCGGGCTATGCAAAATATTCATCCGCCTGCCCGGCCAGATCCTTGCGGATGCCGAAGCGGCTCAGAGTGAAATCATATTTAACCGGATCCTGAGGCGCCCATTGGCGGAAGGCTTCCGTAATCTCAATGGCTGTGCGCATATTGGGCTGATTGCGCGCGGTCAGGCCGAGTTTTCGGCAGATCCTAAACATATGCGTATCCAGCGGGATTATGAGCATGGAAGCGGGCACATCCGGCCATCCGCCGGGATCCACCTGATCTTTACGAACCATCCAGCGCAGAAACAGATTCAGCCGCTTGCAGGCCGAGCCCTTCTCCGGGCAGGCCAGCAAATGACCGGGAGTACCACAGGTACTGCCATGGCGAAGGGTTTCGGCAAACCGGCAGAGCGCCGGCCAAATGGTTGGCTCATCATCTGCAAGGCAGACTCTGAAAGATTGCTGAAGGGAACCGTGCTGCTTAAGGGTTTTCCGGATTCCGGTTAAAAGGGCGGCCACGTGAGCCCCCCGGGCAAAGCGATGCACAAACCCGGCCATATCCGACTGAATCCGGCCGGCGCGCTCATCCATTAAATAGGCGTACGGCGACGGCCCCATGCGGGAAAGCACATCTGAGACGCTTTTTAAAATCTGGCGCACCTGACCGTATGCCAGGGATGCGGCGATTAATGCCGCGATCTCGCGATCCGCCGGATCATCATATTCATAGACGCATTCCAAGGGGTCGGGATGCACATACGACCGCTGATTGAACTTTTCATAAAGCCCCTCCAGCCGGTCTTTCATTTCAGGCAAACTCATTCAGCGCTCGGTAAGCAAATAGTTATAGGCGGCAAGGGCGGCTTTGGCGCCCTCGCCGGCAGCAATGGTGACCTGTTTAAACGGCACGCTGGTCACATCTCCGCAGGCGAACACCCCGGGGATGCCGGTCCGGCACTCATTGTCCACGATGATCTCGCCCATCTGATTGGTCAAAAGCGTTCCGATAATCAGCTTTGAATTGGAGAGCAAACCGATCTCCACAAATACGCCTTCCACATCGAGCCGGGTCTTTTCCCCGGTGTCCAGGGATTTAATTTCAATGCCCCCAACGCTTTCCTCCCCGATGATCCGGGTCGTATTGTGGCGCGTATAGAGATGCACTTTGGAAAAGGTCCGCACCCGGTTCTGCAGAATCGGATCACCGGTCAGTTCGGTAAGGGAGACCATATAAACCCGGCGGGCCACTTTGTCCAGATCGATCACCGCCTCAAGGGCGGAATTGCCGCCGCCAATGACCGCGACATTGGCATCCGTGTAAAACGGGGCATCGCAGGTGGAGCAATAGGCCACGCCGCGACCCAGAAAATCGGTTTCGCCGGGAACATTCAGGGTCTTTGGGCGCTTGCCCATGGCGAGGATCACGGTTTTGGCATAGCATGTTTCGCCGTCATCGGTTTTAACGGATTTGATCCGGCCGGTGAGATCCAGAGAGTCGACTTTGCTGCCCACCCGTTTTTGAATATCATAGTTATCCACGTGGGATTCGAATTTTTCAATCAGCTCAAGCGCCTCGCCGGAATAGCCCAGGTAGTTGTCGATTTCCCAGGTATCCCGCAACTGGCCGCCGATATCCTTGGTGATTAGCAGGATCTTTAAAACTTTTCGGGCCGCGTACAGGGCGGCATTTAAACCGGCCGGCCCGCCGCCGATAATAATCACATCATAGAGTTCAACCGGCTCTCCGGCCGGGGACAGCCCCAGGCGCTCCGTCACCTCACCGGTGGTATAGAGATTGACCAAATCAGCATATCCGCCGATGGGATCGCCATTAATTAAAATCTGCGGGGTATACTCACTGCCCGCGACCCGCTTCATCTCCTCCCAGGCATCTGATCCCGGTGCCACCGGTATTTCCGTATAGGCAATTCCCTTTTCCGCCAGAAAGCCCTTGGCCTTCTGGCAGAAAGGACACCCATCCATGGAGTAAATCACCAGACCGCTCATGTCTTGTTCTGACAACCAGTGTTCTCCTTTCTAAAGAACTTCACAGGTATTAGGTTTTGGGTTTTGGGTATTAGGTATTAGGTATTAGGTATTAGGTGTAAAATTAAAGTGTTCAGGTTTCAGTGTTCAGCGTTCAGGCTTACAAGAATTTTGGCTCGTTCGTATAATATTTCCTGAGACCTGAAACCTATTGTTCCTTTTTCCCCGCAGCACTTTGGGCTTTGGAAAAGGCTTATAAAAAAGGGCGATTTCCTTTAAGTCCCCCTTTGCAAAGGGGGATTTAGGGGGATTTTTGATCATGCCCAATACAAATCCCCCCAATCCCCCCTTTTTCAAAGGGGGGTTGAGGTAGTGCCACTTTCAAAAGGGGAAGGTACAGCTGAAGGCTTACAGTTGGAA
The DNA here is from genome assembly GCA_046543065.1 of Desulfobacterales bacterium. GTDB lineage: Bacteria > Desulfobacterota > Desulfobacteria > Desulfobacterales > Desulfosalsimonadaceae > M55B175. The sequence continues at coordinate 24,075 of JBKHAE010000043.1, read as the reverse complement.
AAACTCAGTGCCTTAGCGCCTTAGTGCCTTAACCCGATAACTAAAACCGAATCCAGTCTCAATCAAAAATCCGGCCGGGCTTAATGCCAAATATTTTAAACACCTTGGCCGACGGACAGAAAGCGGTATATGTGGCCTGGAGCATATTGACGGCCACAAAAGCGGTCAATATCAGCCAGTATTTGGTGTGCACCGCGGCCAGGAGCACACTGATCAGAATAATAATTCCGGCTATCCGAAAAACAGCTTTATCCAAATTCATATTGGGCCTCCTTTCGATTCTATATTTTCCATTTATAAAGCATCAGACTATTGGTTACCACCGATATAGAGCTTAATGACATAGCAAGTGCGGCGAGCATGGGATGAAGCTGCTGCAGAAATGCCGGCGCCCAGGCAAAGGGCATCAGAATCCCGGCAGCCACCGGAATCAGCACCACATTATAGCAGAACGCCCAGAACAGATTCTGGCGCACGGTACGCATGGTGCGGCGGCTCAAGCGAACCGCAATCGGAACCCCTGTCACACTGCCGCTGCTTAAAATCACGCCGGCTGTTTCAATGGCCACATCCGTCCCGGAGCCAATGGCAAACCCAACATCCGCCTGGGCCAGGGCCGGTGCGTCATTAATGCCGTCTCCCACCATGCCGATAAGCTGGCCGGGAGATTGAAGCTCCTTAATGCGCGCGGCCTTTTCATCCGGCCGCACCTCGGCGACAACGTTATCAATGCCCAGCTGGCGGGCAATGGCCTGCGCTGTCGCCGGGTTGTCGCCGGTCAGCATGAGCACCCGGTGCCCCATGGCATGGAGCTGATCCACTGCCTCCCGGGAATCCGGCTTTAGCTTATCACCAACGGAAATAAAACCCAGCAGCTGGCTCTCCCGCATAACGGAAATCACTGTAAGGCCCTTGTCCTGAAGTGAGCGGATATCATCTTCCACCGGCGAAAAATCAATATTCTCTTTTTCCAGCCAGTCCGGGCGGCCGACTCTGACCAGCGCTCCGTCAACAACCGCCTCGACCCCGCTGCCGCCATGAGCCTTAAAATTTTCTGCGGAAAGCTTTTCCAGGGCCTTTTCGTGAGCAGCCGCCACGATCGCCCGGCCGATCGGGTGTTCTGAGCCGGCCTCAACTGAAGCGGCGATCTGCAATAGCGTATCCGCCGAATCCACGCTATCCGCAACCGGCAGCACATCAAATACCGATGGTTCGCCACGCGTTAGCGTTCCGGTCTTATCAAGCACCAGTGTATTAAGCCGCGCGGCGGTCTCCAGGATTTCGCTGCTTTTGAATAAAATCCCCTTTTCAGCCCCTTTTCCCATGCCCGCCATCATGGCCGTGGGCGTGGCAAGGCCAAGCGCGCAGGGACAGGCGATCACCAAAACCGCCACCAGCCGGATCATGGAGGGAACAAACGCGGCGGTCAACAAAAGCCAAATAATGAATGTTAACACCGCCACCCCGATCACCGCGGGCACGAAATAGGCTGCCACCCGATCCGCCACCGCCTGAATCGGCGCCTTGCTGCCCTGGGCCTTCTGTACCAGGTCAACGATCTGGGCCAGCACGGTATCCCTGCCCACGCGCGTGGCTTCAAAACGCAGCATCCCGTTTTGATTGATCGTACCACCGGTCACCGGATCGCCGGCCGCTTTGTCGACCGGCACCGGCTCACCGGTCAGCATGGATTCATCCACAGCAGATGAGCCGCTCCGGACCTGGCCGTCCACAGGGATGCGATCCCCCGGCCGAACGACGACCAGATCGCCAATCTGTACCTGGTCGATCGAAATCTCAACTTCCTGCTCGTCCCGAAAAACACTGGCCGTATTGGGCTGCAGGCCCAGGAGATTCCGAATGGCGCCGCCGGTCTTTCGTTTGGCCCGAACCTCCAAAAGTTTGCCAAGCTTGATCAGGGTAATGATCACAGCGGCGGTTTCAAAATAGACATGATCCCCGAGCAGAGGAAATAAAAGCACAAAAAGGGAATAAAAATAGGCCACGGATGACCCCATGGCGACCAGAACGTCCATATTCGCGCTTTTGTTCCGAAGGCTGCGGAACCCGCCCACATAGTAATCCCACCCGGTATAAAACTGAACCGGTGTGGCGAGAACCAGAAAAAGCCAGTTAACCGCCGCCCCGTGGGCCCATGCGCCGAAAAACCCCATATCCCGCCCCATGGAGAGAATAAAGAGGGGCAGTGTAAATGCCGCGCCGATCAAAAATTTCCGGGTTTGATCCCGGACCTCCGCCTCCCGGGCCGCCGCATCGGAATCCTCTGCTGAATCCCCGCCGATTGGCGATGCCCCGTAACCCGCCCTTTCGATGGCTGACACCATCTTCTCCGGGCTGGTCACCGAAGGCAGGTATTCCACGCTGGCCGTTTCAGTGCCGAAATTAACCGAAGCAGACACCACACCGGGCACTTTCTGATTCAGGACCCGCTCCACCGCAGCCACACAGTTGGCGCAGGTCATACCCGTGACCGCCAGCTCCTGGCTGGCGGTGGCCACCCCGTAGCCGGCTTTTTGCACCCGCCCGACGACATCATCAATATTTACCTGCTCGTCATCAATATCCGCAGACAGCTGCTCAGAGGCAAAGTTCACCTCAACCCCGGAAACGCCGGAGAGCTTCTTGACACTCCGTTCGATGTTGGCCGCGCAATTGGCACAGGTCATGCCGGTAACGGGCAGGCTTACCCGCTGATTCGCCATGCGCTTACTCCGCCGGGTAATTGATCTCTTTTAATTTTTCCCGTATCTTTTCCTCAGTCGCCGGATCCTCATATTCCACAGTGATCTGCTTGTTGGCCACATCCCCGTCCATGAGGTTGATCCCTTCAAGTTCTTTAAATTCGTTGCGAATGGTGTTAACGCAATGATCGCAGGAAATATTGGGTACGGAAAATTTCTGTGTCGCCATTTGCTCCTCCTTCAATGAAGTTACTTTTAAATTCGGTCCCGCTTATTCAGACGCCAATACATCCCGAAGCGCCTGTTCAAGCGCCGGGTATTTAAATTCAAACCCTTTTTCCAGGAGTCTGGCCGGATAGGCCCGCTGTCCGTTCAGCAGCATTTCACCGAGTTCACCGGAGGCCATTCGCAGGACAAAGCCGGGCACTTTGAAAAATGCCGGACGACTTAATACCTTGCCGAGGGTTTGGGCAAGCTCGCGATTGGTGACCGGATTCGGGGCCGCAAAATTAACCGGTCCGGAAACCTCCGGATGCTCCAGAACAAATCGGTGCGCCCGCAAGAGATCCGTCATGTGAATCCATGGGGACCATTGACGCCCGTTTCCGAGCGGTCCGCCAAGCCCCAGCCGGAAGGCGGGCAGCATGGTCCCCAGCGCGCCGCCGGCTTTTCCGAGGATGATGCCGAACCGGCCAAGAACCACCCGGGCACCCTTCTTTTCTGCCTGAAGCGCCTCCCCCTCCCAGTCAATGGAGATGCGGGCCAAAAAATCATCCCCGGCAGCGGCGGACTCATTGATTGTTTCATCCCCCCGGGGCCCGTAAAAACCCACCGCCGAGGTGCTGCATAGCACGGCATCTTTGCCTTCAGCCAGGGCGGCAACCACATTTCGGGTAGTCAGTATCCGGCTGTCATAGATGAGCTTCTTGGCTTTTTCACTCCATCGCCTGAAAATACTGACGCCGGCCAGATTGATCACCGCATCCGCCTCATTTACAGCATCCTGCCAATCTCCGGGTTGCGTGGTATCAGCCTCAATAAAGCGAAAGCGGGGATCGCTTATCGGTTTTTTCGCCGGCGTTCGATCCACACCGATAGCCTGATATCCGCTTTCCAGCAGAAAGGGGATAAGATGCGACCCCACAAAACCTGAACTTCCGGTGATCAAAACATTCATATCGACCCTCCGGGCGAAACATCACTCAACCAGCAGGATAGAGGCGTTTTTCGCGCCATGGATGATTTTCTGAGGCACGCTGCCCAGGAAAAACTCCTTGAATCCGGATAATCCCTGCTTGCCAAGCACCACCAGATCGTACTTGCCGTTCTGGATCTCCTTGATGATATCTCTGGCGATTCCTTTTTCCCGGACTTTTGTTCTGGTCTCCACCCGGTCCGGCGAAAATCCACAGTCGATAAGACACCGCCGGCCCCGCTCCATCGCCTGATTCACCACTTCCTTTTTTTTGTCCTCAAGCGAGCAGAAGGCATTTTGCTCTGATTTAAAATACGGGATCAGCTCCGGGCTCTCCATGGCGCAAATGGCTTCCCTGTCCAGCAGCACATTAAACAGGGTAACCGAGCAGTCACCGGCAAAGTGGGCGCCCACAAAATCCACTGCGCGCTGGGAATTTTCGGATTCATCAAACGCAATCAGAATTTTTTTGGCCATCGTAGAAATCTCCTTTCATTCAGTTGCTACTGTTAATGCTATAGTTTGCCGCTGCGGCCGTCGTCACAGGCATCATCTTCATCAGCCAGGCGGTGGTGCTCGGGAAACTCCGGTGATTTGGTGCACGCTTCCGGATCAGCGGCACTGCGGCCCTGCGCGCTCCGCTCCGTCTCCACCGTGCCGCTGGCAAGCACCTGCAGCGCGGAATCATAATCCGGCTCTTCCCCGATTTCCGGCACCAGCTCCGTATGAATAACTTTGCCGTCCTCATCCAGAACGACCAGTGCCCGGGCCAGCAGGCCGGCCATCTGGCCGTCAAGAATACGCAGGCCATAATCACGGCCAAAGTCCAAATTGCGAAGCTCGGAAACAGAGATTACATTATCAAGGCCCTCATCCATGTTAAACCGCGCGTGCGCAAACGGGAGGTCTCTGGAGACACACAACACGTCAGTGTTTTCATGCTTGGTGATTTCCTGATTAAACCGCCGGACCGATTCGGCACAAACCGGGGTTTCCACGCTGATAAAGATGTTTAGTACCAGCTTTCTGCCCTTGAAATCGGCCAACGTGGTGTCTGTCATATCGGTTTTTGTGAGCAGAAAATCAGGCGCCTTTTCTCCTACTTCCGGCAAATCGCCGGATGTGTTGACCGGGTTTCCTTTAAAGGTAATCTGAGCCATTGCATCCTCCTTAAGTTCGGTTAAAAATTCTGCCCGAAATCTGGTCTAAGGCCATCTTTGCCATTAAGCGGATTTCTTGTCCAATCTGTTTCGTTCTCATTTATCATTTAATATAATACTGGTTATTGCGCTCGCCAAATCGGGGTAAAAGATGATTCCTCCATAATTTTCTCCTTTGCCCCCAGAAATGTCTTGTATCCGCCGCTTAAATTCATGGCGTCAAATCCGTGCTGGGCAAGAACCCGATAGGCCAGGTATCCGCGCAACCCGACGGCGCAGAACGGGATATAGCGCTTGCCCTTATCCAGCCGATGCAGATTGTCACGCAGTTCATTGAGGGGGATATGCAGCGCGCCCTCGATCTCCCCGGCCTGCTCCAGTTCATCCTTGTTGCGAAGATCGATTAACACATCGTTTTCCGGATCCAGCGCGCTGAATTCATTCCAGTTGATTTTGCGGGCATCGCCCTTGAGCAGATTGGCAGCCACAAAACCCGCAATATTCACCGGATCCTTGGCTGAAGAAAACGGCGGGGCATAGGCCAACTCCAGCTCCTCAAGCTGAAAAACAGTCATGGATGCGTGAATGGCGGTGGCCAACACATCGATTCGTTTATCCACCCCTTCCCCGCCCACGATCTGGGCTCCCAGAATTTTGCCGGTTGAAGGGGAAATCAAAAGTTTGACCGCCATCATCTGGGCGCCCGGATAATAGGAGGCATGGGAGCCGGAATGGCTGTAGCTGGCCACATGAGGTATATCATAGTGCCGCAGCGTTTTCTCGTTTGCGCCGGTGGAGGCAACGGTCTGCTCAAAGATTTTAACCACACAGGTTCCCAAAGTGCCCCGAAAAATTGATCGCCGGCCCATGACATTATCCGCCGCAATCCGGCCCTGTTTGTTGGCCGGGCCGGCAAGCGGGGTCATGGTGGCATGGCCCGTCAAATAGTCGGTTACCTCCACCGCATCGCCCACGGCGAAAATATCCGGATCAGAGGTTTGCATGGTGGAGTTTACCTTGACCCCGCCCAGTTCCCCGATTTCAAGGCCCGCCTCCCGGGCCAGGCGGTTTTCCGCTTTAACACCGATGGACAGGACAGCCATGTCACATTCCAGGATCTCGCCGTTTTCCGTACGCACCACCAAACGCCCGCTATTTTTTTCAAACGACGCAATACCATCGCCCAGTATCAGGCCCACCCCTTTTTCCTTCAGGTGCGCATGCATCAGGCCCGCCATTTCATAGTCCATCGCCGGCATGACCTGCTCCATTTTTTCGACGATTGTGGTTTCAACGCCCCGAAAGACCAAATTTTCCGCCATCTCCAGGCCAATAAATCCACCGCCCACGACTACCGCGCTTTTGGGTTTTTGCTGGTCCACATAGGCTTTGATCCGATCCGTATCCGGAATATTGCGAAGGTTAAAAATATTATCCGCCTCCACACCGGGAAAGGGCGGCCGGACCGGCTCCGCGCCCGGAGAGAGAATAATCTTATCATAGGCTTCCGTATAGGTTTCCCCGGTTTGATGGTTCTTGACCGTGACCTTCTTGGCCTCCCGATCAATAGCGGTCACCTCGGTAAACAGACGGACATCGATTTGGTAGCGGGCCTTGAAATCAGCCGCAGTGGTGACCAGAAGGTTGTCCCGCTCCTCGATCACCTCGCCGATATAATAAGGCAGGCCGCAGTTAGCAAATGAGATATACTCGCCCCGTTCAAAAACAACAACTTCAGCCTCTTCGTTTAACCGGCGGGCCCGCGCTGCAGCAGTCGCTCCGCCGGCAACCCCGCCAATCACAACAAGTTTCATTACGTACGCTCCTTTCCAGTTCAATTTCCAATTCCGCCGCACTTAAAACGCCCGACCAACAATCGTGCGAAAGTATGGATATGGATTCAATCTTTTTCTTTTGACAACTCTGACAAAACTAAGCCTTCACCCGGAAAAATCAATCGCTCGGCCTCCGGAACCGATTCTTTCGGCGCCGGCCAATGGCCGGGTTGGGGGTCAGGCCCCTCCAATGCGGCGGCGGACGGATAACGATCCTTCATCGCCGGATTTTTCCGCAAATCAACACCAGCCACCGGCACGCTGAACTCAATGGGGATATTATTGGGATCAAATGAATAGATGGAATGGATAAACCCGTGATCCATCACCTCAGAAACCCAGAATCCGGCCGTATCCAGGCGCACCTGGAGGTCCCAGAGGTCATCGTCGGCTGCCACCCCTATGGACAGGTGGTCAAACGAAAACGGGCCCTTTACCGGCACCCCGTGGTCCTTTTCAGGCACGGGACGCACCTCCGGCCATTCAAAAAAGGCGATCATATCCTGCCTGGAAATTTCAAAAAAATAATGCCGGTAGTTTTGATCCCCGATTCCGGCAACCAGCCGCAACCCCAATAGATCCCGCCAGTATCTGATGGTCATATCCATATCGCGCGTGGCAAAGACCAAATGATTGATCCCTGTAAACCGTCCCATAGACTCCCTCTCAGTGATATATGATTCAACGGATTATTTATCAAACTAATCGTTTTGAAACGAAATTCAAAAGGGATCCCGGTTTTCCGATAAATGGCCTGAAAAAGCCGTGAAAAAGCCGTTGACAACTGCTTATAGAATTGATATAAAATAATTACAAGTAATTATAAAATTATCGGATAGTTGCCAAAGAATGAAAGGGCTTTGGCCAATGAATCGTTTGACAGATAAATGGTTCATCCGAGAACTGCTCCTCATTCTGCTCCTCATTCTGCTCCCCTTAAGCCAGGCCAGCGTTTATGCGGCTGATACAGAGCCAGCCGCGATGCAAACGGATGACCATCACATCTATCTCTTTCCGGAAAGCTGGAACGCGTCAGTCAACTTCGGTGTGGGGTTAGGCGTTTCGGATATTTTGGATGCGGATGAGCGCCGCCGCCTTGAATGCCAAAAAAGTTTCTGCCCCTATCCCGCTCCGGATCCCTTTCGCATGGATCAACGTACCCCTGAAATCAGCACCGTCATGCAGCTGGCCCTGGATCGGTTTCCCTTTTTTTCCGGATTAAGAGAAACGGTTACCCATGTTGAGCGCACCCTGGATGATTATTCCCGGCGCATTATGCTCTCCGGCGAGATAAGGGTTAGGCGGCTGACGGATAACAACTTTGAGGTAAACGAAAATATCAGCCTGGGTGCCCAGTTTGCCACCCAAAAGGACGCTTCCCCGAAAGCCGTGACAAGTGCCCCCCTCTCCTTTGCCGACCAATTAGCTGTACGCTATGTGCGCTGGGGGTCCGGGTTCAATCCGGGCAGTCGGGAGTTCTCCCTGAACCTGCATCTGGGCGATGCCATCCGATTCACCGCTGCAGGCGGCGAGGATCCCTGGCTCGGCGTACTGTTTACCTTTAAGAGTTGATTAGCCGATCTTGCGGGATCAGAGTTAGATTAAGAGTAAGAGTAAGATTAAGACAGTGTTAGGACATGCCGATCCGGCACGAAACAGGTGAATTCGCCCTCAAACACCCGGTCCTCACCCCGCCACACAGTAGCCGCCACCAGCCGCCTTTTCCCTTCGGTTTCATTAATACGGGCTTCGGCGATAATTGTTTCATCCTCCTGCACCGGCTTTAAAAACTTGACGCTTGCCGCCCCAAGCACCACGTTCGGATGATTTACCGCAAGCATGGCTGCATAATCGGCTGCCCCAAAAATGAATCCCCCATGGATCAGGCCGGAATCATCCGTTATCATGGATTCAGTCGTAAAAAGCCTTACCCGGCAGAATCCGTCCGCCATTTCAACCGGTTCGCCGCATAACTGACGATCGATTTGCTGGTGGGTAAGAATCTTCATAGATAGCCTCCCATGCGAATATATTGGACATTTTGAAAAGTCATCAAATGAAAGCTTGACATTAGTTATATTGCTATTTAAAAAGTAGATAATCATAATTTATAATCCACACAAATGAATTAAAGATTCAAACCATGCCGGATTACCGACATATCAATCGCGAGTTTTTTAGCCGACGCTTCTTTTTTAGCTTTAGAAGCGTCCATCCGGCGGCATAAGCCAATTTTATAATTTTAAGCCCCGGGTGGACATTTTAAGTCCGCCCGGGGCTTTTTTTATGGATTGAAAGCCTCGGGGAGCACCCCGGGGCTTTTTTATTTGATGGCAAATTTAAAAAAGGAGGAATGCTGATGCTGATTGTTCTCAATCCGGAAATCACATCGAACCAGAAAAACCATATTTTAAGCCTTCTGCGTGAAGGCGGCGCGATCGTCAAAGAGATAACCGATGCCGGGCAATCGGTTATCGGCGCCACCGGATCACTTGGAAACGACCCGGATTACTTTGAACGTTTACCCGGGGTGGACCGGGTGGTGCCGGTAACCACCGCGTTTAAGCTGGTCAGCCGGCAGATGCATCCGACGGATACCCATGTCAATGTGGGCAATGTAGTGATCGGCGGCGAACGGATATCCGTTATTGCCGGTCCCTGTGCCGTAGAGTCCCGCGAACAGACCATGGCCATTGCCGAAGAAGTCAAAAAATACGGCGCTGTGCTGTTTCGGGGCGGGGCTTTCAAGCCCCGCACATCGCCCTACGCTTTCCAGGGCATGGGAGAGGAGGGGCTTAAAATTCTCGCCGAAGTTCGGGAAAAATACGGAATGAAGGTGGTCACCGAGATCACCACGCCCGCCCAGGCGGATCTTGTGATGAAATATGTGGATGTGGTCCAGGTGGGCGCCCGGAACATGCAGAATTTTGACCTGCTGAAATGCGTGGGCCGCCTCGGCCGCCCGGTTCTGCTGAAGCGGGGGCTTGCGGCCACCATCGAAGAGTGGCTCATGTCCGCTGAGTACATCCTCTCCGAAGGAAATGAACATGTGATTCTATGTGAACGGGGCATCCGCACATTTGAGCCCTATACCCGGAACACGCTCGATCTTTCCGCTATTCCGGTGATCAAGAAACTCACCCATCTGCCGGTCATTATTGACCCCAGCCATGCCACCGGCATCCGGGAAAAGGTAAGCCCCATGGCCCGGGCGGCCATTGCAGCAGGGGCAGACGGGCTGATGATCGAAGTCCACAATGACCCGGACCAGGCCATGTCTGACGGCGCCCAAAGTCTATACCCCAAACAGTTCGGCCAGCTGATGCGCGATATCTATGTTATTGCCCCGGTGGTGGGCAAACAGCTTGATTTCGACTATCTGGAAAAAGCCCGGGCGGTGAGCCACCTGGAGGCCGCGGATGAGGGAAAAGGACAAAAGGCCGCCTTTTTAGGCGAAATCGGCAGTTACAGCCACAAGGCCTGCGTGCAGTATTTCGGCGACCAGGTCACGCCCATGCCGGTCAATTCCTTCAAAGCTTTGTTTGATGCAGTAAAGGAAGGCAAAACCCACTTCGGCATCATTCCCCTTGAAAACTCGCTTGCCGGCAGCGTCCATGAGAACTACGACCTTCTTTTAGCCTATGACCTGCGGATTGTCGGGGAAATCATGCTCAGGATCCAGCATAATCTGATCGGGCAGCCGGGCGCGGATACAAACCAAATCAAACGGGTCTTCTCCCACCCCCAGGTTTTTCAGCAATGCCGGCAGTTTCTGGAGCAGCATCCGGACTGGGAAATCGTCTCTGTCACGGATACGGCCCGGGCGGTGAAACAGATTAAGGAGTCCGGCAATGCAACTGATGCGGCGATGGCGGGCATAGACGCAGCGGACACCTACGGCCTGACGGTTCTTGAGGCGGGCATTGAAACCAACCCCCGAAACTATACCCGGTTCGTGATAATCAGTCCGCAACCCTTAAGCAGCGGTAAAAAGCAGAAGTCTTCCCTTATTTTCTCAACCGGCAACAAGCCGGGGGCCCTGTTTGAAACCCTGAAGGTGTTTGCGGATAACCACATCAACCTGGTCAAGCTGGAATCCCGGCCCATTCACGGAAAACCCTGGGAATACATGTTCTATGTGGATCTTGAGGGCGATATCGAGGCGGAGGCCTTTAAGCCGGTCCTGGAAAAACTTCGGGAAAAGACCGACTATGTGAAAATCCTTGGGTCATACTAAATGCTATACATATGATCAAATACGCCGCATAAGAGATCCGTGACCTGCTGATTGCCGTCCACGGTGCCGGCCAGGCCGTACAAAGCGCTGCTCTCCGCCGGGGTGCCGGCCTTTTGCTTGGCATACGCGACACCTTCGGCCAGATCCGCGGCAAATTCTGATCCCAGCCCGGGCACGCGGGTTTGCGGCAGGGTGACGCAGAAATGCAGGGCCGGTGGGAGCTGCAGGCAATTAAACCGCCAGCCCCGGGTCTTCATGAAATCATTGATGTGAAAGACATCCAGGGTATCGGAACGAAAACTGACGAGAAACGTGGGCTCGCCGATCACAATCAGGTCATCTGTTTTCCGGATGGCCGCCTTGAATTCGTCTGCCACCTGCATAATCAAGCGGGCCGCTGCCAGATAGCCCGCCGCCCCCAGGCTGACCATGGACGCCCAGGTGGCGGCGCTAAGGCCCCCTGACCGGCTGCCGGCACTCGTGGGCGAAGCATAAATCCCGCCCGGCCAGTCTGGATAGGTGAAATATTGATACCGCCTGAGATCCGCGTTTCGGTATAGCACCACCGAGGTTCCCTTTAATGCATATCCGAATTTGTGGGTATCCGCAGAAATGGAGGTCACGCCCGGAAGCCGGAAATCAAAAGGCGGAATGTCATAGCCCAGCTTTTCAATCCATGGCAGGATAAATCCGCCCAGGCAGCCGTCCACATGGAACCCGACGCCGTGTTTTAATGCGAGCTCTGACAGGTCTTCAAGCGGATCAATCAGCCCATAGGGATAATTGCCGGCGCTTCCCACAATCGCCACGGTATCGGGGGTGATCCGGGCTTTTACAGCCTTTGGGTCCACCCGGAAATCCGGAAAATCCACCGGCACCATCACCATTTTCACCCCGAAATACTCGCCCGCCTTGTTAAAGGCCGGATGCGCGGTTTTGGGCATGATGATCTCCGGTTCGGTAATGCCTTTTTCCGCCCGGGCCTTATCCCGATAGACTTTTACCGCCATGGCAATGCTCTCGCTGCCGCCGGAGGTCACGGTGCCGCATACCGCATCTGCGGGATTTGAACTTTTTACGGCATCACCGTTTAACATGGCAGCGGTCATGGAAATGATCTCACTTTCAAACCTGGCCATGCTCGGGCAGAGGTCAAACTGGATGGTATTGACATGGGAGAAAAACGAAAAGGTTTGATTCAAAAACGCCCGGTGCGCGTCCCCTGCATGATAATACGTGCCGGAGATCCTGCCGGTTTTCCAGGCGGCGCTTTCTTCATCCGCCATGATCGAGAGCTCTTCAAGAATTTCACCCGGATTCCGCCCGTTCGCAGGGATCTGATCATGGGTTTCAAACCGGCTCTTGTAGGGTTTTAACGGATCGATTGGGCCATTTTCGTCTGCACCATCAGCCATCTCTCACCTCATTGATTAATCGCTTTAAAAATTTTCCGGTTTTTCTGAAACAGCCGTCGATATTGAACGTAAAGTTTATCATAAACCCCTCTGTTTGCAGCATCCGGCTTATAGACCCGTTGGATGCGGACCATTTCCGGGATGACCCCAAGTTCGAGTTTTCCCAAAGCCGCCAGCGCCATCAGGGCGCATCCGCGCACCGTGGTGTTTACCGGATCTGCCACCTGATGAATCGGAACATCTAAAACATCCGCATGGATCTGCGCCCAGAGATCGGAGAGCGCCCCGCCGCCGGAAAACCGAAAAGAACGAACAGGCTTTTTAATATATTTTTCCGCTGCCCCGGCGGTCCACCGGTTGTTATAGGCGAGCCCTTCCATGACGGCGCGCGCCATATGACGCCGTTCGGTGTGCAGGGAAATATTCACGAATCCGGCCCGCACAAAAAAATCTTCATCCGGTACAATGGCGCCGTTTAACCAGGGCAGAAAGATGAGCCCGCCGCTTCCGGCCGGGGCCTTTTGCGCCGCCTCGTTATACCGGATATAGGCATCCGCCGGCAGCCGGCCGGTTTCAAAGCGATCATCTGCGTACACCATCTGCTTTAAAAACAGCTCCAGGCACTTGCCGCCCACCCCCTGCTCGCCCAAAAGATAATACCGGCCGGGAACAGGGCTCGGCAGGGAGGTCATCATGTATAAAAGATTGGTTTTTTTGTAAGGCACATGAAAAGTCAGATACTGCGAAGTGCCAATATAAATAATCGCGTCAAAATCATCCACCGCCCCGGAGCCGATCAGGGACGCATTGGAGTCTGAGATACCGGAAACCACCTGGGTGGTGCCAGACAACCCCAATGACGCCGCAGCATCCGGTGCCAAGGGACCCACCACTCCGTTATTGGGGATAAGCTCCGGGAACTTGTCCCGGTCCAGACCGGTTTCCCGCAAGAGCCTCTCACTGTAATGGCGGCTGCCCCACTGCCGGTTATCCGTTATCATAAATATGGCCATGGATTTCTGGGTGGCGGTGATCCGGCCGCTCAGCCGGGCGGTCAGAAAGTCCATGGGTTCCAAAAACCTGTATATTTTCCGGTAGATCTCCGGCCGCTCGTTTTTGATAAACAGGACATGGCCGAGTGAATCCACCCCGGATTGCGTTGGCACCAGACCGGTGAGGCGAATGAATCGGGCGAGTTTGAACAGGTTATAGCCTTTGATCCTCGGAAACCCGCCGATCAGTCGGCGGTTATAGATACCGCCCCGGGTATCCAGCCAGTGGACGGCATTCATCAGGGGCTTGCATGCATCATCCACCGGAACCGCCAGAGACCATTGGGAATCACAAGCCACGGCAACAATGTGCTGCGGCGGCACGCCGGATTCGGCAATTGCCCGCCGCCCGGTTCGAAGCGCACTCTCCCACCAGGCCTCGGGGTCCTGTTCTGCCCCGCCATGGGGGTGTATCTGCGTAACAACCGGTTCGGCCGCGCAGGCGAGCACAACCCCGCCATCAGAGACAATGGCGGCCTTTATGCTGCTGCTGCCCAGATCAAAGGCCAGCACATAGCGCACCGCTCTGTCAGCAGAAGCAGCCGTGGCGGATTCGGTTTGCATGCGAATGTCGGCAGATAATCTTAAATTTCAATTGATTCAAGATAATCCCGCACATTGGCGAGGGTGGTGAGAAACATCTTGGCGCCGGTCATATAGGTGAATATGTCCTCTTTGTTGCCGCAGATAGACGCAAACTCCGGGCCAATCACGGTTGCCGGCTCCGGCGCTTCCGGGTTTCTGGCCAGGGCGTCCACATATAAATCCAGCCGCTCCTTTAAAATTTGAAAATAATCCAGGTCCTGCCCGATCATCAGGCCGGTGGTGTGGGATAGATTCCGGGCGTACTCCTGAACTGAGCGCCAGTAAAGCTCAAGCAGCGGATTTTTCTGATCACTGTTTTCAAGAAAATAGGAAATGCTCCAGCCCACGGCCACGATCTTGAGTATCTGAAGCTCGTATTCAACCGTCACGCGGTTGATGTCCGCCTCTTCGGAGAGATACCCCATGAGCCACTTCACATCCTCGCGGTCAACGGCGTAGTTGAACAGCTCTTCGCCAGCCTGCTCGATTGTGCTTTTTTCAGAGTCGTTATTCGGGTCTGTCATATATCCCCTGTGATGATACAAAGCATTATTATTATACGGATCCGAGAGCAGCTTAGAGGGATGAGACGGTGTTGTCAAATCCAATTCATTTGCACATCTCCCTTTTTTATGGGAAACATAACGGGTGACCATGTTTGAAAAGCTCGCCTTGAAGCATGGGGCAACATCATGATAAGTAGCATTAAAATTGATACAAAATTCGATACATACGGAGTGCACATGGAAGAATTCTCCCTGGCTGATCAATCCCGCCTGGCTATCCGAACCTTTAAAACCATTGCAGATGCGGCGCTTCTGCGCGGCTATTACCGTTTGGGCGGCCGCACCGGAAATACCCTTGAAACCGCGCTTCGCACGTTAAGTCCGGAGATATACGGGGCCATCAATGACACCCGGAGCATTGAGCTTAAAGGGCTTGAATATGTGATCGACCGCCTGCCCAAAGGCATTGAGGCCTGTCACCGGATCGTGATGACCGCCCGCGAAGACTATCAGGACGCCTCATTTGAAAAGATCCAGCCTCACAAACGACGGCGGGTATCCTACCGGATCAGTCCCACGGAAATGAGTTTTGTGATCACCCGCGGCCACAGTGAAATCTATGACATCCTCACCCACATGACCTTTGTCTATATTGAGGCCAAAAAAATCCATAACAAAATGCGCGATGATTACGGCGCTATCACCACGGAGTGGGCCACACTGGAAAAGCACCTGAATCGCGTGCAAGATATGTCCGAGGGGGAACTCGACCAGGCCCTATGGAATCTTAGCCTGCTTCTGGGCCGCACCTTTCACGATACCAAGGCCACCTACACCAATCTTGAAAACAATCGGAAATCGTATAATACCAACTCCGGCCTGTTTCATATCATTTACAACCTGGGCCGCTGCGTGGACGGCGAATGCGAGATGGTCAATGCCATAGCGATTCATTTTACCCCATCTTTGAGCAACTGGATTCTAAACCGCACCCATGCCAGGCAATGGGCTTCCGGAATTAAATCCGCCATCTGCCGGATGGGCCTCCAGAACCGGCCGCTGCATATTATCAGCGCCAACATGCACAGTATGGTCAACCTCCTCTATGGATATGCGGCCGTGAAAGATAAAAAAGACATATCAACCGAAACCCCCATTTATGAATTTATTAAAGACCTAAGGCCCTATACCGATGCGGTCAAAGCCTTTGCGCAAGCACAGGGCTGCCACATGATACCGGATCAGAGCGGCTCTCAGATCGATTGCCAGCTGATCGACACCCGGGCGCTTAAATCCGTTGAACCCCACCCGGCGCTATCACTTCAAAATTCACTGAGTAAATCTGAAAAACCGGTGATCCTGGTGATGGATTACGCCTTCGGCGAGCAGGCATTTGAACTGATGGATGAGCTCTTGTACCCGTGGACCGAGGATGGAAGCAGTCGAATGTTAAACACCCGCTCTGTATCAATTATCGGAAAAGCCGGTATCCTACCCGGGGACAAGGGCGATATCATGCTCGCCAATGCCCATGTCCTGGAAGGCACCCCGCATAACTACATCATCTATAATGATCTTTCAGAGACTGATTTTGATGATTCAATTAATGTATATACCGGCCCGATTGTGACGGTGCTCGGCACATCGCTTCAGAACCGCTATATATTGAAAAAATTCCAGCACTCAAGCTGGAAGGCGGTGGGGCTTGAGATGGAGGGCGGCCACTATCAGCGGGCAATTAATGCCGCCATCATCCGGGGGCATGTCTCGAAGAATCTTAAAATCCGATACGGCTACTATGCATCAGACAATCCCTTAAAAAGCGGCCAGACCCTTGCTTCCGGCAGCATGGGCGAGGAAGGCATCAAACCGACCTATATGATCAGCAAAGTCATCCTGGAAAAAATTTTGGGTTAACGTTTCCTGGATTCCATGGCCGCAGTGCGGGCATCGATCTGCCAGGTGATAAACGGGGAGAGCACATAAAGCGCCATCTGTAAAAATACCAGGTAACCGAAATACGGGGTGAAGACGAAAATCAGCATCAGAACCAGATTCACCCAGGTAAACCAGGGGTTTCTGTCCATGAACCGGCCGATGTGAATATATTTCACCGGATACAGGTTCATAATCAAGGCGCTAAAAAACATCAGCCCATAAGAAAACACCGCGATCCCGTTTCCCCAATCCGTTCCCATAATATCGCCGCGGCTTAGGATCAAAAGCGGGGCGGTCACAAACAGAGCGCCCGCCGGTGTGGGCATCCCCTTGAAAAACCCGGGGATCGGGTTTGTGTCCGTGGTAAAATAGATGAGCCGGGCAAATCCGGCCAGCACGTAGACAAGGGCGGGTATCGCCGGGGTAAGCCCGAACAGGCCTGTTTCTGGATAACCCGACAGGCATATGTAAAAAATCCAGCCCGGGGCAATGCAGAAACTCACCCCGTCGGCAATGTCATCCAAAATCCCGCCAAGGGTGACATTCTGCATATGGGAGGTGCCGGGCAGCGGCTCAGTCAGCCCGAGTTTACGGGCCATGGCCCCGTCAAGCTTGTCAAATATGGCCGCCCCGATCAGCAGTAGATAGGATTCCGTGAATTTGCCCTGGTAGGCAAAAAAAACCGCCAGCATCCCCATCATGGCATTCATCACGGTGAGCGCATTGGGAAAGACGGAGAGAATCCGGCGCCGGAGGAGTTCATCATCCTCACACAGGGCATCCAGACAGTAATTGCCGTATTTTCGGCAATATCCGGCAATAGAGCCGAAATTGATGATCAGAAAAAGAATTTCAATGACAAACAGATGGCGCACCGGGAGGGTGCCCAGCCAGGTAAACGGCGTGTAAAAACCGAAAAACGCACCAGAATCTGGGATGTAAAACGCATGTACATACAGCAAAAGGCCCAGCGGGGCGGCCACAATGGTGCGCAGCCGGTTGAGTTCCCGCAGTCCGGGCTCCTGTCCGTACTGTGAGGCAAAATCGCGCATGAACCGGGCAAAATTGTCTCTTACCAGAACCGTGACACAGACGATCAGGATAAATATGGCGTGCAGCAGTTCCAGCCGGGTATGCTCGGGAACGCTAAAGAGCAGCCGCCACATCATACCCACCGCCACCAGCGGAAACACGATTGAGTAGACGATCCGGTCCATGATCCGGTCGGCAAGCTGGGCAAATGCGGTATTTCGGCTGAACCTGGCCGCAAACCAGCCATCCACTAAATCAAACATCATGGAGGCAAACAGAAACAGCGCCCCGATAGAATAGAGCCAGGTATTTCGGGTCAGCATCACCCCAATGGCGCACACCATACCGGCAAACACCAGCGGCGGCCGGCCATATACGAGGATCAGGGTTATCCGTCTCGATATTTTGGGATTATTAAGCATTTGAATTTAGATTATAAAACAAACCTATTGGCTGTAATTCGGGGGTTATGATTTCTGCCGAACAGTTTACTTATAGAAGGGGGGTTATGTAAAGCCAAAAAGACATTGCCCTCAGATTTCAGGAAACCGCGCAAGCAACCGAAATTCAGGCAGATCCCCTAAAAATCGAGCAGGTATTGAATAACCTCATCAATAATGCGGTAAAGTTTACGCCTGAAGGCAAAAGCATTGACATTTCATTGGAAGAAAATGAAAAACAGGCGATTATCACTGTCCGCGACCAGGGCATCGGCATACCCGAGGACTTAAAAGACCGATTGTTTTCTCCGTATGAAAAAGCCCGGCACCGGCATGCGGAATTTAAGGACAGCTAAAGTACTGAATGAAAACTTCACAACTGGGAGCGCTCGCCTAAATTGCCATACCGATGGTAGTTATTGGAAACCGCCTGTTCCTGGATATACTGCAGCAGCTCCAGCCGGCCCTCCATGTAGACGGGCGCGCGGGACACGTAAAACCCGGTTTCCGCCGCCTTCTCATAAACCGCCTTGGGCACGCGGTCCGGTGCGGCATAGCGGATGCGGTGAATCTTGGGGATGATGCCGCAGAGCTCTTCATCGGTCTGCTCCGCCACCAGGGCATCCTCAATCAGACGTTCCCCGTCCTTGCGGTTTAAAAATTCGGTTACCCGGTTGGAAAGCCCGGTCGGGAGGCTGATAATCGGATTGCACCGGGCAATGCGGGCCGCCGCGATCCGGGCCAAAACCTCGAACAGCGAATCATCCGGGTGGATGCGGATGGCCAGCCGACCCTTGGGCAGGTAGCGGAAATGGTTGTCCTGACCGCGCAGATTGAAATAATCATGTTCCCGGCCGAACTCATTTTCCCATTGATACACGTAGCTCTTGATGGCCCGCACGGTCTTTTCCATGTCCTCTGCAATATCTTTTGGAAAGCGGTGCCACCGGCAGTTAATCTCCCATTCATTGGCCAGCCGCAGCAGCCGGGTTTCTTTTTGTATATCGCCGAACGCCGGATATCCCGTCTCCCGGACATCCATAAACTGATACACATAGTTGGGGCTCCCGGCTTTAATTCCCGCACCCATGGCGGATTTTCCCATGCCGCCGAACGGCTGGCGCAGCACAACCGCGCCGGTGGTCCCTCTGTTGATGTAGAGGTTGCCCGCCTTGATACTGGATTTCCATTTGCGCTGCTCCCGCCGATCCAGACTCTCTAAGCCCGAGGTCAGTCCGTAGCCGGGCTGGTTGACCAGTTCAATCGCATGATCCAGGTTTTCCGCCCGCATCACACCTATCACCGGGCCGAAGAACTCGGTCATGTGGGTATAGCTGCCGGGCTGCACGTTCCATTTGATTCCCGGGGTCCAGAGATAGGGATTGTCCCCGATCTGTTCCGGCTTTAATGCCCAGGATTCGCCTTTCTCCAGGGTGGTCAGCGCCCGCAAAAGATCACCCTTTGGCGGGGAGATAATCGCGCCCATCTTATTCTCAAACTCCCAGCAGGAGCCGGTTTTATAGCTTTTGGCGGCATCCACGAGCTGCCGGCGGAACTCCTTGTCATCATAGACCTCCTTCTCAAGAATCAGAAGCGAGGTGGCGCTGCACTTCTGACCGGAGTTTGAAAACGCGGAGTTAATGATGTTTTTAATCGCCTGATCCCGGTCGGACATGTCAGTGACGATGGTTGCGTTTTTGCCCCCGGTCTCAGCGGCCAGCTGAATATCCGGCCGCTCGTTTAATATCTGCATCCCGGTTTCTGTGCCGCCGGTTAAAATAATATAGTCAATATCAGAATGATTGGTCAGCCGGCTGCCCACTTCCCCGCCGGAGCAGGGAACAAACTGCAGCGCATTTTTGGAAACCCCGGCCCGGTAGAAACATTGGACCAGCTCCCAGGCTGTGAGCACCGCCGCAGACGCCGGTTTAAACAGCACCGTATTGCCCGCCGCAAGGGATGCCGCCACCCCGCCGCAGGGAATGGCAATGGGAAAATTCCAGGGGGTTAAAACCAGCCCCACGCCTTTGGGCGCGCATGTCAAATTGGGCGCATCTTCATAAACATGGGCCGTATGCGCATAGAGTTCAACAAAGTCGATGGCCTCGGACACCTCGGGATCGCTTTCCGTAAAAATCTTGCCCCAGTTGGCAGCGGCCGCGCCGATCAAATCGCCCCGCGCCTTGCGGATTTCATGGGAGACGCGGTCTAAAATCCGGTGACGCTCATCCAGGGATTTCTTTCGCCAGCCGTCCGGGTCCTGCCGGGCAATTTGAACCGCCTTGTCAATATCCTCGGCACCGGCCATGGCATACTTGGCCGTGACGATCCGTTTGCCGCCCTTTTCCTCATACCTCGGCACATCTATGATTTCTCTGGTCTTGCAGCCCTCAAAGCGCTCCTCTCCCGCCACCACAATCGGGATCTGGATGGGCGCCTCAGCTTCGCTATTCATCCATTTATCCCGGATATGTTCCGCCCATATCCGGTTGGCGCTTAAGGCCCAGTCCGTATCCGCCTCATTGGCAAACCGCCCGGTCCAGTAAGTGCCCATTTTTTCATCAAACACTTCCGTATTCCGGTCCTGGACCCGGTTGGGGGTATCCGGCGCCTGCGCGATCTGCCGGCAGGAGGCCAGGAATTGGTTGCGCAGAACCCCCCATGCCTCGGAATCGGTGGTGAGATGCGGGGCGTATCTCAAAAAGTTCTCCGGTGATGTGTTCTCATCCAGACGGCGGATCAGATAGGCGATGGCATTGATAAAATCCTCCCGCGCGGCCACTGGCGCATACAAGAGGATGTCCTTGACGCTCTCCTGAAGGGACCGGCGCACATGGTCGGCCATCCCCTCAAGCATCTCAAACCAGAAATAGTCGGTCACGGCCAGGGCATGGCCCAGTTCATGGGCATAGGCCAGTTCGAAGAGGTTATGAGAGGCCACGCCCAGGTGCACCGCCTTAATATTTTCCGGCTGCATGGCATACTGCAGCATCCGCTTGTAGTTGGCATCCACATCCAGTTTGTTGTCATAGGGGGCGAGCGGCCAGTTGAAATGCGAGGACTCGATCTGCTCCACCTCCATGTTCGCACCCTTCACAATCCGAAGCTTTACCGGCGCCCCGCCATTTGCCACCCGCTCTTTGGCCCATTCCGTTAATTTCTGCTGCAGTTTATAAGCATCCGGCACATAGGCCTGCAGCACGATACCGGCGGAATAATCTTTGAACTCATCCTTTTCAAGGGTGCGGACAAACGACTCATAGGTGATATCAAGATCCCGGTATTCCTCCATGTCCATATTGACGATCTTGGGCACCCGCTCTCCGGATTTTCGGGTAAAAAAATTCTCTTTGGCCACCCGGATAAGCTCGGTCAGACGGTCCACCATAACGGATACGGTGTGCTCGAACGCCAGCGATGAAATCTGGGAATACAATGTGGAAATTTTAACCGAAATATATTCAATATCCGGGTCCCGCATATCCTGAATATAGGTATCCAGTCGCCGCCGGGCCTCCTCTTCCCCTAACAACGCCTCTCCCAGGTGATTGATATTCATCCGCACACCCTGGGCTTTTCGTTTCTCAAGATGGGTGTGCAGCGGCTTATGCTCGCCGGGGATAATGGCCCGGGAGGAAGACATGCGCATCTTATCGACCATCCGCGGTACGGATACATCCGGAAAATAACGGCCCAGTCCCATAAACATCTGAATCAGCAACCGCTCCACCCGGGAAAAGAAGTTGGGGACCCCGTATTCGCGAAGCAGATGATTGACCTGATCCGCCACCCGGTCATTGTCATGGGAGCGGAAGCACTGGTCGATCATCCGTGTGAGCACCACCTTGTCTAAAGGATTGGTTAGGAGATGGCGCATCTGCTCCTGGATGGCCTTTTCCTCGGAGGTCAGCAGCCGGTTGGCCCGGTCCTGCCATTGGGCGGCGAGTTTCACAGCCTGCTGTTCAATCTTTTGATAATCAATGGTATTCGTCATTGTGGTGGCTCCGTTAAAAAATATGGCTATCCCGCACCGCCCAGGTAGGCCTGGACCACATCCGGATCTTCAAGCAGGGCGCCGGCCGTATCAGACATCACAATATTGCCGACCTCCATGACATACCCGCGATGGGCGAGCTTTAATGCAATTCGCGCATTCTGCTCCACCAGAATCACCGTAACACCGGCCTCATTGATCTGGCGGATGGTTTTAAATATCTGGCGCACGAGCACCGGCGCAAGGCCCAAACTGGGCTCATCCAGAAGCAAAAGCTTGGGGTTTGCCATAAGCGCCCGGCCGATGGCGAGCATCTGCTGCTCTCCGCCGGAGAGTGTGCCGGCCAGTTGATTTCGGCGTTCCTTTAAGCGGGGAAACAGTTCAAAAATCCATTCCAGGCTGTTTTTGATCCGCTGCGGATTCTTCGAAGTAAATGCCCCCAGATTCAAGTTTTCCTGAACCGTCAGGGTGCCAAAAACCCGTCGCCCTTCGGGTGCCTGGGTTATCTTTTTGGCCACCACTTTATAGGGGGGGAGCCGGTGGATGGGCTCGCCCGCAAAATAGACCTCCCCGGCCCGGGGCTTGACCAGCCCGCAGATGGCATTCAGCGTGGTGGATTTGCCCGCGCCGTTGGCGCCCAAAATGGTGACGATCTCGCCCTCATCCACCCTCAAATCGATCCCGTGAAGGGCCCGGACATTGCCGTAGTTGACCTCCAGATTTTTAACCTCAAGCAGCATCCCAAGCGCTCCTACAAATCATCATTTTCATCTTCACTGCCCAGATAGGCCTCAATCACCAGCGGATCCTGCTTGACCGCCTCAGGGATCCCTTCGGCGATTTTCTTTCCGTATTCAAGTACCACCAGATATTGGCAGGCTTTCATCACCAGGCTCATGTCGTGTTCGATCAAAAGCACGGTAACACCGCGATCCCGAATCCGGAAAATCAGATCCACCAGCCGGGCGGTCTCCTGTTCATTCATCCCGCCGGCCGGCTCATCTAAAATGAGCAGCCGCGGGTTGGAAGCCAGGGCGCGGGCGATTTCCAAAAGCCGCTGATTGCCGTATGAGAGGTTTCGGGCCAGATTCCTTGCCTGCTCGGCGAGCCCCACGAATTTCAGCTCTGCCAGGGACTTTCCCATGGCCCGGCGCTCCTCCCGATACTGCCAGGGCATTCGGAACATGGCGGCCAGCGCCCCGGATTTCATGCGGCAGTGATAGCCTGAAAGGACATTTTCCATCACCGACATATTGGAAAACAGCCGGATAGTCTGAAAGGTCCGGGCAATGCCCAGCTTGACGATCTTGTGGGTGGCCCGGTTGGTGATATCCTGGTTCTCAAAAACGATACTGCCGCCGTCCACCTTGTAATTGCCCGTAATCAGATTAAATACTGTGGTCTTGCCCGCCCCGTTCGGCCCGATCATGCCGAACACCGAGCCCTCAGGAATATCAAAGGAAACCTTATCCACGGCCAAAAGCCCGCCGAACCGTTTGGTGGCATTGTTGACGCTTAGCAGGTTCATAAGGACACCTCGCTTTCGTCAAGGGATTCCACCGGATACTCGTGCGGCTTGGGTGGCAGGAAACCCTGGGGTCTGAAGACCATCATGGCCACCAACGCCAGCCCGAAGATCAATAGCCGGTACTGCTGAAGCTCCTGGAATATCTCAGGCAGACCGATAATCAGGATCGCACCCAAAAGCACGCCGGGGATGCTGCCGGAGCCGCCCAGAATTACAATCATAAACAACACCACGGACTCCCAGAAGGAAAAGGATTCCGGCGAGATAAAGGTAGTTTTGGAGGCAAACAGGGTGCCGGTCATCCCCGCCCAGAACGCGCCTATCACAAAAGCGGCCAGCTTGTAGCCGGCCGTGTTGATCCCGCTGCCCTCGGCGGCAACCTCATCGGAGCACAAAAACTTCAACGCCCGGCCGAACCGGGAGTGCTCCAGGAAGTAGAAAAGCAGTATTGTCACC
>JBKHAE010000158.1:0-5921 GCA_046543065.1 Desulfobacterales bacterium | reverse complement strand
TCGTACTCGGTTTTAACGAGTACGATTACGAGTACGAGCACCGTCCCGCTCACGCGGGACTGAGTACGATCGATTCACCCCTCTCCACGCAGTGGGGAGGGATTGGGTGGGGCAATCAGCTCATGCAAAAACGCCTCCGGATCATCCGCCCTTACCAGATGCTCTCCGATCAGAAAATTACAGATACCGCAGGCCAGATTTTTTTCAATATCACCCCTTGTCCGGATCCCGCTGGCAGCCACCGGTATCTGGCCCGGTGCAAGCCGTTCGGCCGTATTAATGGCGATTTGGATATCCGTTTCAAGGGTCCTTAGATTCCGGTTGTTAATACCGATTAACCTGGCCTTGCTTCCCATCACCGTCTCCAGATCCGCCGGGCTGTGGACTTCAACCAGCGCATCCAGGCCGATCGATTCGCAAAGCGCCAAATATTCCTCAAGCTGTGCCGGCTCCAGCATCGCAACAATCAAAAGCACTGCATCAGCCCCAATTACAGCGGATTCATAGATCTGGTAGGGCTCAAATATAAAATCCTTCCGCAGCACCGGGAGACTCAAGGCCGCCCGTGCCGCCTGAAGATCCGCGATGCTGCCCTTAAACCATCGGGATTCGGTCAAAACCGAAACGGCCGCCGCTCCGCCGCGCTCGTAGGAACCCGCCAGCAGTGCGGCATCCAGGTCCGACCGGATATCGCCTTTGGAGGGCGAGGCCCGTTTGACTTCAGCGATAATATGCACATCTCCGGTATCGCCGGACGTAAGCCGTTCAATAAACGGGCGCTGGTCTTCCCGGGCCTCCGCCTCCCGCCTTAAGCTTTCTTCGGTCCTGGCTCTTTTTGCCGCCTGGATATCGGCCTTTTTCTGCTCAAAGACCTTTTTTAGAAAATCCTCGTGCATCAGGCGTTCTCCCGGGTAAATGCGATCAGCGCGTCCAGCTTATCCCGGGCCGCACCGGAATCAATGGCGTATTCCGCAATCGAAATGCCGTCAGAAAGTTTTTCCGCCTTGCCTGCCGCCACCAATGCGGCCGCGGAGTTGATCAGCACCACATTACGGCGCGGTCCATTTTCGCCGTTCAAAATTTTTAGCGTAATATCTGCATTTTCTTTCGGATCCCCGCCGGTAAGGGATTCAGGCTCGACCGGCTCCCCGAAAAACTGCTCCGGTGAAATGTCATAGGTCTGGATGCGGCCGTCATTTAATTCGGAAATCCGGGTTGGGGCGCATACGGATATTTCATCCAGGCCGTCATGGCCGTGAACCACAAAGACCCGCCTTGATCCAAGCTTTTGAAGGGCCCGGGCAAACATTTCCGTAAGCTCCGGTGCGTAAACTCCAAGAACCTGACAGTTGGCCGCCGCCGGGTTGGTAAGCGGCCCCAGCATGTTGAAAATGCTCCGGATCGCCACCTCCTTTCTGGCGGTTGCGGCATACCGCATGGCCCCGTGATACTTGGGCGCAAAAAGAAATCCGATGCCGATGTCCGTCACTGCCTCTTCAACAAGTTCCGGATCAAGGTCCAGATTCATGCCCAATGCCTCCAGCACGTCGGCGCTGCCGCACTGACTGGAGACGGAGCGATTGCCGTGCTTGGCCACTGTGACCCCGCAGCCGGCAACGACAAATGCAGCGGTAGTTGAAATGTTGAAGGTCATGGCCCCATCCCCTCCGGTTCCGACGATATCGACAATGGCCGAGGCCGGCGATTCGATCCGGATGGCTTTTCGCCGCATGGCGGTTGCCGCTCCGGCCAGCTCTTCATAAGTTTCCCCCTTGGTGGCAAGGGCTGCTATAAAAGCGCCGATCTGGGCATCGGTGAGGCTGCCGGAAAAAATCTCGTCAATCATTTGCGCGGTCTCCGCTGCGTCCAGATCCTCCTGCCGGGTAATTTTTCGTAATTTTTCAGTGAACATGACGGGTCTTCTCCTCCTTATGCGAATTCATAGGACATGTTGACAAAGTTTCTGAGAATCCGTTTGCCGATGGTGGTCATGATCGATTCCGGGTGAAACTGGATGCCTTCGGTTAAGTGCTCCCGGTGGCGCAGCCCCATGATTTCGCCCTCCTCGGATTCGGCGGTGACTTCCAGACAATCCGGGAGATCGGGCCGCGAGACAGCCAGGGAATGATAGCGCATGGCGGTAAACGGCTTATTGATTTTTTTGAACAAGCCGCTGCCGTCTGCTGTGATGGTTGATGTCTTGCCGTGCATGATCCGGCGGGCGGAAATGATTTTCCCGCCGAACGCCGCGGCAATAGCCTGATGCCCCAGACAGACCCCTAAAATCGGCACTTTTCCGGAAAATTGCCGGATTACCGGGATGGAAAGCCCGGCGGTCTCGGGAACCCCCGGACCCGGCGAGATCACTATCCCGTCAATTGCATCGGCATCCAGATCCGCCAGGGCAAACCGATCATTTCGGTGCACGCGGACCTCCGCATCCAGCTGGCGCAGGTACTGTACCAGGTTATAGGTAAATGAATCATAATTGTCGATCATGACGATCATCGGCTTTCTCCTGTTTTATTGTGCCGGTTGATGAGTTCAAGGGCCCGCTGGATGGCCATGGCCTTGTTTACCGTCTCAACGCGTTCTTTTTCCGGGTCTGAATCATAAACAATGCCCGCGCCGGCATTAACGGTGAGCTTGTCGTCTTCGATGCAAGCCGTTCGGATGGTGATGGCCAGATCCATGTTTCCGGAAAAGGAGATGTAGCCCACCGCCCCGCCATAGGGGCCGCGCGGGTATTCCTCCATTTCCGCGATTATCTCCATGGCCCGCACTTTCGGCGCGCCGGAGAGGGTGCCGGCCGGGAAACTGGCGGCCAGCAGATCCCAGGCATCGTATTCCGGCCTAAGGTCACAAGTGATATTGGAGACCATGTGCATCACATGGGAATAGCGCTCGATAAACATCAGGTCTGTGACCTGGACGGTGCCGGTCTCCGCCACCCGGCCCAGATCATTTCTTCCAAGGTCAACGAGCATCAGATGCTCGGCCCGCTCTTTTTCATCTTTTAAGAGTTCATCCGCCAGGGCCCGGTCCGCCTGTTCGGTCTTTCCCCGCTGGCGCGTGCCGGCAATCGGGCGAAGCGTGGCTACGCCGTTTTCAAGGCGCACCATGGTCTCGGGAGAAGACCCGACAAGGGCCATGTGATCGAGTTTCAGGAAAAAGAGGTAAGGGGAGGGGTTGATGTAGCGCTGTACCCGGTAGAGCGACATAAGATCCGCCGGCGCCGCTGACACAAACGGCTGGGAGACCACGGTCTGGATGACCTCACCGGCGGTAATGTATTGGATGATTTTTTTCACCTTGGACCGGAAATCCGCTTGCGTATAAACCGGCTTTAAATCCAATGGGGTCTGACCGGCCGGCGACGGCAAATCCGTATAAGCCTTTGAAATCGCCTGATCCAGCCGGTCAATCCGCCCGATCGTCTGCGCATAAGCCTTTTCGGTATCCGCCTCGTCCGCGGTAAAGGCAATCGCGATAATCTGCAGGGTGTTGCGGACATTGTCAAAAATCAGCACCTCATCCGGCATCACAAAATGCGCCAGGGGCTTGTCCGCCGGCCACTGGTTGGGGATTTCCTCGAAAAAGGAGACCGCTTCATAGGTGAGATAGCCCACCAAACCGCCCCAGAACCGGGGCAGGCCGGCGATATTTGCCGGCTCATAGCGGGCCATGAATTGGCGGAGAATGGCAAACGGATCGTTTTTGTGCGCTATCTCTTCGGTGCCGCCGTTTTTCCGGATTTCCACCACCTCCCGGAATATCTTGACATGGGTTCGGGCGGAGGTGCTTAAAAAACTAAACCGCCCCCAGCGCTCTCCGCCTTCGACACTTTCCAGAAGCAGGGCCGGCCCGGTCTTGTCGTCGATTTTTTCAAGCACCGACACCGGTGTGTCCCGATCGGCCAATATCTCCCGGCAGATGGGTACCACATTGTATGTCTGGTAGAGCTGTTTGAAATTGTTCTTGTCCGGAAACTGCTGCAGTTCCATCATTTGCTCCTTATCGTTTTTCCCGTCTTACTCTTACGCTTAATCTTAATCTGAAACCCCGTCAAAACGACCTGGAAATCCAACGTTTACTTCGCCACCAAAAAAGGCCGTGGGATTTCCGCCTTCACCCACGGCCTTTAAAATAAAAAAACCGCGGGCTTGATCCGCCCCCGGTTTATTCAGTTATTTAGTCTTTTTAGTATGTTAGCTTAGATCAAAGACAGCCGTTGGCAGACCCGTTGATTCGGTTCCACCACCACCAACCGTTGTTGGAGATTTTTGTCGTATGTAAGGTCTTGGCTGTCATATCTGTTAAATAATCCTAAAATTATGTTTAGTGTGTAAAGAATAAAGATATTGTTTGTCAAGCAGTTTTTTATTTCATCGTTACCTTTGCCTAAATTGAGCGATTTTCAAGTTTGCCCCAGATACAAGGAAGATGCAGGCAAGCTATAGTGAACTATGCGAGGCTGCATCTGACGCAGTAGATGCGGTAAAATTGAAAATACCGGAGGGTTTCAGAATCTTAAAATATAAATTGATATAATCCTTTACAAAATCATATTTTTAAAAATCTGAAACGCTCAATTTAGGCTTTAAAAATTCCAGGAACCGGTCCCAGGATTTTTGATCCGCATCCTTGCGGTAGGCGCCGGTGTCATAAACGGTGAATGCATGGGGGGCCCCGCCATAGGTGATCATTTCATGGGAAACCCCGTGCGCTTCAAATCCTTTGGCCAGCTGCGCGAACTGATCCATGGTAATGTGCGTGTCTGCGGTGCCATGCAGAATCAGCATTTCACCCCTGGTTTCGGCATAATCCTGACCTTCCGGCGTGCTCAGGCCGCCGTGGAAGGTGGCAAATCCTTTGAGGTCGGCGCCGGACCGGGCCAGCTCAAGCACGGCCGCCCCGCCGAAGCAGTAGCCCATGGCCACGGCATTTTCAATGTTCGCACCTTTGGATTCAGCAGTTTTAAGGGCCTTCTGCATCAGGGCGCGCATCTTCTCCCGGTCCTTGTATAATTCGCCCGTATGCTGTCGTTTGTCCTCAACCTTAGTGGGCCGGACGCCTTTGCCGAAAAGGTCTGCTGCAAAAACCGCGTATCCCAAATCCGCCAGCATCTCAGCCCGCTTTATTTCATAATCTGTCAGGCCGTCCCAGTCATGGAGAAGAAAAATCAGGGGGGCGTTTTCAGCAGGACTGACATAATAGCCTTCATAGGGCTGTCCGTTTACTTCGTAAGTCACTGAGGAACCTGTTGCCCAGGCAGCAGATGCGGCCATCAGAATGATAATCATTGTCGCTATTTTTTTCATTATTTTCTCCTTTCCTAAGGTTTTTGACAGCAGGCTACGTAAACGCCATTTTTCGAGACCGACTGCTGCAAGGGATTTTCAAACTCGATGACATGGCCTTCAGCCCGCTCAAAGACACCGGATAACATGTCAAGAAAGTCGTCTTCAGGCGGATCATTGGACCACAGGGCAAAAACCCCGCCGGGCTTTAAAAATGATTTCAATCGCTCCATGCCGGCAGCCGTGTAAAAGTCGCTGTGACTGTTGCTAAGCAGATAATCCGGGGTGTGGTCGATATCCAGCAAAATGGCGTCAAATCGATGGCCGGAGGCATCCGGATCAAAACCCCCTTCCCGGGCCAGTTGAAAAAAGTCGGCATGATAATAGACGCAGCGTTTATCCCGGGTTAAGATCTCCCCGTTCGGCACCAGGGCCCGTTTATGCCAGTCAACCACCGGCTCGAGTGCTTCCACCACCACCAAGCGTTTAACCTGTTCGTATTTGAGAGCAGCCGCCGCGGTATAGCCAAGGCCCAGACCGCCCACCACCACATCCCATCCGTTGCCGCTCAATGCTTTGAGGGCGATATCCGCCAGCGCCTCTTCCGAGATATGAAAAAGG
>JBKHAE010000157.1:0-5966 GCA_046543065.1 Desulfobacterales bacterium | reverse complement strand
TAAGAGAAGGGGAAGGAGTGACCATTCCGCGCTCCGATGTGCATTATGTGATAACCGAATACGGAAGCGCTTATCTTTACTGTAAATCCATACAGGAAAAAGCGCTCGCCCTGATTGAAATTGCGCACCCGGATTTTCGGCCCTGGCTGCTGGAAGAAGGCATACGCCTTGGCTACCTGAAAAAGGGACAGACCTTAAAAAGCAAGACCGCTTATCCGGAAAACGAAGAGCGGGAAGTTGAGCTGAAAAACGGCGAGAAGGTGCTTATCCGACCGGCCAAAGCGAGTGATGCCGGCGGCATGCAGGACATTTTCTACAATATGAACAAGCAAGATATTTATACCCGGTTTTTCAGACACCTTGCCTCATTTACAGACAAAATGGCCCAGCACCTTTGCAATGTGGATTATGAAAACGAGATGGCTTTTACGGCGGTTACCGGCGAGCGGGAAAACGAAAAAGTGATCGGCAGCTCATGCTATTTTGTCGATCCTACGGATAATTTAGCGGAAGTCGGCTACATGATCCGGCCGGGATGGCAGCAATGCGGCCTGGGAACCGCCCTTCAGCAGCGAATGACCGAATATGCAAAATCAAAGGACCTGCGGGGATTCAAGGCAAACATTCTGGATGAAAATATTAAGATGCAGCAGATGATTAAAAAAGGGGAAAAAGTGTCCTTTGCCCGTCAGGGACACGAATATGAAGTGATCAGCTTGTTTTAACGATTTTATTTTAAATTCTTGCCTTGAGGCGCAATCAAAACCTCAGGGTTGAGAATCCATTTGGGATCCAGTGTTTGTTTGATATTTGAGAGTACCGGGCCGTATAGCGCAGGTCTTGATTTTTCATACCAGGGGCGGTGAACCCGGCCCACCGCATGGTGATGGGTGATGGGGCCGCCATGCTTGATAATGGCCTCTGAGGCCTTCTCTTTAATGGCGTCCCACTGGCTGATTTCCTCGCCGGCCCGGCCCGGCGCCACCACCGTATAGTAGATCGTCGGACCGTCCGGGTAGGTGTGGGTAAACCGCCACATGACCAGGCCTTTGCCACAAACCGATTCAACAGCGGCTTGCGTCTCGGCTAAAACGTTTTCATGAAAGGCGTCAAATTCATCCCAGGTGATGGCGGTTTCAAAGGTTTCGGAAATGATGCCGGCCCGTGCCAGGATATCGCGAATGTAAGGGGCTTTAAGAAAATTGTCCTTCCATTGCTGGCTGACATTGGCATCCGTCTTTGCGGCTTTATCGGATACGTTAACGTCCTTGTTCTCCCAGGCACCGCCCAGGCATTTGCAGATCTCCAAAGATCGTTCAAGTTTTGTCTGCTGGGGATGATCATGGGATTCAAACCCTAATAGTAAGACCGCATGGGTGCCGTCGCCGATGCCCATTGAAAATGATTCAATGGGGGAGATCAGCCGGCAGTTGGCGGGGTATAAGCCGGTCTGACTGATATGGCGGACGGCCTGAATGCCTTCTTTTTCATCGGCAAACCGAACGGATGCAGCGGCGCGAAAGACCGGGATGGTTTGCAGCTTCATAGTGGCTTGGGTGATAATGCCCAAAATGCCTTCAGAGCCAATCATCAGGCGGTTCGCATCCGGACCGTCACCGGAACCGGGCAGGCGGCGGGTTTCGAAAACGCCCTCGGGCGTTATCATCCGGATCGCCTCGACCATGTCATCAATATGGGTATACAGGGTAGCAAAATGCCCGCCGGCGCGGGTGGCGATCCAGCCGCCTAAAGTGGAGAATTCAAAACTCTGGGGGTAGTGCCGCAGGGTCAGGCCATGAGGTTTCAAGCCGGCTTCAAGCGCCGGACCGTAAATACCCGCCTGTACCGTGGTTGTGCGGGAAAGCGGATGAACAGCGAGAATCTGATCGAATCCGCACATGTCGCAGGAAATGGAGCCGATATAGGCCGGGCTGTTCGGCTGTTCCACGCCCCCTACCACACTGGAACCGCCGCCATAAGGCACCAGCGCAATGCGCTGATCCGCACAGAAGTTCATAAGTGTCTGGATATCCTGCTCCGTGCGCGGATACGCCACGTAATCCGGGGGATTGTCGAATTGGCCGTATATGCCGCGCATCACATCCCGGAAGGCTTTGCCATAGGTGTGCCCGGCCCGGTCATAGGCTGCGTCCGTACAAAACTCTGTTAATGTAGCCGGCATTTCAAACCGCGGCGGCCGGAGGTTCAGATCTTCCACCTTGGGCGGGGTAATTTCCGGCAGCTCACTTAATTCAAAGACAGCCTGGACCATGGATTTAAAGTTGGCGACAAAACTCTCAGGCAGGTCGGGGTCGGTGTCGCCCCATCCCCAGAAACTCCGGCGGTCGGTTTGCATGGGTGTCCTCCAAAAAAAGCAATTCAATTCTAATGACCGGTTCAGGATTGGTACATGGCCTCGATGATATCGGAGAAGGCGGCATATACGTACTTTCGCTTGACTTTCAGGGTGGGGGTGACCTCACCGTCCTCTTCGAAGAGTTTTTTGGGCAGGATCGTAAACTTGCGGATATTTTCCACCCGGGCCAGCGACTGGTTGACTTTGTCCACTTCTTCCTGGATCAAATCATTTATCCGGCTGTGCCGGGTCAGGTCGTGGTAGGTGGAAAACTGGACTTTATTGTCCTGGGCGAATTTCACCACATTGTCCTCATCGATCATGATGAGGGCGGTCAGATACTTCCGCCGGTCGCCGATAATGACCGCGTCGTAGATGTAGACGCTGGCTTTGAGCATGTTTTCGATGTACTGGGGAGACATGTTTTTACCGCCCGCCGTGATAATAATATCCTTTTTTCGATCCGTGATTTTTAAATACCCGTAGTCGTCCAATATGCCTACATCACCGGACAAAAGCCAGCCGTCTACCAGCGTCTTTCGGGTAGCGTCTTCATTTTTATAATAGCCGGCAAATACGCCCGGGGATCTCACCATAATCTCCCCGTCCTCCGCGATTTTTAGCGCCGTGCCGGGTATCGGCGTGCCGACGGTGCCAAACCGGGCTTTGCCGATCTGAGAGGTACAGGTAACGCCCGTGCCTTCGGTCTGACCGTAGCCTTCGATCAGGTCCAGCCCGATGGACTGATAGAAATGCAGCACATCCGGCGAAATCGGGGCGGCCCCGGAATAGGCGACCCGGATGCGTTCAAATCCCAGGCGCTCTTTGAGCTTACGAAAGACCGCCAAATGGGCGATCCAAAACAAAAAGGCGATGGAATAGGGCACCTCTTCCAGGGCCATGATAAGACTCGCCCGCTTTTTTCCGATTTTCATGGCCAGATCGAAAACCCGGCGCTTGAACCAGGTGGCCTCTGCCATCCGGATCTGGATGGAGGAATAGTATTTTTCCCATATCCGGGGGACGGCATAGCCCACGGTAGGGGAAACCTCGCTCATATTCTCCATAATGGTGTCCGGCTTTTCCACAAAATTGACCACATAGGCGTGCCGGATATGGGCAAAGACGGAAAAAAGGCGTTCAAAGATATGGCACAGGGGAAGAAAGGATAAGACCTCGTCGCCTTTCTGCATGGGGTTTTGGGCTTCAATGGCTTCGGCCATCCAGGTGACATTTTGATGGGTGAGCATGGCGCCCATGGGCGGACCGGTGGTGCCCGAGGTATAGATCAAAACGGACAGATCCTGGGGCCCGAGATCCCGGCTGCGCCTTTCAATGGCATCTGTTGGCTGTTTGCGGCCGTGGGCAAGCAAATCATCATAGGTCATAACCATAGGGTCCCGGAATTCGCGCAACCCCTTGGTGTCCCACACAATGACTTTTTTCAGAAGCGGCGCCTCTTTCCGGAAGTGGAGCCATTTGTCCAGCTGCTCTTCATTTTCCGCAAACAGAAAGACCGAGTCTGAATGGGTGACGACATATTCCACCTCCGGCCAGGCATTGGTGGTGTATATGCCCACCGAGACGCCGCCGGCCATTTGCACGCCCATATCGATCATGACCCATTCAGGGCAGTTGTCCCCGATAATTGAGACGCATTCGCCTTTTCCAAGCCCCATGGCGATTAAGGCGGCCCCGAGATCCTGTGCGGTTTGAAAGTATTCCTGCCACGTAATGTCGTGCCAGAGCCCGTATTGCTTATAGCGCATGGCGACCCGGTCCCTGTTTTCAGCCGCTGTCCGGCCGAAAACATGTGGCGTGGTGGTCGGCGCTTCACTGTTTTCTGCTTGCGGGGTTTCTGTATAATCCATCTAACTATCGCCACACTTTTTTTCGTTTCCAGCGCTGGTAGCCCTTGGCTGATGCTTCTGAGCGGAGCCCCATGTAAAATTCACGGACATTTTCATCCTGCATCAGTTCACCTGATTTGCCCTTTAGAACAAAGCGCCCGTTCTCTAAGATCAGGGCGTTATCCGAGATCTCAAGCGCCTTTTTGGCGTTCTGCTCCACCAAAAGGATCGTGACCCCCTCCCGGTTAATGCGTTTGATGATTTCAAATATTTCCTGGACAAGGATCGGAGATAACCCCAGGGAGGGTTCATCCAGAAAAAGCAGTTTGGGGTGGCTCATCAATGCGCGGCCGATGGCCAGCATCTGCTGTTCGCCGCCGGAGAGGGTGCCGGCCCATTGATGCGTCCGCTCGGCAAGAATTGGAAAGTAGGAAAACACCCGGTCCATATCCGAGACAATCCCCTGCCGGTCGCGCCGGGTGTAGGCCCCCATCCAAAGGTTTTCCCGGACGGACAATTCCTCAAACACTTCGCGGCCTTCGGGAACGAAGGAAATGCCCATCCGGACGATTTTTTCCGTGTCCATACCGTCGATCCGCCTGCCCATAAATTCTATGGTCCCCTTGTCGGGCTGATCTTCGATAAGGCCCATGGCGGTTTTCAAAATGGTGCTTTTGCCGGCGCCATTGTTGCCCAGTATCGCCGTTATGCTCCCCTCGGAAACGGAGAGGGAAGCGCCGCGGATGGCGTAAATCAGGTCGTAGTAGGTCTCAATGTTTTTGATTTCAAGCAGGGCGCTCACTGGCTGCTTCCCCTGAATTTGTCGGATTGCCTGTATCTTCCCCCAAATAGGCTTTAAGCACCTCCGGGTGCTTTCGGACCATTTCGGGCGTGCCTTCGGTTACGGGTTTGCCGAAGTTTAAGACCAGGATGCGCTCGGAGATGTCCATGACCATGGCCATGTCATGCTCGATTAACATGACCGTGATGCCGAGTTCATCCTGGATGTCCTTGATCCAGAAAATCATATCCTGTTTTTCCTCGGCATTCATGCCCACACACGGCTCATCCAAAAGCAGAAGCGCCGGTTTAGCGGCAAGCGCCCGGCCGAGCTCGATCTTTTTTTGAATGCCATAGGCAAGGCCCCCGACCAGTTTATTCCGAACAGCCTGAAGCTCCAGCAAATCGATAATCTCCTCGACTTTCCGCCGGTTGGTGATTTCCTCCCGGCCCACAAAGGAGTGGCGGCCCCACATGAAGCCGCCGCGCAGAAGTCCGCCTTTCAAAAACAGGTGACGCCCCATCATAATGTTTTCCATGGTATTCATATTGGAAAACAGTTCGATATTCTGAAACGTCCGGGCCATTCCGCCTTTGGTGACCTTGTTCGGTTTTTTGCCCCGCAGGTTACGGTCCTTGAAGACGATACGGCCGGATGCGGGCGGGTAAATACCATGGATACAGTTAAACAGCGTGGTCTTGCCCGCCCCGTTGGGGCCGATGATGGCGTAAATCTCCCCCTGCCGGACCTTGAAACTGATATTGTCCAGGGCCTTTAATCCGCCAAAAACGATGGACAGACCGTCGATCTCGAAAAATGCCATTTTAGGTTAACATCTTTATCTTATTATTAATTTTTGGATTAAGAGTAAGAGTAAGAGTAAGATTAAGACGGCATCTGATTATTTTCTGCAAAAATACCGCTGCGATCGCATAAACCGTGTATTACGGGTCAGTCATTTTTAGGAATATATTCGGTT
>JBKHAE010000042.1:0-28902 GCA_046543065.1 Desulfobacterales bacterium | reverse complement strand
GGCTGCATCTGACGCAGTAGATGCGGTAAAATTGGAAATCCCGGAGGGTTTCAGAGCTTTAAATATAAATTGCTATAATCCTTTATGGAATCATGTTTTTAATAATCTGAAACGCTCAATTTAGGTGAAAGGCAATCCCTTGAAGCCCGTTGGGTTCGCTCTTGCGTTGTTTCAATGTCCGGCTCTGAGTTGCAAAAAAGAATTTTCGGTACTATTTACTTATACGCTGATTCATATTAGGCTGTCTATTCAAATCATAAGCTTAACATTTCCAGGGTCAAGCCATAGAAAGGGAAAAAGGTATGAATTTTTTGGTGATTGGCGGAGATGCCGCCGGGATGAGCGCAGCCAGCCGGGCCAGACGGAACCAGCCGGATATGAACGTCACCGTGCTGGAGCAGACAACGGATGTCTCATACAGCGCGTGCGGGATGCCATATAATATCGCGGATCCGGAGCGGTCAATCGATGACCTGGTCGTCCGGCAGGCCCAGGTATTCCGGGACAAGCAGGGGATCAACCTGCTCACCGGATGCCGGGCGGAAGCCATAGATCCGGTAACCCGAACCGTTCAGGCCGTGGATCATACCGGCAAGGAAAAGACGTTACATTATGATAAGCTGCTGATTGCCACCGGCGCCTCGCCCATTATGCCGCCCATTGAGGGAATCGATCTGGAAGGGGTGCTGCCGCTTAAAAGGCTTTCAGACGGCCGGAAAATCAAGGACTTCATTCAGCAAAACCGCGTTCAATCCGCCATTCTCGTGGGCATGGGCTATATCGGTCTGGAAATGTCCGAGTCCTTAAAGGAGCTGGGAATCGATGTCACCGGGGTGACCCGCGGGTTTATGGGCAATTATGATGAAGAAATCGCCGATGTGGTAGGGCAGACCCTGGCGGCCCATAATGTCTCCCTGTATGCGGAGCATGCGGTTGAAAAAATAGAAACATCCGGCGCCGGATTGGCCGTGACCTGTGGCGGAAAAACGCTTGAAGCCGATATGGTGCTGATGGGGGTGGGGGTTCGGCCGAACAGCCGGATTGCGGCAGATGCCGGTATCGCATTGGGTGCAAAAAATGCCATCTCGGTTAACCGGCGAACGGAAACCTCAGTATCGGGTATTTTTTCCGCCGGAGACTGTGCGGATGCCTATCATGTGGTAACCGGCGAGAAGGTCTGGGTGCCCCTGGCCTTATATGCCAATCGGGGCGGTTGGACTGCGGCAGATAATATTTGCGGCAAGGATTCAGAAATCCAGGGCATTGCCGGTTCAGCCGTTTTTAAGGTATTTGAGCTCGAGGTCGGCAGAACCGGCCTCAGCTTGAAAGAGGCAGAGGCTGCGGGATTTGATCCGGCGGCCGTGACCATTGAGGCCAGATCCCGGGCGCATGCCCATCCCGGAGCTACCTCCATCTGGGTTCATATGGTGGGCGACCGAAAATCCGGCCGGCTCCTGGGCGCCCAGATGGTTGGTAAAGAAGGGGTAGCCCACCGGATCAAGGCGCCGACTGTCGCCCTTCACGCGCAGATGACAGTCCATGATTTCAGCCAGACCGACCTGGCCTATGCCCCGCCGTTCAGCCCGGTCTGGGATCCGATGCTTACCGCAGCGAATCAGTTGATTAAGAAACTGTAATGGAAATATAGTGAATCAGATTAAGGGCAAGAGTATAAGATTAAGATTAAGACGAAAAATGAAATGCACGGTCTGTAAGGAAAGCGCGTATATAAAGATTGACCGGCATAACTCGGCCTTTTGCGAGACCCATTTTCAAGAGCATGTGCTGCGCCAGGTCACCCGCACCATTCGGCGGTATCAGATGTTTTCCCGGCAAAGCCGGGTTATGGTCGGGGTCTCCGGCGGAAAGGACAGCATGGGCACGTGGAAGATTCTTTCCGATTTGGGGTGTCATGTGCTTGCTGTACATATTAACAATGGATTTGGCGAATACTCCCGGGAATCCGAGGAAAAGGTTCGAAGGTTTGCCGAAGCCCATGAACTACCGGTATACGTATATTCATTTGAGGAGCTGATGGGCTGCGACTTTGAAAGCGCCTGTCAGATTTCACGCAAGCCGGCCTGCTCGCTATGCGGGACCATCAAGCGGTATTTTTTAAATCGGCTGGCGCTGGACCATGGCTGCGATGCGCTGGCCACCGGGCATAACCTGGATGATGAAAATGCCGTGCTGCTCAGCAACGTGCTCCAATGGTACATTGGCTATATGTATCGGCAGTCACCGGCACTGCCGGCGGAAGACGGAATGGCGGCCCGGGTAAAACCCCTTGTGATGCTTACGGACCGGGAAATGAAGAAATTTGTCGAAATGCAGGGGATTGCGGTGGCTGAAGGCGCCTGTCCGCATGCAAGGGGGGCTACCAGCCCGGTTTACAAACAGACGATGGATTCGCTGGCCGAGCAGATGCCCGGGGTAAAAGCGGCATTTTACTTCGGGTTCTTGCGAACATTTAAAGACCAGCTGCCCCTGCCGGGTCACAAGACATCGGATGCGGAAGCCGTCAATCGGTGCCCCCTATGCGGGTATAAAACCATAAAACCGGATAAATGCTTTATTTGTGATTTAAAGGAAAAGATTTCGGCGGAAAAGACGGCCGGCCGGATTTAAGCCATAGGGATAGGAGATAGCGGATTGACAGAGGCGGACAATAAAAATGACGGACGCAGTTTGGATGAGCTAAGACAGGCAATCGACGGTATTGATGAAGAGATCGTCTCCTTAATGGCGAAACGCCAGACGGTGGTTAAACGGGTAACGGAAATCAAAAAGGCCAAAAACCTCCCGGTTTATCACCCCTCCAGAGAGGAAGATCTCGTCTCCAGCCGACGGACGCAGGGGGCGCAAGCCGGGCTTGCCCCGGATTTTATTGAAGAACTCTACCGGGTGATCCTTCGACAGTCCCGGATTGAGCAGAGCCGGCGAATGCAGCGAAAGGCGGTTCTGCCCGGCGGAATTATCCTGATCGTGGGCGGCAGAGGCGAGATGGGCCGGTATTTTGAGCGCCGTTTTGCTGAGAGCGGCTATCATGTCCGGATTTTGGATAAAGCGGACTGGCCGGAGGCGGAAAAGCTCTGTGACGGGATCCATGCCGCGCTCATCAGCGTCCCGATCGATCAGACTGATGGGATTATCCGCAAACTCGCCCCGTATTTACCGAAAGACGCGGTGCTTGCCGATATTACGAGCATCAAGGCATCGCCTTTGGCCGCCATGCTTGAGGCCCATGAAGGCCCGGTGGTCGGTTTTCATCCCATGTTCGGTCCAACCACCTCGAGTCTTGACAAGCAGATTGTAGTGGCCACCCCCGGTAGACAACTTTCAGCATGCCAGTGGCTCCTGGACCAGTTTGCCGCCTGGGGAAGCGTCGTTGTGACGGCAGATGCCCGGGAGCATGATGAGGTCATGGATCTGGTCCAGGCCCTGCGGCATTTCGCTTCATTCGCGTTCGGGCAGTTTTTATACCGGAAAAACATTGATCTGGAGCGAACCCTTGATTTTACAAGCCCCATCTACCGGCTGGAACTGGGGATGGTGGGGCGCCTGTTTGCCCAGGATCCCGCGCTTTACGGGGAGATCATTTTTGCCTCAAAAGAGCGGCGGAATCTGCTTCGCGAGTATATCCAGTCCCTTCAGAATAACCTGGCCATGCTTGAGGAAAACAACAAGGAGCGGTTTATGGATGAGTTCTCAAGAATCGCCGAATGGTTCGGCTCTTTCAGCGAGCAGGCCATGCGCGAGAGCACCTATATCATTGATAAACTGATCGAACGGTTTTAATGGTCGTCAGGAAAAATTTTCGACGGGCTGCCAGCGGGTCATGACACGGGTAATGGGCGCGCCTTGTCCGTCATGGAAGATGGTGTGCAGATAGGCATGATCAGAGGATTCGGCCAACGGCTGGGTAAACGCGGTCACCCGATCACCGAAAACCGCATCCCCCTGATACTGAATCGATATCTCATGGGGCAGGCAATGGCCGGCCACCGTCCGGGGCACACTTTCCAAAGCCCAAATGACGTATATGGTGTTGTTGACATGCCGGTTAAAATCCAGGTCATGCAGCCGGACCAGAAAAGGCCGGGTATACGTATGCTCACTGAGTTCTGGGATTGGGGAGAAATCATTTTCAACAGGCACCTGATGGCCGTTCATAAGTTCTTCCGGCATGTGATACTTCAGGCGGACCGGCTTTTTGGTATCCAGCCGGGTTAAGACCCAGGAGCTTTTGGCGGTCATGATCAGCCGGTCGGAGTCATCAAACACATCGAACTGCCGGAGTTCATAAAGGTTATTCACCGGATACCGCCAGGTATATAGCGCAATCCGCTCCTTCCACACCGGATAGCGGTAAACATGCAGCTGATACCGGTATACCACCCAGGCCAGGTTTTTCGGCAGCAGGTCAAGCGCGGAAACCCCCATATCAGCACAGTGGTCGCTTGCAATATCCTGAAAGTAGTTTAGTACCATGCCGGGTTTGAGCCGGCCTTCGATTCCGGTCTCGGCATATCGGACAGTTAGAGAAGTTTCGTATTTCATCGCGTTATTCCATTAAACCTTAGTATGGTCAAACCCCCACGTCCCGGACGCCGCATCAAATTCCATATCCTGGAAAATATTCGGGTATTCGCGCTTGCAGATATCGGCAATCCGGCCGGCCACGATCCGGATTTCTTCTTCTGCCGCTGGGGCGGTTCGCATGCCGATGATATGGCGCCATGCCCGGAGATTGCCGGTGACCATAATGGAGGTCCCGAGCCCGATAGGGGCCAGGCGGCGGAACATGGAGGTCAGATGCTTTTTTTCGGTAAAATCCGATGAGTCGTGGATACCGAAAATCTCTGCCAGTTCTTTTTGGGTATTTTCCAGAAAATCAATCACTGATTCGAATTTTTCCCTGGCCGCCGGGTTGTTCCGGGCCGCCTCCGGCATCCAGAAGGAGAGGTCATCCAGCCGGACATAGCGCAGGCTTTCCTGGCTGTAGGCCATACCGGCCCGGTGCCGGACCAGTTCATGGGTAAAGACCCGGGAGACATGGCGGCAGATAAATGTCATGTTTACATGTTCCAGGATCGACCCATGGCCGCTTTTTAAAACATTGGCGAGATAGCGCTCATTTCCGCGACGCACCTGGGAAACATTGGGATTGGTGGCCTCCGGTTTTTTCGGATCATAGGGCTGCCAGCTCCGGTAGCACATGCGGCCGGCGGCTTCCGCTAAGTTTTCACCGTCCGAAACATCCGGCTCAGGTGCCCAATCCGGGCTGCCGATGTCCCTTAAATAGGCGTCAAGACCTTCCCGGACGAGCTGGGTTTTGGCAATCAAATAGACTTTGGGGTGTTCTATGACTTTCATAGACGATCCTTTTCAGGGTTAGTTTCACCTAAATTTAGGCTTCAGATGTTCCGGGCAAGAAAAGGCCGTTCAATACGAAATCGACATGTTGACGGATCCGAATTTCGGGTTGCCGTCCTGCTCCTCAAACGACTCTGTTCTGATCACGTAGGCCATGCTGAGCTTGACCTTGCCCATTATTATTCCCAGGCCGGTGACATAATCGGCCACCACCGGCTTTTTGTTTACGCTGTGGCTGTCTGAGAATGTATTGCCGTCTAAAAATATATCCCTTAAGACCGCTTTTCCGTCAACAGAGCAAAACAGGTGCAGACCAAAATTTTTATCCGGACTCATCCGGGGATCGCGCGCATCAAAAGCCCCGTTAAAAGCGCTGGCCGGCCGGATGGGAAAATTTCCGAAATCATTGGGCATATTCCAGCCCAGGCGAAGCGTAAGCCCGAGGTTATAGAAGGTCATGGCGTTGCCGAGGCCGCCTCCGGTGTCCAGAATGCACTCATAGCCAAAAGTGTTGCCGATGTCCGAGTCAACAAGCTTTTTTTTGTGGCTGTATACGATGCCGAGCACCGGCTCATCATCCAGCTGATTGTCCCAGCCGTTGGGGTCCTTATCATTGAACAGGGCGTGCACGGCCTGCTGGCTTTCTTCCGCGTAAGAGTGGGGGCCCACCATCCCTAAATAAAGCTCCAGGGTATCCATTGTTTTCGGTGTCCGGTTGTGAAAACCGATGCTGCCGTATGTGATTCCGGCATAGGGGCGATCATCCTCGATCAAGTCCTCCTCTTCAATGTCTTCCGGGGTATAGATATTCTGACCGACGGAGTAGGTGATGTTGTTCCGGTTTTGTTCGGAGTCTTTAAACGGGAGTTTTCTGAGTATCGGGTACAGCCACCGATGCGGCCACGCATCGGACGGATATGCCGTATAGATAGGTGAACTCCAGGTCAGCTTCAGTCCATTGGTATAATCCTGATCTTCTCCGGCGAAAATATCGTTTTCAAGATAAATGGTAAAGGTGCTTAAGTCGCGCTGCAGTTTTTCCGCTGTGAGGTCATCACTGGGATATC
Source organism: Desulfobacterales bacterium (assembly GCA_046543065.1). Taxonomy (GTDB): domain Bacteria; phylum Desulfobacterota; class Desulfobacteria; order Desulfobacterales; family Desulfosalsimonadaceae; genus M55B175. The sequence continues at coordinate 22,459 of JBKHAE010000042.1, read as the reverse complement.
CGATAAGTGTAAAAATCAGTAGCAGGCTAAATAATGATCTGTAAAAAAAGTTCGTCCACTTCCGCATTTTTTTCTCTGTCTGTGCTTGAATAAAAGTTAATGGTTTAGATTCGAAGTTTCGTCAGCCGGTGGTTGACCATCGAACGGGGCTTTTTTGCTGAACCAGGTTTTAATGACCGCATGTACAAGCGTTGCCAGAGGAATCGCAAAAAACAGGCCCCAGACGCCCCATAACCCGCCGAATACCAGCACGGCAACGATAATCGCCACCGGATGGAGATTGACCACCTCGGAGAGGAGCAGGGGGACCAGGATATTGCCGTCTATCAGTTGAATAATCCCATAGGCGATGATGGTATACATGAAATTCGGACCGATCCCCCACTGGAAAAACGCCATCAGCGCCACCGGAAGGGTCATCACCGTGGCGCCGATATACGGCACAAGCACGGAAAGGCCGATAAAAAAAGAAAGCAGCATAGCGAAATTCAGGTCGAGCACGGTAAAGGTAACATAACTGGCGCTCCAGACAATAATAATTTCCCATAGCTTGCCGCGGATAAAGTTGGCGACTTGGAGGTTGACCTCATTCCAGACTTCGGTGGCCAGATCCCGGTTTGTGGGCAGAAAGCCTTTCCCCCACTCGATGATCAGATCCTTGTCTTTGAGGAAAAACAGCACCAGGAACGGGACCAGCACCAGATAGACCAAGATGGTGATCAGGTTTTTAACCGAAGCCACGGAAAAGACCAAAGCCGTCTGACCCAGTCGGGTCAATTCGGATTTCAAAAAATCAATAATTTGTTGAATCTGGGATTCAGAAACCAGTTCGGGATATTTTTGCGGCAGCTGCATCAGTTCTTTCTGGCCATTGGCGATTAAGGCGGGCAGCTCCTGAATCAGCTGGGCAATCTGGCGGGATAGGAGCGGCAGCAGCCCGCCAACCAAAAGCAGCAGGCAAATGAGAAACACGGTAAAAGCCAGAAATACGGCAATTTTTCTGGGCACCCGGAAGCGCTGCAGCCGGAGTACCGCCCCTTCAAGCAGATAAGCGATGACCAGTCCGGCGAATACGGGTTTCAGCATATCGCCGAGCAGGATGATCAGCAAAAAACCAACAATGAGAAATGCCCAGAGAATGACGATCTGGGGATCGGAGAACCGTTTTTTTAACCAATCGCGCAGCATGCTCATCATAGGCAGATTCTGACTCCAAAAAAACAAAAAACAGAAAAATTACATGTGCTCATCGAGCCATTTTTCAAGATCCGCCAGCACCCGCTCCCGGTCTTTCGCGGCTTCATTATAGATTTCATGATAAAGCCCTTCATAAAAATGAAGGGTCTTATCTCTTACGGTGAGGCTATCGAAGAATTTACGGGAGGCCTCGGGCGACACCAAATGGTCATCCCCCGCCACCTGCATGAGGATGGGGGTTTTAATCGACGGGGCAGAGCGGATCGTATCCGCCATGGCATCCACATATTCCGTAAACCAGCGGGCGGTAACCCAGGGATGAACCAGCGGGTCATTGTCATAATCGGACACGACTTTGCTGTCATGACTTAAAAACCGGGAGTCCACCTCGTTGTTTAGGGCCATTGCCGGCCATATTTTTGACATGATCCGGCCGGCAGCCCCCTTAACAACCGGTATTCTGTCAGCCGGGGCAAGGCCCGGAGAAGAGGCGATTACACCGTCGATCATGCGGGGATGTTTCTCCGCGTAATTTAAAACGATCAACCCCCCCATGCTGTGGCCCAAAAGGAAGCATTTCATATTTTCAGGCATATCCGTCCGGACGAGTTTCATCATCTGCTGGAGATCCTCAATATATTGATCAAACCTTTGGATATGCCCCCGCTTGCCCCCGCTCTGCCCATGTCCCCGGTGGTCGATGGCCCATACGGACAGCCCTTTTTTCAGCAGCCGTTCCATAACATGATAGTATCTGCCGGAATGCTCGCCAAGTCCGTGCGCGATTAAAATCCGGCCGCGTTCCGGGGCGGCCTGGATTTGGCGATAAAAAATCGGAACATCCGCTGAACCATTGAAGGAGCCGTTGAATTCCGTATTTGTGGTCATGATTAACCTCTGCTGCCTGAGATGCTGGTTATGGTTGCCGAATCATATAAACGATTGCCGCGGTTTGCTGCAGCTGGGCCTTTTGTCAATTCAAGTCAAATACCGATTTTTGATAAAAATGTGCTAATGGAATTGACTGTCTGAACCAGTCTGGGATGGGAGATCTCAAATTCACGAACCGATGAGGACAGGCCGTCAAGTGCGATTTGAAAGAGCCGGGGGTTGATTTCCTCCCGGGTGGACTCATGGGCCGCTGCTTTTGTGAACTCTTTTACACTCTGGGCTTTCTCGTGATCGGTCTTGTTCAGTTCATTGACTTCATTATTTAATTGCTGCAGGAGTTCAAAATATTCGGTTTTTTTTTCTTCCGGTATGTTAGGGGACTGCTTGATTTTGGCTTCTATCTTTTCCAGGGTATGTTTGAGCATAGGACATCATCCTTTCTATTATAATTATAAAACGCTTTCCTTCTATCAAATGATTCGATAAAGATCAATTGCTTAAAGCCATGGTGCTTAAAGCCATGCCCGGCTTGCAGCCCGACCTGATTTTTTTAAGCCCAAAAACAGAAAGTGGATGCCATGAATCCCTGTGAAGATTGCGCGATTGAGGATAAATTGTATGAATGCTGCGGCCGGCATCCGGAAAATGGGGCAGTGGTGGATTTAGAGCTAAATGATAACCGGATTGTCACGGCATGCCCCCATCTTTCGGCCAACGGCACATGCCTGATATATGATTCCCGGCCCTATGGGTGCCGGATGTATTACTGCGACCGGTATTTCCATCAAACCAGAATCGGGGAGGGCTATCTCGTATTTCTGGCGCAATGGGGGCTGGATGAAGCAGAGGGGGACTGATCTATCCGGAGAGCGGCACCTTGACATCCAGATAGTTAATGATCTCAGTCCATGGGGATATCTCAAGCCCTAGCATGGATTGGATCAGGCAGCCGTCCAGGGCTGTAATGATAAGTGTGGAGAGCACCTTATAGTCAGCCGCCCCGGATGGATCGATTTTGGCAAATCCTGCCTGGATCATGGCGTTCCACTCCCGGTATTTGTTGCGGAACCGCTTTGCCAGCTCATCATTACCGTTTAACGCCTGCTGCAGCAGATAAAGATGAAGCCGGCCCCGGGTCTCAGCCGCCATAATCCGCTCAAAGAGAATATTTAATATGTCCTTCCACTTGGCATTGTCATGACGGTTTTCAATGATATCAAACAGGTTGGTGGAGATCTGACTGATGTGGGCTTCCGTGATATCAAAAATCAGGTCATTTTTGCTGGCATAATAGTAATACAGGCTGCCTTTACTGATTCCGGCGGCTTGGGCGATATCAGTCAGGCTGGTTTTGTCGATCCCTTTTTGAACAATAACCTGGGTGGCGGCCTCGATGATTTGCTGGCGCTTTTCAGCCTGCTTGGCGGCAATTTTATCGCTCATGGAAACTTTCCTGTATCCCCTATAAAAACAGCGGGCCCCGCATACATGGAAAATAAGGGGCCCCGCTGGGAAAGCAATAGTTAAACCCGGCGCAAAAGGGCGGCCAGATCTCCCAGTTCCTGTTTTTCAAGCACCGCCGGATCGGGAATCCCGTTCGGATGAATGCCCCGCAGTTCGTAGAATTCCTGAAGCATCAGCTCCATATCCGGCAGACTGCCGGCTGTTGGGCCGTCATCCATTTCGGTCATCAGCCGGCCGGGCACCTGATCATCCTCTGCCCGTGCGCCGAAGAGGTTGGTCAGGCCCCGCTTGAGATACCAGAGCCGGCGGCCGGCCTGCATGATCTCTTCAAGTGTGTAGTCAAAACCGGTTATGGCATTTACGATGGATATGGCCTGTGTGGCGCTCAATGGCACTGCACCCAGGTTACAGAAGATCGCGCAGGAGGAGAAAAACATCCCATAGTCCTGGCAGGCCACATTGAGGCGGGCCCGATCCTGGCTGCTGAATTCCTCGTAATCCGCGGCCAGTTCTTCGATTTCCGGGATGAGCTGGGAGCCGCCTTCCACGTTGAAGTCAAGGCTTGCCTCATGGCATGCCCCCCGGGGGGAGACGGCATAAGCCAGTGCATAGCCGTGGGCGCTTCTCGGGTCATGCATTGGCGCTTCCATGCGCTTGATCGTTGTCAAAAAATCCGCGGCATTACCGCCGATTTGCTGGGCCGCGGCCTCACTGCCTTCGGCCAAAAGGGCGCCCAGCCCCGCTTTTTTCCCGATTTTTTCCGTCATCGCCACAATAGCAGCGGCATTGCCCCAGGTTAATTCAAGACCGTCGGTATCGGATGCGGAAATCAGCCCGTTTTCAAAGCATTCAATAGCGAACGCGATGGTGGCGCCGCAGGTAATGGTATCCATGCCGTAGCGGTTACAGATATCATTGGCTTTGGCAATGGATTCAATATCGGCATTCAGGCACATGGAGCCGAAAGTGGCCACGGTTTCATATTCCGGGGATGGGCCCTTGGTCATTTTATAGGGCCCGTTTTTTACTTCCGCCTCTTTTTTGCAGGCCACGCTGCAGCCGTAACAGGTTCTGTGGCCGGTATGGATTTTCTTCTCGATTTCCGTGGGGCCGATATCGTCAATCTGATCCCACTCATTCATCAGCCAGTTTTTGACAGGCACATCGCCGGCCAGGCTGCCCACGTCAATATGGGCCGGGGTGCCGCTGGCCCGGAGGGCATCGATGAAAATGCTTTCCTCGTAGACCTCTTTTAGGGCCTCCCTGATCTCAGCGAGTTTTTCCGGATCCCCGGCGTCAATTTTGCCCGTGCCGTTGACATAGATGGCTTTCAGGTTTTTGGCGCCCCAGACCGTCCCCATACCGGCGCGTCCGGCGGCATGGCGCCTATTGTTAATAATGGATGCATATTTCACGAGTTTCTCGCCGGCCGGGCCGATACAGAAGACCGTGCCCGTGCGGCCGGTTTCCGGCTTCAAGTCCGCTGCCATGGCCGCATCGGTCTCATAAATATCTTTTCCCCAATAGGCAGCTGCATCCCGGATTTCAACCGTATCGTTGTTGATAAAAAGGTAGGAAGGCTTTTCCGCCTGGCCGGTGATGACAATGCCGTCATAGCCGGCAAATTTCAGCCGGGCGCCGAAAAATCCGCCGATATTGCTGTCTCCCCAGACGCCGGTCAAGGGTGACTTGGTGCAGACGGTCCATCGGGCAGCGCCATCGAGCTTGAAGCCGGTCGTCGGCCCGGTCATCAGAACAAAGGGGTTGCCCGGATCCAACGCATCGATAGCCGGATTATCCTTTATCAGATCAAAATAAATCTGCGCGCCAAAGCCAAGGCCGCCGATGTGTTTCCGGGCAAACGCCTTATCCAGCGGTTCTTTTTCAATTTTACCGGATGAGAGGTCGATGTAGAGGAGTTGGCCTGCATACCCGCCCATAGTAGCCTCCTAATGAATGTTGTATTCGCTGTATCCGTTTTCTTCCAGGTATTTGGGATACATTGTATATGCGGGTTTGATTGCCGGCAAAAGTTTCAAAATTTTGGGAATCGGGCCCTTGGCAACCATTTCCTTCCGGGTTAAGGCCTTTGTCAGGTTGACCTTGCCAAACCAGAATTTATGGGCGACATCAGCGCTCATTGACATATCAACCGTGGCTTTGGTCTCTGTGTCATGCGGCCGCACATCGATTTTATCGCCAGAGCAGTCAACCACGATGACGAGATCCGGATCTGTATAACTGAACCGGATAATCAGGTTTGATTTAAGCAGTTTGTCGGCAATCTGCGGGGCTTCCGCCATTTCTCGGAAAAAACCGCCCAAAACCTCTTCAAATTTTTCAGAATTTTCAAATAGACCCATAACTCCTCCCTTTGAAATTAAAAATATGGTTGACAGATATTCAATTGTTAATAGGCTCTCTGGATATAGGGCAACAATTCCTCCTCGTCGACTTCCCGGGGGTTGTAAAAGGACGTGCCATCGCTTGGAACGGCGTCTGCGATGTCTTTTAAGCCCTCCTCGGGAACGCCGACTTCGCTTAGTTTTATGGGCAGTGCCCCCAACTCATGAAGTCTGCCGGTTAGTTTTCGGATCGCTTCAATGGCCTTTCTGGCAGATTCTTCCTCGGACAGACCGGTTACATCCTCGCCCATGATCGGCGCCAGGCGGGCGAGCTTTTCCGTAATTTCCTCGAAATTATATTCCATGCCATATGGCAGATAAATCGCGTTTGCCTCTCCATGGGGTACCCGGAAGAGGGCGCCGGTCACATGGGCCATGCCGTGGACACACCCGACCATGGAGTGGGTAAAGGCGATGCCGGCCATGGCTGAGGCAATCAGCATGGCGCCCCTGGCCTCTAAATCCTCGCCGTCTTCAGTAGCGGCTACAAGGTATTTCATGATTAGTTCGATGGCGCCGGCCGCAAAGGCGTCAGAAAAAGGGGAAGCTTCAATTCCCACATAGGCTTCAATTGAGTGGGTCAGGGCATCCATGCCTGTGGAAGCAGTCAGTTTCGGCGGCAGGGAGAGAGTCATCTCCGGATCCAGTACAGCCAGGTTGGGCTGCACGAATTTATCCGTAAAAAAGAGTTTTTCCTTATTCTCCTCGTCATAAATAACAGATATCATTGTGACCTCACTGCCGGTGCCGGCAGTTGTGGGAATCACAACATGGGGCTTTAACGGCCGGGTCAGAAGATGCCCGCCGGAATAATCCTCAACAAGGTCGCCGCCCTCGGAAAAGATGATATTGACCGCTTTGGCTGTATCAATGACACTGCCGCCGCCAATGGAGATGATGCCTTCAGCGCCGGAGGCTTTAACCGCTTCCGTACATGTATTTACATCACTTAATCGGGCATCCTGCTTGACATCGAGGAAGGTGCCCACCATTTCACAGCCGGCTTCCGCGAGTCCGTCAGCCAGCTTCTGAACCAGGCCAATGTCATTGAGGATATGATCGGAGACAACAAAGTATTTTTTGATGCCGATAATATCAAGCTCAGGTTTTAAATCAGAGATGATGCCAGGTTCATATACAACCTTGGTGGGACTGTAGAATGCAAAGAATTCAGGTAACATGACGCGCTCCTTGATTGGGATTGCAGAATTAAAATTAAGTCGGCCGACCAGCTTAGTTTTTTTAGCAACCCTTATTTTTCCCGTCAAGTAATTTTCCGCATAATACAAGAAAAATGGGGAGTTATAAAAAAACAGGCTATACGAAAACATTGATTATTCGTAGGATATCTGTTGCGTGCGCCCATAGGTTCCTGATCAATGTCCGGCCGCGTGAGAAGGCTGGATGGAAATATGCGCTTTATTTTATCGCGCGCCGTGTGCTAAACGATTTTTATCCAGCCGGCGGTTTTTTTTATTGACCAATCTATGGCACGCTGTGGCAGTATGCGGTGGATGTCAGTGGCCGCACGAATACTTGGGTCCACAATAGAGACAATTTAATCAAGGAGCGGTTTACAATGAGAAAAAGAAGAGGGTTTGCCATCATTTCTGCGCTGATTTTTTTTGTATTCGGCATGGCGTTTGATGCCGCAGCCGACGGGTGAGGCTGCAGTGTTTCGTCAAGCGCCTCCCCGGCGGGGAGGTCCAATATAAGGCAGCGGATACAGACGGCAGCGGCATCTGATCAGCAGTTTTCCGCCAGGTTAAGAATCGGGGGAAAGTATGATACCAACGTGGAAGTGGCATATGATGACATTAAGGGGTCGGAGGACAGCGAGGATACCGCGGCAGTCGTTAACCTGATGGCCGGATGGTCCCCAAACTTGGAAGGTGATTTCGGGTTTCGCGCGGATTACGGGATGTATGCGGACTTTCACCAGGATCTGGATGAATATAATGTGATTGAGCAGGTTTTTTCCATTGAACCCTATTTAAACAAGGGTGCTCTGATTTATAGTCTGCCGGTGCGCTACACCTTTGGCATGGAGGATCAGGAGACCGATTATCACCGGATTGCCTTGTATCCTACCCTGACATTTAAAATCCCGGATCGTCTGCAGGCGATTGAGGCGTATGGATTTGTTTCACACATCAATGATGATGACGACTATGCGGTTGATGAGGATGCCATAGGCGCCGGCGCCGGCATCGGCTATATTATCTTCTCTCAGGATCGCAGCTACATCCGGCTTTCTGCTGAATATCAGAATACCGGCTATGATGCGGCCGTGGCTGATTACGGCATAAGCACCAACACGGATGACCGAAGCGATAATGCCCTGTCTGCAAATCTGGAATTAAACTATCAGCTGCTGTCTTACATGGACCTTTATTCCAACTACAGCTATATCCATACCAATTCCAATGTCAGCATCTATGATTATGACCGGCATATTATTGAGGGGGGTGTTTCATTTTCCTTCTGAGTAACTTCAATCATACTCAGTCCCGCGCGAGCGGGACGGTTCTCGTACTCGTAATCGTACTCGAAAAAATCAAAAGCCGATTACGAGTACGAGCACGAGTACGAATCAGCAGAGATTGAATTTTTAACAAATTTATATCATTAAGTTATTTTTAGCTCGGTCCCGGGCGCACGGGCCCAGGCGCAAAATTTTAAAATTATATGCCGCCGAATGATTTTTCACTCATCTGAACCGGCGCGTCGCTGCTTTGCTGCACCGCATTCATCCGGCCAAGGGTCTGCGGCAGGATGGAGTGGATAAAGTACTGGGCGGTTCTCAGCTGGCCGTCGTAGAAGGCGGCCTCCTTGTTCTTCTCCGCTTTTTCAAGCCGGGCCCCATCATCTAAGCTGCCGGCAAGTTTTTCAAGTTTGGGGGCCGCCGCAACCGCCCGCCACAGATGCATCCATGCCATAATCACGTCGCCGGTGACCATGAGAAACGGATAGGCCTCGGCAAACGCGGTTTTTACTTTTTCCGACATGGCGGCTTTGCCGATGTGCATGGCTACCTCGCCGAGCCGGCTGACCGCCTCCTCGACCCGGGTTGCCATATCCGAGAGCGCCTCAGTGGATTTTGCCTCGGCAACGGTTTTATGGATTTCGCCCAGAAAATCCATAAATACTTGGCCTTTTTTCATGCCAAGCTTTCGGCCGAGCAGATCCATGGCCTGGATGCCGTTGGTGCCCTCATAGATGGAGGCGATTTTGGCATCCCGGGTCAGCTGCTCAACCGGATAATCACAGGTGTATCCGTACCCGCCGTAAACCTGGATGGCCTGAACGCAGACATCATAGCCCACATCCGTGCAGTAGGCCTTGACGAGCGGTGTTAAAAGATCAATCAAGCCCTGGGCTTTATCTCGTTCCTCATCTGTTTCCGCCAGCTCTTCTTTGTCAAACAGGGAGGCCACGTAATAGACGAAACTTCTCATGCCATCCACGTATGCCTTCATCCAGATAAGCATGCGCCGGACATCCGGATGCGTAATGATGGGCACAACCGTCGCTTCGGGATCGGCCATCTGCATGAGATCCTTGCCCTGAAGTCTTTCCCGGGCATAGTTGACGGCATAGAGATAGGCGCCCGAGGCGTGGTTCAGCCCCTGGAGGCCGACGCCCAGCCGGGCCTCATTCATCATATGAAACATCACCCGCATGCCTTTGTTTTCCTCGCCCAGCAAAAGACCGCGGCATTTGCCCTTGCTGCCGAAGGCCAGCGCTGTGGTGGGACTGCCGTGAAGCCCCATTTTTTCCTCAATCCCGGTGGGCACAACGTCATTGGGCTCTCCCAGACTCCCGTCTTCATTAACCCAGATCTTGGGCACGATAAACAGCGATATCCCCTTGCTGCCCTTGGGCGCGCCTTCTATCCGGGCCAGCACGGGATGGATGATGTTTTCGGTCATATTCTGGTCGCCGTTGGTAATAAAGATTTTATTGCCGGTGATGGAATAGGTGCCGTCATCATTTTTCACCGCGGTAGTTTCAAGGTTCCCGACATCGGATCCGGCATTGGACTCGGTGAGCACCATGGTGCCGCCCCATCTGCCGTTATACAGATTATTGAGAAACATTTCTTTCTGCTGCTCAGTGCCGAAAAGCTCGATCATTTTGCCGGTGCCGTGGCCCAGCACCGCAAAGGCGGCAAATGCGAAATTGGCGCCGATCAGGTATTCATTGGCAGCCTGGGCAATCAGATGCGGCAGGCCTTGTCCGCCGATTTCCGGGTCTTCGGTCATGGCAATCCACTCACCCTCACGGAAAAGCTCCAGCGGCCGGCGATAGCACTCCGGAGCGATCACCTGGCCGTTTTCATATCTGGCGCCGTTCCGGTCGCCCTCGGCATAAGTGGGCAGAATCTCTTTTACCGCAAAGTTTCTGGCCTCGTTAATGACCATGTCCAGGGCTTTTTTATTTAGATCCCCGTATTTTTTAGTCTTAGTTAGTTTTTCCGCATCCATTTGCTCATAAAGGACGAAATCTACATCCCGCCTGTCTGCGATATATTGTTGTGCCATAAGACTACTCCTTCTATCCCTCGTGTTTGCCGATAATTGATATGCTGCAGATATTCTGGAACGGAAAACCGCCCAGGTTATGGGTAAGCCCAAGCTTAGGATTTTCGATCTGGCGCTTATCCGCCCGGCCATGAAGCTGCAGATACATCTCATAGAGCATCCGCAGGCCGGATGCCCCAATGGGGTGGCCGAAGCATTTGAGCCCGCCGTCCACCTGGCAGGGGACCTGGCCGTCCAGATCATAGAACCCGTCCATGATATCATAGACCGCTTTGCCCCGCTCGGAGATGTGCATGTCCTCATAGGTGACCAGCTCCGTAATGGAGAAACAGTCATGGAGTTCCATCATGCTGATCTCTTCGCGGGGGTTGGTCACCCCGGCCTCTTCATAGGCTTTGGTGCTGCACTTGGAGGTGGTCATGAAATGATCCCCGTCCCACTCGTCATAGCCCAGTTCCTCGCCGCTGCTTAACGCCAGCTGAAGGGCCTTGACCGTAATAAAATCCTTTTTTCCCATTTTTTTGGCCATCTCCGGGGTGGTCACGATGGCGCAGGCCGAGCCGTCACTGACCCCGCAGCAGTCAAAGAGCCCCAGCGGATGGGCAATAATCGGGGATGCCATGACCTGGTCTTCAGTGACGGCTTTCTGCAGATGGGCTTTGGGATTTAATGTTCCATTGGCATGACTTTTGGCCGAAACATGGGCCATGGCCCGTTTCAGTTCATCATCCTTGATTTTATACTTTGCCGAATAAGCGCTGGCGAGCTGCGCAAAAGAGCCGGGGGCGGTCAGATTCGGCCACCATTGCCAGAGCAGGGTGCCCGAACCGGAGCCGGCTGCAGGAAGGCCGCCATAGCCGGTATCTTTCAGTTTTTCAACACCCAGGGCCAGGCAAATGTCATACGCGCCGGAAGCCACCGCATAGCAGGCCCCGCGAAACGCCTCTGTTCCGGTGGCGCAGTAGTTTTCCACCCGGGTGACCGGAATCATAGGCAGGCGCAGGGTGGTGGCCAGCGGCATGGCGGTTTTACCGACATTGATTTCATCCATGCAGGTACCGAACCATGCGGCTTCAATCTCAGTATCCTCAATGTTTGCGTCCGTCAGGCACTCCTCATAGGCTTCCAGCATGAGCTCTTCAGCGCCCACATCCCAGCGCTCACCAAATTTTGTGCATCCCATGCCGATGATGGCGACTTTATCTTTTATTCCTGTAGCCATGGTTCATTCCTCCTTAACTGAGGTATTTATCAAAGTGAAAACAATTTGCCGATCAACTGGGATTTCATCACATCCCCGTCAATTTTTAACTTGCCGGACGTAAACGCCTTCATGGGATCGAGCCTTCCGGAAATCATATCCACAAAATCCCCGTCCGCGATTTTCAGGGTGCAGGTAGGATTCTCCGCTTTACCGGACGCCACCTCGCAGGTGCCGTCTTTAACCGTTACGGTCCAGTCGCCGCCGTCACTGCCGGAAATCGTGTATTGAAAGACCACGTCCACGCCTTTGGCCGCATCCGGATTAAATGCATCCGGCATTTTATCAAACACGTCCTTTACGCTCATGCCGCTGCCGCCGGTTTCCTCCCCGCTGCCGGATTCCTTTTTGGGCTGCGGGGGCGAAACCAGCCCAAATAGAGCCGCATTGGCGTCTTCATAGATCTGAGCGCCGTCCATATCATTTATTTTATCGATATTTTCGCTCACCTGCTCAGGCGTGGGCGGGTTTTCCGCATCCCCCAGCTGAACGCCCGGGCTGGTCAGTATGGCGGCGCGGTTGTAATAGCCCATGCCGGCATTAAATATCTTGCCGCTCTGATTGCAGGCTTCGCTTGAGAGGTAGAGCACTATCGGGGAGACAAATTCCGGCTTCATTTTTTCAAAAATATCCGGGGGCATGATATCCTCGGTTAACCGGGAACCGGCAAGCGGGGCAATGGTGTTTACATTGATGTTGTACTTCTGGCCTTCAATGCGAAGGGTGTTCATCAGGCCGACAAGCGCCATCTTGGCGGATGAGTAATTACTCTGCCCGAAATTGCCGTAAAGCCCGGCACCGGAGGTGGTCATGATGATCCGGCCGTATTTCTGCTCCCGCATTACCTTAACTGCCGGGCGGGTAACATTGTAGGCGCCGTTTAGATGCACTGCCTGTACGGCCTGCCAGTTTTCCGGCTCCATCTTGACAAAGCTTTTGTCCCTTAGGATACCGGCGTTATTAATAACAATATCCACACGGCCGAAGGTGTCCACAGCGGTCTTAATAATGTTTTCCCCGCCTTCCGGCGTGGCCACATTGTCATAGTTGGCCACTGCCTGGCCGCCGAATGCCTTGATTTCATCAACCACCTGCTGGGCCGGTGCGGCGGAGCCTTCACCGGAGCCGTCGCGGGCGCTGCCCAGATCGTTTACTACGACGCTGGCGCCGCGTTTGGCCAGTTCCATGGCGTATATCCGGCCCAGTCCGCCGCCCGCACCCGTGATTACCGCTACCTGGCTGTCAAACCGGACTTTCTTCATCTCTTCAGCCGCCCCGGGAACAGGCGCTGCCTTCCAGAAGTAGTTGACGAATCCGCGGTTTTTATCCTCTGTTCGCTTGCGGAACACCATGTAAACCGGCAGGCCTACTTTTAACTCATCAAGCTTGCAGTCCGTGAAGTCGGCCATAAACCGGCCGCCGCCCTCAAACTGGATCATGCCATAGGTATGCGGCGGATCCACGGAAACAGCCAGCAGGTCGCCGGTATAGGTTTTAATTTTAGCCGGAATATCGGCAAATTCATAATCCTCCTGGGTATGCCTGCCCCGGCAGTGCGGGTTTACGCAGACATCGGTTTTGGGAAACTGCGGCGTCTGGCATTTGGTGCATTTACCGCCAACCAGGCCCAGAATCATTTTTCGCCTTCGCCATAGGGTGGTGAGTGCGGTTTGGGTGGGGGCTTCGGCGCGGATACCCATATCCGGCTGAATAAGATCTCTGAATTCAAGGAATTTTGGGTATTTATCGATGGTTTCCTTGTTTTCCAGGGTCTTCTTAAACTTATCCCGCGGCTTAAGGTTCAGGATGTTCTCTGTGACCACAAAATAGAAGGCGCTGCAGCCCTGACCGAAGCTTGCCATCAGAATCCGGTCCCCGGGCTTGGCCTCATCCAGGGCCGCGGTCATCATCAGCATCGGATGGGCGCAGCCGGTGTCCCCGCAGACCTCATGCAGGTTATCCGCCACTTTTTCCGGGTCGGCCCCCAGTTTTTTGGCGATTTTTTTGTGCTCTGCCTTGAAAAAGCAGGGATAGACCAGCTTGTCCACATCATCCATGGTGATATTCAGCTTGGCAAGCAGGCCGTTGACCGCTTCAGGAATGATTTTGGAATAGCCCTCGTCACGAACCCAGCGCTCCTCCCAGTTGTAGTCGTAGCGCTTCAGCGCGCCCCGGTAATGATCAATGAAATCATAGGAGACCGAATAGGAGCCCTTGAATTCGGCAATTACATCCGTGTTTCCGATCAGAAACGCGGCCGCGCCGTCACCGAACCACATCTCATGGAAATAGGCGGGTTTGGTTTCGCGTTTATCCGTGGCTGAGACCAGAACACTTTCCCGTTCACCGCTTTTGACGGATTCAATAGCTGCAAGCAGGGCGTTGGTGCCGGCTTTTTGCGAGGAGGTAAAATCCGCGGTCATGATGTCCGCCCGCAGATTAAGCGCCGTGGATAAAATGCCTGCATTCTGCCGGTCCGCGAAGGGAAATGTGGTGGAGGCCAGCATTAGGCCCTCCACCTGTTCTTTTCTATGCTGTTTGATGCATTCTTTGGATGCTGTGACCGCCATGGTGATGGCGTCTTCATCCCAGTTGCACATGGACCGCTCCCCCTGGGCCACCATGACAATGGCCGGGGCAAACCATCCCATGTTTTCATAGATCGCCATGCGATTTAACCGCAGGCGGGGAATATATGCACCATAATCAGTAATCCCAATCATTTTTTCATCTCCTGTATGGTTTATACGGGTTACATCTTAAACAGTTTTTCGATCAACTGAGACTTCATGATATCGCCTTCGATTTTTAATTTTCCGGAGGTATATGCCTGCATGGCCGGCAGCGTCCCGTTGATCATATCCAGAAAATCCGAATCCTTCATTTTAAGCGTACACGTCGGTTTTTCATGGACCCTGGATTCAATGGTGCACTGCTGGTCCTTGATCACGCAATACCAGTCGCCGCTGTCATCACCGGAAATGTGGTATTGGAATATGACGTCCACGCCTTTTGCGGCATCCGGATCAAAGGCCTGGGCCATGGCGTCAAAGACCGCCGGCACCGAAGTCATTTTACCGCTGCTGTCGCCGGTTTGCTGCGAAGGTTTGGAAAATGCATTGATCACATCGCCTACCTGTTCGTTAAGTTCTGAATATTCTTTGCCGCCTTTTAAGCTGTCAATGGCGTTAAATTGATCCATCACAGCTTCAACGGTGGGCGGATTCTCACCGTCGCCAAGGGTTGTCCCGGGGCCGCTCACCACCGCGGCCCGGTTAAAGCTGTTCATGCCGGCATTATAGATAAATCCGGTCTCCTTGCATCGGGTGGAGGCGAGATAGACAACAATCGGGGCCACGAATTCAGGCTTAACTTTATCCAGCAGATCCGCCGGCAGCACATCTTCGGTCAGCCTTGAGGCGGCAAGCGGCGCCACGGTGTTGACCCGGATATTGTATTTTTTCCCTTCCAGTTTGAGGGTATTCATCAGCCCGACCAGGCCCATTTTGGCGGCGCTGTAGTTGGACTGGCCGAAGTTGCCATAAAGACCGGCAGCCGATGTGGTCATGATAATCCGGCCGTAGCCCTTCTCCCGCATGACGTTAAATGCCGGTCGGGTTACGTGATAGGCGCCGTTTAGGTGCACATCCACCACGGTCTGCCAGTTTTCCGGCTCCATCTTGACAAAGCTCTTATCTCTTAAGATGCCCGCATTGTTGATCAGAATATCCACGGTGCCGAATGCATCCAGGGCGGTTTTGATGATATTTTTCCCGCCGTCCGGGGTGGCTACGTTATCATAATTGGCCACGGCCTGGCCGCCATCTGCCTTGATTTCGTTTACCACCTCGTCTGCGGGCGTTGCGGCCCCGCCGGTGCCGTCCCGGCTTCCGCCAAAATCGTTGACCACGACCTTGGCCCCCCGCCTGGCCAGTTCCAGGGCATATACCCGGCCCAGCCCGCCGCCTGCACCGGTGATCACTGCCACCTGATCATCAAATCGGATTTCGTCCTTGGGGACTTCACCATATTCAAAAACCCCGTTGGTAATGATCACCTCATCCGTTCGGGTATTGACGGTCTGCCACACCGCCTGGTTATCTTCGGTTTTCCAGATCCGGGTTTTAATAGGATCACCGGGATAAACTGATCTTGAAAATCGGCATTTCAGTCGGCGAAGCTTTTCAGGCTCCCCGGGGATAAGAGTATTGATTAATGCCCTGCAGGCAAATCCAAGGGTGCAAAGCCCATGCATGATCGGCTGCTCAAAACCAGACATCCTGGCAAACTCCTTGTCCACATGCAGCGGATTGATATCTCCCGAGAGTCGGTATAGCAGGGGTTGGTCCGGAGACGTATGGACCTCGACTTCCTTGTCCGGGGCCTGGTCCGGGAAAGTAACGCCTGTTTTTGGTGCCGGTTCCCCGCCAAACCCACCGTCTTTGCGGGCCACAAAGGTAATAACCGTTGAGAAAAGTTTTTTGCCGTTGGAATGAAAGGTTTCAGTTTCTCCCACAACCAGCGCCCCTTTGTCCTTGCCATTGTCATATATATGGCTGATGCTGCCTTCCGTGGTGAGTCTTCCTTCGGTTGGAATGGGATTATGGATGATCAGGTCCTGCTCCCCGTGAAGCAGTCCCGAGAGTGTAATATTGGATTCTGATACGATGTGGAAGAAAATGTCAAAGATTGCCGCAAGCGAGAAGCTGGGAATAACTTTCAGCTTGTTTTCATATACATACTCCAGTTCATCAAAGCCGGCGCCGACCCCAAGGGCATAGAGGACAACATCCCTCCAGGTATAATCCTTGGTAAACGGCCCGATTTTTTTGCCGATGGCATCCAAATTTAGCGCCATGTTGATTCCTCCTCATGTTTTAAGAGATTAGGATTGATATGAGTAGATAAAACGGTTTTGCGGGTATTAAGTTCCTTGTATTTGTGGCAAACGTGAAAATCGCTCAATTCAGGTTGGATAAAATAGTTGATGTAAAAAATACAACTTTTTTTTAGATCAGTTTATTCCAGCAAATGATGGGGAAGAATATGATGTTTTTTCACGCATGTCAAAAGTTTTTTTAAGCTCCCGCGATAGGTCACGGTTGGTAAATTTTATTGACTAAGCGTTAATTAACGGATATTTTACGTTTCAAACAATTGATGGAATCAATTGTTTGAAACATTTAGTTCAGACGGTTGAATCTTTGATTTAAAGAATTGATCTTTGGTCGTCAATCAATCACCTTCGTAAAAACGAATGATTTTTTTAACACTGGAGGAAGCATGAGCCCGCAGGGTGCGTTGACAGGTATTACGGTGCTTGATTTGTCCCGGTTGCTTCCCGGGCCCTATTGTTCAATGGTGCTTGCGGATCACGGCGCAAGGGTCGTTGCGATTGAGGACAAACGGTTTGCGGCAGAAGCCGGTGGAAGCGCCGCCGTTTACCGGAATAAAACCCACATGACGCTCAATTTAAAATCCGACCAGGGCCGGCGCATATTCTTTCATATGGCGCAATCTGCGGATGTGGTGCTGGAAGGGTTTCGACCGGGGGTCACCAAGCGGCTTGGCGTTGATTACGAGGCGGTTTCCGCGGTGAACCCGAAAATCATTTACTGCTCCATTACCGGCTACGGGCAAACAGGCCCCTATGCTGGCATTGTCGGCCATGATGTCAATTATTTGAGCGCTGCCGGGGTCCTTGATTTAATCGGGGAAAAGGACCGGCCGCCCAGCATACCCGGTATTCAGATTGCCGATATCGCCGGCGGGGGGATGAACGGCGTGATCGGGATTTTATTGGCGCTTTATGCCAGGAATACCACCGGCAAGGGCCAGTATATCGATATTTCCATGACAGACGGCTCGTTGAGTCTGCTTTCCCTGGCGGTCCACTTGAAAGAATTGACCGGACTGCCGCTTAAACGATCGGATTCTTTGCTTTCCCATCGGTATGCCTGTTACAATACTTATGAAACTGCGGATCATCGGTATCTGTCCATAGGGGCGGTGGAGAACCGGTTCTGGCAGCAGTTATGCGATTTTTTCAAGGTCCCCGAATATGGCCCGCTGCAGTATGACGAGACAAGACGTGAGGAAATCAAAGGATTCATGCGGGATCAGTTTAAATCAAAAACTTTGGCGGAATGGGAAAAGGCGCTGGATGGGCTGGAAATCTGCTGGGCACCGATCCGCACCCCGGATGAAGCCCTGGCATCGGATCTGTTTGCAGCCCGCGATATGGTAACCGATCTTCTGTATCCAGACGGGAAGACGCGCAAGGCCCTGGGCGTGCCCGTTAAGATGAGCCGGACCCCGGGTGCCATAAAAAGCCCGCCGCCCGGTTTTGGGCAGGATACAGCGGCGATATTAAAAGAGTTTGGCTATAGTGATGCGGAAATTGATGAATTCTATCAGAAGGGTGTGCTATAATCACTTGTTTTATTCCAGATAAGGGCAAACTGGAGCAATATAGAAGGAAATACGGTAAATGGCATCGTCACTTGAGAAGGCA
The DNA here is from genome assembly GCA_046543065.1 of Desulfobacterales bacterium. Lineage (GTDB taxonomy): Bacteria > Desulfobacterota > Desulfobacteria > Desulfobacterales > Desulfosalsimonadaceae > M55B175. The sequence continues at coordinate 4,183 of JBKHAE010000042.1, read as the reverse complement.
AAACAGAATCCGGATTCCATGAAAGCCAGGATTTTAATGGCCGCCCGAAAAATATTCGGTGAATACGGATTTCACGGCACCACCACCCGCATGATCGCTAAAGCGGTGGATATCGATATTTCAACCCTTTACTATCACTGGGGGGAAAAGGGGGATTTATATGAAGCGGTGATCCGGGATATTAATGAAGGGATGCGTAAAAAACTGGTGGAAGTAGAGAAAATCATTCGGGGCCGGCCGCTTGCCGAACGCATTGAAATCGCCATTGACGAGATGTCGGAATATTTGTTTGAGCACCCCGAGATTTCCAATTTAACGCTGTTCAGGTATTTCACCAAGACCCGGCACAGCAGCCAGATGGATTTTCAGGTGCCGGAATTTATATCAGATATTGCATACTCCATGGGGCTGGCCAAGGACCGGAAAAATGTATCCCTGGATGCCAGAATGAAAGTGCTCTCCATCATGAACGCCATCCACAACTTTGTTTCCGGTGAGAATTTTTTCCGGCCCATGCTGGGGGTCGACCGCGAAAAATACATTCGCGAGGCCAAAGAAACATTGAAATTTTTTAATTTATCCGCCTTTGTTTGATTTACCGCAAAAGCGCATAACGCGTCTTGAAACACAGACGGCCCATTTACCGGGCTTTTAAAATCCTGACTATCCGATTTCCGCCAGCCGGTCGATAATTTTCTGTCTGGCGGCCAAAAGATCCTGCTTTATAATCTGCAATTCCTCCATCCGCTCATCGATTTCCTTGAGTTTCTTATCCCCGTAAGCCAGACTTTTTTTCAGCTGGTCGATTTCATCCATATCGAATTCAGCCATGCCGATCATTTCGGCGATTTCATCCAGGGAATAGCCCAGCCGTTTGCCCCGAAGGATAAGCTTTAACCGCGCCCGGTCCCGTCTTCGGTAGATCCGGTGGTTTCCCCGGGTGCGCTTCGGCAGAATCAGCCCCTTTTCCTCATAAAACCGGATTGCCCGGGTGCTTATATCCAGTTCATCCGCAAGCTCAGAGATCGAAAAGGTTTTTGTCTTATCCTTTTGTTCCATACCACTCCTTTCCACTGTTATTCGCCGGGGCAGCATCTTGCTGCGTTGCATTAATCAATCATCTCCCCGATGCTGCCGTTTGAAAATACCGGCCCGGTCAGGCGGCATTTAACTCGTGTGTTCTTACAATTTTTGGGCGCATATGTAAATACATTAAGATAGTTGGCGCTCACCCCCTTAAATCTGCCGGAAACCGGGTTCGGCTCTCCCTCGATGATAACATCCATATCGCGGCCGAGCTGTGATTGATAGAAGGCCGCTTTTTTTTCCTCGCTTAGCTGCCTGAGCCGGGCGCAGCGCTGTTTGATCACTTTTGGATCAACCGGGTCTGGATATCGGCTGGCCGGGGTTCCGGGCCGCGGTGAAAACGGAAAAACGTGGAGGTAGCTGATGGGGAGGGATGCCAATAGATTATAGCTAGTTAAAAATGCGTCCGCATCCTCGCCCGGAAATCCTGCCAGCACGTCCACGCCGATGGCCGCGTCCGGCATGCGGCTATGAATCCGCCATACCAGGTCTTTAAAAAAATCCGGATCATAGGGGCGTTTCATTTTCTGAAGAATGGCCTTATCCCCGCTTTGCAAAGGAATATGAAAATGCCGGCAAATCCGGGGGCTCTGGGCAGCCATTTGAATGATTTCAGCGGAGAGCTCTCTGGGTTCAATGGAACTTAGCCGCACCCGGCCAATCGCATTTAGGGCGTCGAGTCGCCGGAGCAGTTCCAAAAGACTGGATGCCGGGGAGAGATCAAGCCCGTAACGGCCCAGGTGAATGCCGGTCAGCACAACTTCCTTGGCTCCATGGGCCTTAAGTTGAGTGACTTTTTGGACAACCCGATCCATCGGCAGGCTGCGACTCGGACCACGGGTATACGGGACAATACAGTAAGTGCAGAAATCATCGCATCCGTCCTGGATTTTTAGGTACGGCCGGGCCCGGGCGCTCACATTCGGCAGGGCGGATGTCTGAAATTTGCGAAACCTGCGAATCGGCCGGCAGACAATGTTCGGCTGGCCGGACGGGTTTTTCAGCGTCTCTGAGATGATTTCGTGGATGCGGTGCTTATCCGAATTGCCAATGATATAATGCACGCCCGGCATCTCGGCAAACACCCGGGGGTCAGCCTGCACATAGCAGCCGGTTACAAGCACGGCTGCTTGCGGAAATTCTCGTATCGCATGGCGTACCGCCTGCCTGGATTGCATGGCGGCCTTTGCCGTCACCGTGCAGGTATTGATGATCAAAAGATCCGTATTACTTTCTTTTTCAGCGCTGATCCATCCGTTTCGGTCCAGATCAGCTGCAATGGATTCGGATTCATACTGATTGACCCGGCAGCCCAGGGTGATTACCCGATATTTTGCGATCACATTGTTATTCAACAATCCATCCTCCGGCAACCACTTGATCCCCGTAATAGCAAACTGCGGCCTGTCCGGGGGTAACCGCTGGCTGGGCATTTGTAAAACGGATTTCAGCGGAGTTCTTTCCAGCGGGAAAAATTTCTGATTCTGCCGGCTCATGGCGGTAGCGGAGTTTGGTCATAACCGGCAGTGAGTTTTCAGGGACATCTGAAAACCAATTGATCGGATGGATCTTGCATGCGCTCTGATACAGATCATTTTTGGTTCCGACGATCAGGCGATTGTTACGGATGTCCAGCTGAACCACGTAATAGGGTTCGGGGCCGGGGCAGTTGATGCCGCGTCTTTGGCCGATGGTATAGTGGTGCAGACCGTGATGCGTGCCCAGACGCCGGCCGTGCAGGTCGATGATGGCTCCGTCGGTTTGATTCAATCCCGCATGCTCGGCAAGAAACCGGCTGTAATGCATGTTCTTGATAAAACAGATATCCTGGCTTTCATCACCGGAAACAGGGGTTAAGCCATTGGCTTGGGCCAGCTCCCCAACCTGGACTTTGGTCATCCGGCCCACCGGAAAAAGGGCATGGGCCAGTTGATCCTGGGTTAGCATGGCCAAAAAATAGGACTGCTCCTTTGCCGGGTCCCTCCCTTTTTTTAATTGAAAAAGATTTTGCTTTGATTTTTCGACAATGGCGTAATGGCCGGTGGCCAGGTGCGAGGCTCCCAAATGCCTGGCTGTTTCAAGCAGGCTCCCGAATTTGATGGCGGCATTGCAGATCATGCAGGGGTTGGGCGTTTTTCCCGTCATATAGGAGTGGATGAAATAATCAATAACCTTTTCTTTGAATACCTGCCGGCAGTCAACAGCCCAGATCTCGATATTCAGCTGGTCTTTAACAACTGAAAGCGGGTGCCCTGAGCGGATGCGGACCCATTTTGAATCCCTCCATTCTAAACTTGGTTCAGGTGTCAGGGGCTCATATCCGGTCACAAAGTGGAGACCGAAGATCTCATGGCCGGATTTTTTTAAAAGATGGGCGGCGACCAGGGAGTCAATTCCGCCGCTTAGGGCAACCGCGGTGGTGGGTTTCATTCAAAAAAGGCTTCTGAGGAGGGCTGGATTTTCATGGCCCGCGTCAGGCAGGCCCGAACGCAAAGTTCGCACACGCTGCATTTTTTCTGATCAAAAATAACTGACATTTCCGGGCGTTTGATGGAAAGCGCGCCGGTTGGGCAGACTGCCGTGCATGCGCCGCAATGGATGCATTTTGCATTGTCACGGGCGATTTCCTGGGAGGCGTTTTTAACAATAACACCCTGATTTCTCAGGTACTGAACCCCGTTTTTAAAATTTTTTTTTGAACCTGAAAGCTCAAGCACCATCACCCCTTCCTTGCGGGGCAGAATGGTGGCTTTGAGAATATTGAAAGACAGATCATAGTATTTGGTTAAGTAGCAGACCACCGGTTTTTTGACTTCTCCGCTCGGAAACTGCAGAACCAGGATTTTAGAGTACAAATTAAACCTCCCCTGATCACATCGCCCAAGAGTGCGGTGCCGTTTGATGAATCATAAAACGTAAAAATAGATACTTAGAAAAAAGGCGGCGGCCTGTCAATGATTTCGTAAGATGGATGCGGAAAAGGGAAGGGCGGATAGTAAAAATCTGACCGGGGCGGAAAATCAACTGCCCCGGTCAGATTTCTTTATCAGGGATTATCACGGGTACAAAAAAACCCTAAGCAACCCCCAAAGACAGC
>JBKHAE010000041.1:0-28994 GCA_046543065.1 Desulfobacterales bacterium | reverse complement strand
CGATCCCGATCCCGATAGCGATTTCGATTTGGATACAGAACAAATTAGCCCTGCTTCTCAAAAAGCGGTGTATGCCGCCGCTGCTGTATTTTTTGGGGAACGGCATTTAATGATTCGTACTCGTACGCGTACTCGTGCTCGTAATCGGCTTTTGAATTTTTCGAGTACGATTACGAGTACGAGAACCGCCCCGCTTTCGCGGGACTGAGTACGGTCAACGGCCTCCGCGTTGCATATATGACCCTCCCCGCCCCTCAAACAACCGCCGGATCTTCTCCATCCGCCGGCGGTTCACCCCGAAATCCGAGTATCCGGTCCGGGCGGCGGAGCGCACGTGGATCTGCCGGGCCCCTTCGTCGATTAATAACTCCAGATCGTCTTTAAACCGCATCATTCGCGTTTCGCTGACGGCGTGGATATAGTGGGGGCCGCCGGAAATGACCGTTGTGCGGGAAAGACTGTATAAAATATCCAGGAGCCGGGTGCGGGCCTCTTCTGGCGAACTGCTGTACTGGATCGGCGGGATATAATGGCGGCTGTTTTCCGCCATGGATGAGACGCAGTTGGGCCGGTCCGGGCAGGGCTGGAGCGAATCGTTTACAGGTCCGACAGACTCGGGCAGATTCTTTACCAGCCGGTCCGGGTAGGGGCGGATCGTCATGGGATGGGTTGGTATGGGTTTTTCCTGAAAGGGCAGTTTTTTGCCCAGCCGGAGCTTGGCAGCCTGCCATAAAATCCGGGCCATGGTTAAATGCGGGGTCAGGGGGTGCCGCAGCATCGTGGCCAAATGGTTTCCGGCCGTCAGCGGTTTGGGTGTGCCATAGAGTCGCGCTTTGAAGGCAATTTCCCCGTCACGGATCAAGTTAATCCGAATGTTTAATTCAGGCGAAAGCGGCGAGAAAAAAAATTCATAGCTGCCGTCCAGAGTATTGAAAGGCGAGACGAAAAAGTTTTTGTCCGCCACAAATCGGCGCTCTCCGCTTTGATTGTCAGGCTTTTCCTCAGCCGGCGAGGGGATGTAGACATGGCGCTCGCCGAATGTATTGTTGACCTCCGCCACCACCGCGGCCAGTTCGTCGGATGCGGAAAAGCAGCAGTAAAAGCTGACCGGATTGAAGATATAGTTAAAATACCGGGCCGAGGTAATCAGCACGACCCGGCGGATCGGCGTGTCCAGCCCTTCCTGTTTAAGAAGGGCTTTAAGCTTGTCCCTTATTCTGCCGGGCCCGTAATCCAGATAATCCGCATCATAGATGGATGCCGGCCGGAACCGGTTGTAGCCGAAAAGCGGGAGCTTGCGATCCAGGGCTTCCAGCTCATCCAGGTCCAGTCCATAGAAATATAAGGGATACCGCAGCTGGTGATAAACCGGCATGAACCGGGTATGTCCGACAAATCCGGTGTATATGACGGAGTTCATAGGGTGATCCCGAACTTTTTGCCCACGTTGACCGCCGAGATCACGGCGTCCTCGTGAAAGCCGTATCTGAAGTAGCTGCCGCAGAAGTAGGTGTTATTCGGGCCGTTTAACCGGTCCAGTTGGTCCTGGGTGTGAATGGCGTCAAAGGTATACATCGGGTGCGTACAGATTTTGTCGTTTATGACTTGATCCGCCGCAACCTCGCGGAGCGGGTTCAGGGTCACCAGGTAGTTCTGCCGGGTGTTTAAGTTCTGGAGCTGATTCATGTAATAGGTCATAAAAAGCGGCTTATCCCTTTCAGCCGGGGTCTCCCGGATATAATTCCAGGACGCTCGCGCCCGCTCGATCGGCGGCAGGAAGTCCGGATCTGTATGGAGCAGCACCCGGTTTTCCGAATACTGCCATGCGCCCAGCAGCTTTTTTTCATCCGGCGTGGGATCGGTCAGCATATTCAAGGCCTCATCCGCATGCGCGGCAATCACCACCGCATCAAATGTTTCCTCCCCTCCTTTATACCGGACGCGCACCCGCCCGTTTTCCCGGACAATGGACCGGACCGGGCAGCTGGTATGGATCCGCCCGGGAAACTGCGCTTTGAATGCCTTGACATAGGAATGGCTCCCGCCGGTCACAGTATACCACTGGGGGTGCATCTTCACTTTAAGCAGCCCGTGGTTTGAAAAAAACCGGGCAAATGTCTGTGCCGGAAATTCGAGCATTTTGACATCCGGCGTGGACCATATGGCCGCGCCCATGGGGATGATGTATTTTTCAATAAAGTCTTTGCCGAATCCGTATTTGTTCAGGTATTCCCCTAAGGTGAGCTGGTTCAGCTCCTTTGAATCCAAAAGCTTCTGGGTTTTGCGGTTAAAACGCAGAATATCGGTAATCAGCCGCCAGAAGCGGGGATTCAGGATGTTTTTTCGGTCCGCCAGGATGTTTCGGCTGGAATACTGAAACCCGGTCCGGCGGTCAAAATAGCTGAACGACATGTTGCTTTTTTGCTTTTCAACGCCGAGCTGTGTTAAAAATTCGATAAAATTGGGGTACGTGAGGTCATTAAAGACGATAAACCCCATGTCCACACAGGTGCCGGCATCCGGGCCGTCTTCTATCGTGATCGTGCGGGTGTGGCCGCCCAGATAGGAATCCGCCTCGAATAGGGTCACATCATGTTTGCGCTGCAAGAGATAGGCGGAAACAATGCCGGCCACGCCGGCACCCACGACAGCAATCGATTGTTTAGCCTCGGTGTTCATCTGTCCTCTCTTCGGTAATGGCATGGTAGCGGTTTTCTGAAGCGGTTTTTATCGCGAAAAGCAGCTGCCGGGTTAGAATGTGCAGCCGCCTGGGCACGCCGATCAGCCGGGCCGGCCAAAGCATGAAGCCGGAAAATGTTTCAACGCTCTCGAGCCTCACTTGACTTTCAACCGGTTCAAAATTAAATGTATGCGCTGCGCGAATCCCCCATTTTTGCCCGGTCCATGTCACCGACCGGCCCGGGTCGAAATCGGTCACCACCGGCGCGATCCGCATGGGCAAAATCAGGGGGATTAATTCAAAAGAGATGCAAGCGCCTTCGGCCAGGGTATCTCCCGCGTCAAACCGGCATTCCCGGCAGACCGGATTCCAGTCCGTCCAGTTTTCAATCTCGGCGAAGACCTCCCAAACGGTCTCAATCGGGGCATCGATCATAACTGTTTCGCGGATGATCATGTTCATACAGGTTTTGATAAAAAACAAGACTGCTGGGACAACAGCTTGCCCGGCCCTTTCTCCGCTTCAGCCAGGGCATTGCAGATGGCCTGTTCCATATTGATCAGCTGTAGCGGAATTACTTCCCGAATGCGATTTTCACGGCAGACCGCGGGCGTCCGGAGTCCCTCGGCCAGCGGAAAGATGATGCCTGATGGCACGGGCGTGATCATCGCTACCCAGTAAGTGGATAAAAGGGTCTGGGAAAACGGCACCCCAACGATGAAGCGCTTCAGACTCCGCACCCGGGCATACATACGCATCAGATCCACATAGCTTAAAACTTCCGGGCCGCCGATGTCAAATGTGGCGCCGGCGGTTTCAGGCGTTTCAAGGGCGCCGGCCAGGTAATCCAAAACATTTTCGACGGAAATGGGCTGGGATTGGGTGTAAATCCATCTCGGGCAAAGCATGATGGGCAGCCGCTCCACCAGGTATCGGATAATTTCAAACCCCGCGCCGCCGGCGCCGATAATAACAGCCGCCCTGAAAACCGTGGCCTTTGATTGGCCCGAGCTTAAAATTTTGCCCACCTCCTGACGGCTGGCAAGATGCGGGGATATGCTGCCGGTGGCCTCGCCAAGCCCGCCGAGATAAATAATCCGGTCAAGCCCGGTTTTATCCGCAGCGTTAACAAAATTCTGCGCGGCCGTGCGGTCGCGCTCCTCAAATTTGGCCATCTCCCGGAAGCTTTTCCCCCCCATGGAATGGACCAGATAATAGGCAATGTCAATGCCGTCCAGGGCCTTCTCGATCGACTCCGGCTCAAGCAGGTCGCCGTAGACCACTTCCGGCTCGTTTTTTAACCGGACCGAAAGATTTAATTCCTCCGGCGGCCGAACCATGCACCGGACGCGGTAGCCCTTTTCATCCAGCTTATACAGCAGCCGTTTGCCGATAAATCCCGTCGGGCCGGTAACCAATATCCTGGGGGGAGTCTGCTCTGCCATCCTGCTCTCAGCGCCTTTCTCGATTAAATGTTCATATGAATGTTATTCGTCTTAATCTTACTCTTAATCTTACTCTTATTCTCTACCCTAATCTTTCTCTTGCGCTTAATCCTACTATTAATAATAATCTCCTTTATTGCACATGCACAAATTTTCGCCATCTTAAATTTTAGCATTATCATATGTTAAGTATATTCATTATTTGACGAACAGGGTAGGCATTATGGGGGACAACAGTCAGGTGTGGCAGCGGCTCACCGACCTATTTGCCGAACAGAAACTGGCCGTCGTATCGACGAATCAGCCCGACGGCCATCCCTATGCCAGTCTGGTGGCATTCGTGGCATCCGAGGATCTAAAGTACATGTATTTTGCCACCTCAAGGGCCACCCGAAAATACGCCAATCTTCAAAAAGATGGCCGGACGGCCATGCTTGTTAATAACAGCCGCAATCACTCGTCAGATTTTTATCAGGCCATGGCGGCTACCGGCATCGGCTATTCAGTGGAGCTCTCAGACGATGCGGCACAAACGGCGCGGCAGCAATATATTGAACGGCATCCCTATCTCGAAGATTTTGTCAAATCCCCGTCCTGCGCATTTTTTCAGGTGACCCTGAAGACTTACTATTTGGTTGAAAACTTTCAGAATGTGACGGAGGTCCATCTTTAACATGAAATGGGTCATTCCGGCAGCCGGGCTTACGCCGGCGGACCGCAGCCGCGTGGGCGGCAAGGCCTATGTGCTCTCCCTGCTGGATAAAGGCGGATTCGCGATTCCCAAAACTCTTTGTATTCCCATAGAGGCGTATTCCGCATATATCGATCAAACCGGCTTGCGGGAGCGGATTCAGGCGGAGCTTTTTCGAAAAGATTTTTCGGAAATGCGCTGGGAAGAGATGTGGGACTGCGCGCTGCGCATCCGGCACATGGTTTCCAAAAAGCCGCTGCCCGAGGAAATGGCCGGGGAGATAGCAGACGCGGTGACAGCGGCTTTTGGCGACCGCCCGGTCGCCCTGCGGTCGTCGGCAGCGGATGAAGATACGGCGGCCCATTCATTCGCGGGCATTCATGAGTCCTATATCAATATCAAAGGGGCTGATGCAATCTTGACCCATCTTCGCAAGGTGTGGGCCTCCCTATGGTCAGATGCAGCATTGCTCTACCGCCGGGAAATCGGCCTGGATGTTCAGACCAGTGCCATGGCCGTGGTCATCCAGGAAGTGATCAATGGGGAGTGTTCCGGCATCGTGTTTACCCGAAATCCGGCAGATAAACGGCAGGCAGTGGTCGAAGCGGTCCACGGGTTGAACCAGGCCCTTGTGGACGGCGCTGTTGAGCCGGACCGGTGGGTCTTTGACCGGAAAACCAAAAAAATGGTGACCCATACAGCGGCTAAACGGGAGCAGTGGATGCGACCGGCCGGCACAGGGGTTTTGCTGGAGGACCTGCCTTCGGCCAAAACCGACGTGCCGCCGCTGGATATGGAAGATGCGGCCGGCGTTTTTCTAAATTCCCTGTCCATTGAAAACTTTTTTCAAGCCCCCCAGGATATCGAGTGGACCAGGGACCATCACAGCCTGGTTTTCCTGCAGGCGCGCCCGATTACGGCCGCCTCTGAAAAAGGTACCGGAGATGACCGCGCCTGGTATCTCAGTCTTCGCCGAACCTATGATAATCTCAGGGCGCTTTGGACGAAAATTGAAACCGAACTGGTGCCGGGGATGATCTACGCCGCGGAGAAGCTTGCTGAAACAGATCTTGCCGCTTTTTCAACAGACGCCCTGGCAGAAGAGATTAAACGGCGAAAGGCCGTTTATGATAAATGGCATGCCGTCTACTGGGCGGATTTCATTCCGTTTGCCCATGGGATGCGGCTTTTTGGAGAAATTTATAATGATATTATCCAGCCGGAAGATCCCTATGAGTTTGTCAATATTTTGTCAGCCGGCGAATTGATGAGCCTGGACCGGAACCGGCATCTGGCAACCCTCGCAAATATGGTCAGAAGCCACCCGTCTTTGGCAGATGCCCTTAAAAGTGGTGATGAGTCCTCATTTCCGCGGGAGTTCGCAGAGGCCCTGGCTGATTTCAACCACCGCTTCGGCGATGTTTCCTGCGGGATGACCGACGCCTCGGGCTGTCAGCCGGATTCCGGCATGATGTACCGGCTGCTTTTAAATATGGCCGAAAAGCCGTCCCCGGAGCGACCTTCCGGGCCGTCCGCGTTGACCCCGGCGGAGCGGGCCTCCCAATTTGTGGCCCTGTTTCCGGGGGCCGGGTCGGTAAGCGCGCAGGATCTTCTGGATCTGGCCCGTGCCAGCTACCGGATGCGCGATGATGATAATATTTATCTGGGCCGGATCGAATCCCGGCTATATGCGGCGGTCAATGAAGGAAAAGACCGGCTGGCAGCAGCCAGCGGCCCGAATGATAACCCCGACACGCAGGCGCTGAAAGATGCCCTCAAAGAAGTGGCGACCCATGAAAAACCGGCTCAGGAGGTGTCCGCCGAGGCGCGCGAAGGGCATATTCGTCCCCGGCAGCTTCGGGGTCAGCCCGCCGGGCCGGGCTTTGCCCGCGGAACCGCCCGGGTGGTGCTGACCGTTGCGGATCTGGAAAACTTCAAGCCGGGGGATATAATGGTTTGCGATGCGGTTGGGCCGAACATGACATTTATTGTGCCGCTTGTCGGCGCAATTGTTGAGCGGCGCGGGGGTATGCTGATTCATGGCGCGATTATCGCCCGGGAATACGGGCTGCCCTGTGTTACCGGCATTTCCGGGGCCACCCGGGTGATTGGGACCGGCGACCGCATAACCGTAGACGGGTATTTAGGGATTGTCACCATCATGTCCGGCGATTAAAAAAACAGATCAGGCCACTGTTTCGCGATAGGCGCCGGTTAACCCGTTTAAAAAAACCAATGATTTGGCATGAATGCAGATATAGGCGGTGTCCGGCTGACTCACGAAATCATTGAGGTAGGGGTGGGCATTTAACAAAAGTTCCCGGATTTGTTCTTTTTCAGTATCTGACTGAATTTGCGCACATTCGCCTTCAATGGTCAGGGCCTGGGCTGCCTCGGAATCCCGGGAGTCGATCAGCAGGCTTACCATGGGGTTTTCGGTTAGATTGCTGAACTTGCGGGTATTCCGATGGGTTGCCATGTAAATGCGGGTGCAGTCCGGGTTTGCCGCATAGGCCATCAGGGAGCAGTAGGGCTGATTTTCCGCGGCCGTGGCCAGCACGCAGTGGCGTCTTTTCCGAATCAGTTTCTTTATCTCGTCTCGCATGCGGATCCCTTTCTAAGGAATGGATTTATTTTGCTTTTTGTGTTGACTCCGTCTATATTTATATTTTTTAAGCATGAATATCAACCGGGAAAGGACAAAGATTATGGAAGATCAGGTTAAACTGGGTATCAGTTCCTGCCTGCTGGGGGAAAATGTCCGCTGGAACGGAGGCCACAAGCTGGATCATTTTCTCCGCGACACCCTTGGTCAATACGTGGAATACGTGCCGGTATGCCCGGAGGTGGAGGCCGGATTCGGTATTCCTCGGGAAACTCTCCGTTTAGTGGGCGATATTGAAAACCCCCGGCTGATTAAAACCAAGTCGCAGACCGACCATACCGAGCAGATGCTTGAATATGCGAAAAAGCGGGTCAAAGAGCTGGAAAAAGAAAATTTATGCGGATTTATCTTTAAAAAGGATTCGCCCAGCAGCGGATTGGAGAGGGTCAAGGTATACAATGAAAAGGGCATGCCCGAGAAAAAGGGCGTCGGGTTGTTTGCCCGGGCATTCACCGATCATTTTCCCCTGATCCCTGTTGAAGAAGAGGGCCGGCTTCATGACCCGCTCCTTCGGGAGAATTTTATCGAGCAGATTTTTACTTTAAAACGGTGGCGGGACACGGTGGCGGAAAAGCCGAGCATCGGGAAGGTGGTGGATTTTCATTCCCGGAACAAACTCCTGATCATGGCCCACAGTCCGGAATACGGCAGATCCATGGGAAAACTCGTGGCCGGCGCCAAGCAGATGGGCCTGGATGCCTTCTACCGCGAGTACGAGGAACAATTGATAGCCGCGCTGCGCCTAAAACCGACGGTGAAAAAGCATATAAATGTGCTCCAGCATATTATGGGATATTTTAAGAAGCAGCTCACCAGCGATGAAAAGCAGGAGCTTCTGGAGGTATTCGAGCAGTTTAAAAAAGGCTATGTGCCGCTGGTGGTGCCCATGACCCTGATCAATCATTATGTCCGCAAATACGAGCAGCCCTACCTTGCCATACAGACTTACCTGAATCCGCATCCGGTGGAGCTGAAACTGCGGGCGCATACGTGATGGCCCAGGAAAGTCTGCCTGTACCGTCTTACTCTTAATCTCTGAAATTAGGTGCTTTTAGGCAGATGTGTTCGATTCAATGAAGATTCAGTATAGAAGGAGTTTGCGTCATGCGCATTCAGGAGCAGATCAAGCAGGATCTGAAGCAGGCGATGAAGGATAAGGACGAGGAAAAGAAGAACACCCTGCGGATTATCATCGGCGAGTTCGGCCGGGCAGAGGCCAAGGAGCTCTCGGATGACGAGGTGGTAAAAATTGTCCGCAAACTGATAAAGTCCGAGCAGGAATCACTGGAGCAGTCCGGCAAAACCGCATCGGATTCCAGATACATCCAAATCCTTGAATCCTATCTCCCGCAGATGGCCTCGGATGAAGAAATCCGTCGGTGGATCGCTGAAAACATTGATTTTTCCAATTATAAAAACAAGATGCAGGCCATGCGCGACATCATGGCGCACTTCGGCGCCAGTGCGGACGGTAATCAGGTGAAGCAGATCCTTCAGAGCATGTAATTTAATCCCTCCATTTGGCGGCAACTTTTTCCAAAAAGGCGGTTTATGCTGCCGATACACCTGTTTTGCCAGCAAGGCCAAGAAAGAGGGGGGCAGAGCCTGGTTTTGCCGGGTTTTGCGCCCCTTTTAACTTTAAATATGCCCATCCCCCAAGCTTTCATTTGCCGCCTAAAGTAAAAGCGCGACCAGCGCGTAGCGCATCTCCAGCATGAGTTTCATGGTCATGGCCGCCATTAGCCCGCGCGTGACGAACACGGCCCCCAGTATGAAGTTGGCCAGAAACGCAAGGATCAGCTGCATGATGCAGATATAGTTCCACTCCAGTGGGATGCCGGCAAACTGGAGGAATTCAAGGGATAATATGGTAGCAAACCCCGCCACCATGGCTGCTCCGCCGTAGCGATTCCGGCAGATCCCCACGGCAATGGTCACCAGCCCGTACCGGAGAATCAGCTCTTCGGTAAACGCCCCTTTTAGCGGTAAAAGCACCATATAAAGGCTCAAGTCCGGATAAAAGCCGGGCAAGACCGTGTAAAAATATCGGTCAAATGTCAGAAAGATAAACAGCATCAAGGCAAGCCCTGCGGCGGCCAGATACAGGGCTTCCTTTCTCCATTGGCGGAGATTGCCAAGGCCGGGCAGATTCAGCCGCGGGGTAAACAATGAGCCGGCAAAGGCAGAGAACAGACAGATAATAAAAATCATCGCCGTCTGCCCCCAAAGCAGGGCAGGGGCGTTGTCAAATCCGCTGAGCCCGCTTTCGGGCTGAAAATCAAACAGGAGAAAATAAAAATAGGGGAGCGCCAAAATCGCTGCCGGCAGGGCCAGACCGGCGGATTTTATCAGCATATCCCGATATCTCTGCCCGCCGGCCATATTTTGGAGTACAAGGCGCCACATGAAGAGAATCCGATCTTCCTCCATGGTATTTGGTATTCTTGATAAAACCTCAATTGAGATAAAAACTTTCCGCCATATTAACGGCACGCCGGGTTAAAAGCAAGAATGCTCATTCCACGTCTTACTCTTACTCTTACTCTTACTCTTAATCTTACTCTAAGTTTTTTACAAAAATGTATTATTAATAAATAAAAAAAACAAAAATGTAATAAACATCACTTCCAATTGGTTCTTGTCCATTTATAACATATCGATATTATATGTAAATATCCAAAAAACAGATAGTTGGCACGTTTCCTGCCTATGGAAAAGGCATTGAGACAGGCAATCAATTAACGGGATTGAACTCTTGGGTTTTCCGACTCGAAGCTCATCCCAAATTTAAATGTCATTTTCTATAGGAGGAAGAAGAATGAAAAAAGCATGTGTCGTTGTATTGTCCTTATTATTTCTGGCCTTAGGGGCCGCCGGGACCGCCTTCGGTGCAGAGGCAACAGCCGGGGCCGATGTCGCCTCCGCTTACGTATGGCGGGGAATTACCTTTAATGACGGGCTGGTCGTGCAGCCCTATGTGGATGTGGCCGCAGGAAACGGATTCGCCATTAATGTCTGGGGCAACTATGATATTGACGATTATGACAATACCCTGGATGACAAGGAATTCTCAGAGATCGATCTCACCCTGTCCTACGGATTTTCCCTTGAGCCGGTGGATATCACCGTGGGCCATATCGAATACTTGTTTCCAAACGGGGGCGCGGGAACCAGCGAGGTCTTTTTAAGCGCCTATATTTCGCCCATCGACGGGATCTCCGCAGGCATTGATGCCTATTATGACTATGATGAGGTGGAGGATTATTATGTTTCCGCAAGCCTTTCCTATGATGTGACCCTGGATTCCGGTCTGGGCCTTGGCGCCGGGGCGTCTGCCGGCTATGCGGGTGAGGATTTCACCCTCGGCCCGGATGATGGTTTGCATGAATACACGTTTTCCGTCAATGCATCCTATCCAGTCACTGATGCCATTGGGTTTTCCGCGTTTATCGCCTATACGGACACGTTTGATGAAGATGTGCTGCCCGACCAGGATGTGGATTTATTCGGCGGCGGCGGCTTTTCCTGGAGTTTTTAATGCGCCCCTAATTTTCACAATTTAAAAAAGGGTCATGCGGCATATCCGTATGGCCCTTTTTGCTTTCAGCCGGCCTTTTCACACCGCCTTTGCCTGCATGCTTAACCCTGCCTTCAAAAAATTCGCGCTTTAAACCGCCTGTTTGATATGATTAAATAACTATCAGAACCTATCAAAACGCCTGAATGAGGATTGCATATGGCATATGCCGCAGGCATTATCATACTGCTGCTGTTTATCGGAGGTGTTGTTTTCCCCATATGGGTGGTGCGGAGGGTCCACCACCGCCCAAAACGGACGTTTCTCGATGATTATTTCATCACGCCGTTTGAGCTGCAAGTGCCGTTTGAAAATATTGAATTCAAGACTTCCGATGGCGTCAACCTGCGCGGCTGGTGGATGCCTGGAAAAAACCGCAATGTGATTCTGGGCTGTTCAGGAAAGGACGGAACCAAGGACGATTTGATCGGCATTGGTTCGGCCCTTTGGCGGGCAGGCTATAGTGTACTGCTGTTTGACTGCCGGGACCGGGGGGAAAGTGATTCCGCCCCGAGGACACTGGGATTCATTGAACGCCTGGACGCGGAGGCCGCCATTAGTTTTGCCAAAAACCGCATGCCTGACGGCCGCATCGGCATGCTTGGGTTTTCCATGGGCGCGGTCCAGACCATCCTGGCGGCCGCAACGGATGAAGCCGTTCAGGCCGTGGTGGCGGATTCGCCTTACAGTTCGCTCTATGCGCTTGTGGCCGACCGGCTAAAGGCCAAACATATACCGGCGCAGCCCCTGATGCCGATTGTCAACTTTTGGAATAAAGTTTTGTATGGATACAGCCTGCAGGCGGTAAGACCGGTTGCTCAGGTAAATCGTATTGCCCCGCGCCCCATTATGCTGATACACGGGGAAAAAGATACGCTCATTCCGCTTGCAAGCGCGCAGCAGATTTATACGTATGCGGGTGAGCCGAAGTTTTTCTGGCGGGTCGAGGGCGCGGATCATTGCGGCGCCTATTTTGCCGACCGGAAGACCTATATGGAAAAAGTAGTGGCATTTTTCCTGGATCATCTCGGCAAGTAGCGCCGGTGATCCGCCCCAAGCCTTGCTTGTTATTATATTGATGCTTGCCGTTTACGGCGCCCAGCCTTCGGGCACCTCCATGTCCGCCTTTTCCTTTCTGGAAACCCGGCTGCCGGGTTTGTCCACGATCTGGACGGTGCTGGCCTGGGGCCCTTTCTCGCCCTCGGTCTGAATCAGCCGAACACCCGTGCCGATCTCCAGTCGGTCAAAATCCCCGTGAATCACACTGTTCTGGTGGAAATAAACTTCTCTGCCCTCCAGTGTCTTGATAAATCCGTAACCCTCTTTGGGAAACAGCCGGACCACCAGTCCGGTCAGTTCAGCCTCATTATTATTATTCGGCTTGTTATTCTTGACATGATTTTCCTGTTTGCCCTTGATTTTTTTAAGCTGACGTTCCATTGAGTGAAACGCATCGGTAATCACCTTGCGAAGCCCTTCGTGCATTTCCCCCTTTCCGGATTCCCGGCGGGTAACCAGTTCTTTGCCGGGCGGCAGCCGTAGATCAATGCGCACCCGGAACTGATTGCCGCTTTTTTGATATTCCTGGGGTTGTTCCACCGATACCCGGCAGCTGATGATGCTGTCATGCAGCCGGTCAAGCTTGGCGGCTTTTTCATGAATCAGGGTTTCAATGGCATCGCTTTTGGTGACATTTCGGTAGGTAATTTCCAGAGGCTGCTTCATGATCTCACCTTTCAGGTTTTGTGATTCCAAAATGTTTTTAACGCCCTTTGTTCCTAAAGAATTTACATCCTTTTAATAAAAAAATAACGATGCGAAACGGCCGGGTCAATCCGTGTTTCGTCAAAGAAGAAAGAAAAGCGGGGTTGTTTTAAAAAGAACAGAATACGCTTGACAAAAGGGTTGTGATTAAAGTATATAAGTCCGCCTATGGAATATTTATACTCATTTTCGCCTGTTTTCCTGTCAATCATGCGTATCCAAAGTTTGCCGGCCAAGCATGACCGGCCCTTCGGCAGCATCCTTTCCGTCGTGCCGACGCCGCCCTGAAGACGCGTTTTAGATCCCCTCATCGCGCCATCGACTGAAAAATTGAACAATGAAAAAATTTTTTTCGCTGTTTTCAGTTTTTACCCTCCCGAAGCATGCAAGAGCTTGAGATCCGGCTATTTTGGGGGCTCGGGGAAGGCGCTGAATTATTTATTAGAAACCGATAGATCAACAACCAATGCATATGAAAAATTTGAATCTCCAATTTGAAAACCCGGAAATACAAAGACGACGCACTTTCGGCATCATCAGTCATCCGGATGCCGGTAAAACGACCCTTACTGAAAAGCTGCTGCTTTTCGGCGGGGCCATCCAGATGGCCGGCGCAATCAAGGCCCGCAAAGCCAATCGGCATGCGGCGAGCGACTGGATGGCCGTTGAACAGGAGCGCGGGATTTCCGTGACCAGTTCGGTAATGAAATTCAATTACCATGATTACGAAATAAATCTGCTGGACACGCCCGGCCACCAGGATTTTTCCGAGGATACCTACCGGGTTCTGACCGCCGTGGACAGCGCCGTCATGGTTATCGACAGCGTCAAGGGCGTTGAAACCCAGACCCGCAAATTGATGGAAGTCTGTCGGATGCGTAACACGCCGATCCTGACGTTTATCAATAAGCTGGACCGTGAAGGGATGGCGCCGCTGGATGTGCTCGCCGATATTGAAGACACGCTTCAGATCGAATGCGCGCCGCTTTCCTGGCCCATCGGGATGGGCAAAGGATTTCGCGGTACCTACAACCTCTACCATAAGGAATTGACGCTTTTTGCCCCGGGCCGGGAAGAGCTGAGCGATGACGGGATAACCATTAGCGACCTTGCCGATCCGATGCTCGACGATCTTCTGGGCAGTCAGGCGGATGCCCTGCGGGAAGACGTGGCACTTCTGGAGGGGGCGGCCACCCCCTTTGATTTGACGGAATTTCTCAAGGGAAATCAGACGCCTGTCTTCTTCGGCAGCGCCATAAATAACTTTGGGGTCAGGGAACTGCTGGATACGTTTGTGGATATCGCGCCCCCGCCCTTGCCCCGGCCTGCCGCAAATCGGACCGTCCACCCTGAAGAAGCGGCATTTTCCGGGTTTGTCTTTAAAATCCAGGCGAATATGGACCCGGCGCACCGCGACCGCATCGCCTTTCTCCGGATCTGTTCGGGCCGCTTCCGGCGGGGTATGCGGATGCGGCATCATCGGATCGGCAAGGAAATCCAGATTGCCAACCCGATTATTTTTATGGCCCGGGACCGCTCTTTTGTGGAAGAAGCGTGGCCCGGCGACATCATCGGTATCCATAATCATGGCACCATCCGGATTGGAGATACTTTTTCGGAAAAAGAGGCGCTGGCCTTTACCGGTATCCCGAATTTTGCCCCTGAATGTTTCCGTCGGGTGCATCTGAAGTCGCCATTAAAAGCCAAACAGCTTCAGAAGGGCCTGCATCAGCTCGTTGAGGAAGGCGCCGTGCAGTTGTTCCAACCGCTGATCGGAAATCAGTTGATCCTGGGGGCGGTGGGCGAGCTGCAGTTCGAAGTCACAAAAGGCCGGCTTAAGACTGAATATGGAGTTGATGCGGAATATGAACCCGTGGATTATGTGACGGCTCGATGGGTAAGCTGCGAGGACAAGAAAACGTTGGCTGACTTTGAAAGAGCCAATAAAAAAGCGCTGGCAAAAGATTCCGAGGGGTATTTAACCTATCTGGCCCCCACGCCTTGGCAGTTGAAGCTTATGGCCGAGGACTGGCCGGCCATCCAATTCCATAAAACACGGGAATGTCAGTAGCCTTTATGATCGTGATTCCGCATTTTGGGCGCATGTGATGCAATTCAGGATGCTGGGATCTGATCGCAGCCGTTCTTCGAGGCGATTTTTGTAATATTCCAGGTCAATGTCTTTGCGCATTGCTGAATTGCTCCATGAAAAATGATGGCTGCCTTCGGAAAGGCGGTGGTTATGCTTTAGCTCATTAATTCTTCGTAAGCTTCGTAATCCGTTTGGCCATAGAGAACCAGCCGGATTTTTTTGACGTATTCAAGCTGCGGGGCCTGATCCCGAATGGATGCCAGGGCGATCCGGGCGGCTTCTTTTAGGGGAAAACCAAACGCCCCTGTCGAAATCGCCGGAAATGCAATAGCGTCAATTTTATGTTTATCAGCCAGTTTCAGCGCATTGCAATAACAATCGGCCAGCAGTTTATCCGCCGGCTCATCCCTGCCGTATACCGGCCCCAGGCAGTGAATGACATATTCGTTGGGCAGATTATGGCCGCCGGATATAACGGCTTCGCCCGGCTTGATGGGCGCCATTGGCCGGCACTCTTCAGCCAGTCCGGGACCGGCGGCCATGTGAAGCGCACCAGCCACGCCGCCTCCCATTTCAAGCTGTGCATTGGCGGCATTGACAACGGCTGTCAAGTCGTCTTGGCGGGCAATATCCCCCTTTGCCAATTCCACTTCAACCCCGTTAAACGCTTTTTTTAACATGGCGACCTCCTTTGAAACCTCTGTATAAGTTACTTAGAAGTCTTTGGAACTGCTGTCCCCGGCATTCTGGAACAGGCAGAATTTTTTTTCGTCCCTGAATACAATCCTTAAGGCAAAATGCGCCGCGATCCAGTCAAATGTGTCTGAATTGTAGAAACAAACATGCGTGGGGTCGCGGTGATACCACCACCCGGGGAATTTTTCCGGGCCGGGATGAAACATCGTGCGAACCGCCAGATATCCCCCCGCATTTAAATGATCTTTCAGCGCACGCAATTCCCTGCAGGGATCGCTGAGATGCTCAAAAACTTCCGTGGCGGTGATTAAGTCATAGCTTTTCATTCTATAGGTGGTTGCAGGATAAAAATAGGGGTCATACACATCCGCTGTCAAGCCTCTCTTCGCCAGCAAATCAGCAAGTACCGGCGTGGGCCCGCAGCCGAAGTCGAGCGCCGTGTCCATGTTTTGTAAGTAGGGTGTCACCAGATGATTGAGAAATTCCGTCAGCATCTTCACATACCCTTCATTTTCGTGGGTGTTATGATGCTCCAGGTAACGTTTGCGCTCAGCCTCAGGCCCGGGCAGGCCGGTCTCATCAATAAAGATCAGACTGCAGTGGGCGCAGTGGTAATATGTTTTGGCGGCCGCCCTTATTTTCGATATTTTTGATCTTCCGCAGAGTTTGCAGTCTGTCATGATTTTATCCCTATGATATCCCATCTACTCCCAAAAATCCGGGGCATTGTCAATTATTGGGTCCTAAAAAGATAATTTCGGCGCAAACCATTGGGCTTGACAGCCGGAAACAATGATTTAGTTTATAAACAAAAAGGAAAGAACAATTAATTCGAAATGTTAAAAGGAGGTGGGCTTATGGCACTGGTGAGATGGAATCCAGCGACAACCGTACCCACACTGCAGGATCGCATCAATCGGATATTTGACGATATGTTTCCGGAAGCCCAGGAGGATCTCGGCCTGTTGGATTGGCGGCCGACCGTGGATACCTATGAAAAGGATGATGCCATCGTATTCAAGGCCGAACTGCCGGGCGTGAAAAAGGAAGATGTCGACATTGACGTCAGCAACAATGTGTTGACCATTAAAGGCGAACGCCATTACGAGGATGCAAAGGACCAGGATTACTATCGCCGGGAACGGTTTCACGGAAAATTCCAGCGGGCGTTTACCCTGCCGGATAATGTGGACACCTCGAATATTGATGCCAGTTATAATGACGGGGTGCTTGAAATCACCGTTCCCAAAACCGAGGAAACGCAAACCAAAAAGATTGAAATCAAGTAAGCATCCTTGATAGCGTTTCCGGCGCTATTGAATCCCAACCGCGGGTTTGGCCGGCATAAGGTCAAGCCCGCGGTTTTTTATGGTTCCCTGTCTTATTGACCCCCATGCACGGATTGTGTACGATAGGATACGCTGTTTCCGCGCGCCCGAATGGCCGCAAATAGCTGCCGTCCCCGGCTATCAGTCATAAACACGGCATTTCAGACAACTTGTGCATGGGCAGTTAATGATCTCCATTCCGGATTATGAAATCATCGAAAAAATCCGATCCGGCCCGGGTTTCACCCGGCTGACCGCGCGGCATATCAACAGCCCCCAACCGATTGTATGCCATTTTTTTCCCTTGCCCCATGCAATTATGGCCGGCGGCGAAGCCGTTTCAAAAGCCTATGATGCCCTGCCGCAAATCCGCTCACATCACGTAATGGCCGTACATGCGGTTCAAAAAATCGCCGAAGGACCGGAAACCGGCATTCTGCTGATCATGGCGCCCGCACCGGCGGAATCGCTCTCTGCATTTATCACGCAGACGGATCTTTCCCTTGTTGACCGGCTGGATATTGCCATACAACTATCTGCCGCGGTAAATGATATGCACCGGGCGGGCTTTATCCATAAGGGCCTCACGCTTGAGGGGATTGCCGTTGATCCGGACGATCAAACCATTAAAGTTTCCGATTTTGCGCCGCCGGCACTAATGGGATCGCCGTCCCGGCTTTTCCATGATCCGAATATGCCGGGGGCGAACCTGCCCGAACATCACCTGGCCTATATATCCCCTGAGCAGACCGGCCGGATGAACCGGCAGGTCGATTTTCGAACCGATTTTTATTCACTGGGCATTATCCTCTTTACCCTCTTTACAGAAAGCCTCCCGTTTGCCCCCGCCGGCCCGGAGAAGCTTATCCATGACCATGTCGCCAAGCAGCCTTTGCCGCCGGATCAGCTTCAACCGGAGATTTCCGATCCGATTTCGGAAATCATCATGAAGCTTTTGGCTAAGGACCCGGAGGACCGCTACCAGAGTGCATACGGACTTCAGGCGGATCTGGCTTGCTGTTATCAACAGCTTGCGGAGGCCGGCCGGATGGAATCCGCATTTACGTGCGGAAACAATGACGCCCCGGAGGTTTTAATCCTTCCGGATCGGCTGTTCGGCAGGGACGGGCTCATGCAGCGGCTTAAGGTTGAATATCAGCGCGTACAGCGGGCGGATGCGGCCATGGTGCTGATTGCCGGTGCCGCCGGGATGGGCAAAACCCGCCTGATGAAAGATTTTGCCGCTTTTGTCACCGGCATGGGCGGCTACTTTCTTGAAGGCAGATGTGAACCGCTTGAACAGAAGATTCCCTATAGCCCGGTCATCCAGGCCTTCTCGGATATGATCCGCCATATTCTGACCCAGCCGCCGGACGCGGTGGCAACCTGGCGCCGCCGGATAGAGCAGGCGCTGGGCAATAATGCGCGCCTTATCGTGGATGTGATTCCCGAACTGGCCTATATCATCGGCCAGCCGGAGGCAGTCAGCGACCTCTCGCCAGCCGATGCCCTGAACCGGTTTAACATCACGTTTGAGAATTTTTTCCGCGCATTTGCGGCTGAGGCCCACCCGCTGGTGGTTTTTATTGATGATATGCAATGGGCGGATGCGGCCACCCTTCATCAGATGGAGGTATTTTTCACAGAAGGGGCGTCCCGCTACATTCTGTTTACCGGCGCCTATCGGCACACCGAAATCCGTCAAACCCATCCACTGCCCCAAACCATTGAGGCCATCCGGCGGAAAAACGTTCGCCTGACTGAGATGGCGCTCGATCCGATCACCGAAGCCGATATTGCCGAAATGATCACCGCTTCCCTGAAAAAAACCATGGCAGATGCCGCGTCACTGGCCGGGCCGGTCCATCAGCAGACAGGCGGCAATCCGGATTCTGCCCGGCAGTTGTTGGCTCGCCTCTATGCTGAAGGGCTTCTTGTTTTTGATTTTGAAAAGGGCGCCTGGAAGTGGGGCTTGGAAAGCATCCGGTCCCGGGCCATGGCCTATAGTCCCGGTGATGCGCTGGATGAGGACATCAAGAATCTGCCAAAACATAGCCTGGCGGTGTTAAAGCTGGCCGCATGCATTGGGGAGCGATTCGATCTGGCCGTGCTGGCCCGGATAGCTGAAAAAGATGCCATTGACGCGGCCTTTGATCTGTGGCCGGCCGTGGAAGCCGGTTTTATCACCGGCGCCCGGGATTCGGATCAGCCGCTGAGGGATCTCTTAATCCGGTATCTGCCGCCCCGGCTGACCGAGGCAGAAGAAGCCGGAGCGGCGGCGGAAAATATCCGATTGATGTTCCGGCATAACAATGTGCGGCAAATCGTTTATGCCATGCTGCCGGCGGATCAAAAAGAGGCGCTGCATTTAAAAATCGGCAGGCACCTTTTGGCGGCTTTGGCAGATGATGAGCTGCCGCATCATATTTATCAAGTGATCAATCATTTTAACCGGGGCGCGGTTCAGATTAAAGACGAAGAGAGGCTGCGCCTGGCCCGGCTCAATCTTATGGCCGGTCAAAAGGCGGTTGGGTCGCATGCCTATACCCAGGCGCTGGAATATTTCAGCACCGGCGCAGCGGCTTTGTCTGAATCCGCCTGGCAGAGCCATTATTCCCTGATGTTTGCCCTGGTTAAGGGGCAAATGACATGCGAGTATTTTACTCAGGATTTCGACGCGGCAGAAGAACGGTTCCAGGTGCTGATGGCGCGGACGGTAAGCGATACGGATCGGGCCGAAATGTATACGCTGAAAATGATTATGCTCGCAAGCCTGGCCCGGCATGATGAGGCCCTGGAAATGGGGTTGGCCGGTCTGCGGTTATTGGATGTGCGCCTGCCGTCTGCCGCAGGCCGGTTATCGGTCTTAAAGAACATGCTCACCACCCAATTCAAGGTCAAGCGATACCGCACGCACGATCTGCTGAATCTGCCGCAGATCAATGACCGGCGGCTGCTCCTGGTGATGAACCTGCTGGCCAATCTTTGTTTTTCCGCATTTTTATGCAGTCCCTATGTGGCGATCGTGGCCTCGCTGAAGGCGATTGACTTAACGCTTAAGCAAGGCAATTCAACCGCCTCCCCGTTTGGCTATATGATTTACGGCGCCTCTTTATGCGCCATTTTTAAAAACTATGCGATCGGCAGAAAATTTGGCGACCTGGCCCTGACCACCAATGAAAGGTTTGGGACCCCGGCGCTGGTGCCAAAGCTCCTGCTTTTATACGGCGCCGGCATCAGCATCTGGACCGAACACCTGCATAAAGGGCTTGATATCCATCGACGGGGCGTTAAAACCGCGCTGGAAACCGGCGATACCAATTACGCGGTGTATCAT
Organism: Desulfobacterales bacterium; assembly: GCA_046543065.1. Lineage (GTDB taxonomy): Bacteria > Desulfobacterota > Desulfobacteria > Desulfobacterales > Desulfosalsimonadaceae > M55B175. Next base: position 8,719 of record JBKHAE010000041.1, on the reverse strand, counting down.
ATTCAGTCCGTGCTCATCGTCCTGATTGCCAGCGGCGCCCCATTAGACACCGTATCAGCGGAGTGCGAAAGGTATTTCAATTTCGTCAAAAACTCCGGTGATACCGGGGCGCTTAATTACCTCTGGTCGGTTAGGTATTATCTGCATGGGCTCCGGGGCGTGGCGGGCGATGCCCCTGAGGCGGCCGCTTTCGAATTCGATGAGGCCCGGCATGTGGCGAAAATGGAGGAAGACGGGATTCAGATTATCCTTCTTCGCCATTTTCTCTTAAAGCTGCGGCTTTTCTATACCATGGGCAATATCAAAGGCGCGCTAACCGCCGCCAAAGCCGGCGAAAAATTGCTGCACTACCATATTGGCACCCTGATTGTCCCTGAATTCCATTTTTTTCATGCCCTGGTCCTGGCCGCCGCCTGTCCCGCGGGGAAACATCCCAGACGCCCTTTGTTTCGCCGGAAGATAAAGGGCTTTTTAGGCCGCCTCTATGCGCTATCCCGGCAATGTCCGGAAAATTTTGAGCATAAGTACCTGCTGGCAGCAGCGGAATATGAACGGATCAGCGGACGCGACAGGGCGGCCATGGCATTTTATCACCAGGCCGGGCGATCGGCCCGGGAAAACGGATTCATCCAGTTTCATGCTCTGGCTAATGAACTGACCGCTAAGTTTTACAAGGGCCTCCAGCTTGACGACATCGCCCGGAACTGTTTGACGCTTGCCCGGGACGGGTATCGCAAATGGGGGGCGCATGAAAAGGTGAGGGCGCTGGAAAATGCGTTTCCCGAAATTCCGGCCGGAAAACTGCCGGACAAAACCCTGCCGGCATTTGACACGCTTGATTTTTCAGCGGTCATTTATTCTTTGCAGACCATTTCAACGGATATCGTGTTTGAGGATCTGCTGAAGAGCCTTCTGCCGATTATGCTCGAGAATGCCGGGGCCACAAAAACTCAGTTTCTAACGATCCGTTCGGATCAGATGTATTTAGAAGCCGAACATACGGTAAACAGCCGGGAAACCCGCGTTTTTGCTTCTGTTTTGGCTGGCAGCCGATCCGAGTTTTTTCTTCCTGTACTCAATTACGTCCGGCAGACCGGGCAATTGATGGTGCTTGAGGATGCATGCCGGCAAGCCGATTACAGCGGGCACCCCTATATGGATAAACACCGGCCCCGGTCGGTTTTGTGTCTGCCGGTGCGCCGGCAGACCCGGCTGGTGGCCCTGCTTTATCTGGAAAACCGGCTGGCCCCGGCGGTCTTCACGCCAGGGCGCATCGATATTTTGGAACTTTTAGCGTCCCAGGCCGCCATATCTCTTGAAAACGCAAGGCTCTATGAGAACGTACGTCAGAAGGAGCGAGCGCTGCGTCAATTAAATCAGCAGTGCGAGGATGAGTCGCTGCAATATCAGTCGCAGCTTCGCTCTCTATCATCCCAGCTGTCTTTAACCGAGGAGCGGGAGCGGCGGCGGATTGCCACCGAACTGCATGATCGGATCGGTCATGCCCTGACCAATGCGTCCATGCGGCTTTCCCGTCTGCGCAACCCGGCTGTTTCAGAAAATGATGCGAAGCGATTGACGGATGAGGTTCACGGGCTGATTGAGCAGTCGATTCAGGACACGCAGACCTTGACTTTTGAGTTAAGCCCGCCCATACTCTATGATCTGGGGTTGGAGGCCGCCATTGACTGGCTGGCCGAACAGACCCAGTCGCAGCATGGGATTACAGTCAACTGTGTTGATGATATGTCAGCCAAGCCGATTGACGAGAGCCTTCGGGTACTGCTATTTCAAGCCGCCCGGGAGCTGCTTTTCAACGTGGTAAAACATGCCCGGGCCTCACAGGCTACCATTTCCATATCCCGGGAAGGGGAGTATCTATCGGTTACGATTGAAGATGACGGCGTGGGTTTTAATCCTGCCAGGGCCAGACACCGGCAGGGCAGAAAGGGCGGATTTGGTTTGTTTTCTATACAGGAGCGGCTGGCCCACCAGGGCGGCCGGCTTGAAATTCATTCCGAGCCGGGCAAAGGGGCTCGCTTTAATCTGATTTCACCCATGAAGGCGATGGAGTGAGGTGTCGGCATGGCCTTAATTAAAATTCTGTTGGCGGATGACCATAAGATTACCCGGGATGGCCTCCGGGCGCTTTTGGAGCAGCAATCCAATATGAACGTGGTGGGAGAGGCCGAAAACGGCCGTGAAGCGGTTCGACTGGCCATGGATCTGGCGCCGGATGTGGTGGTCATGGACATCAGTATGCCGGAGTTAAACGGCATTGAGGCCACCCGGCAGATCCGGGCGGATCTGCCGGATACCAAAGTTGTTGCCCTTTCCATGTATGCGGACCGCCGCTATGTCGTCGGCATGCTGAAGGCCGGGGTATCCGCTTATCTGCTGAAAAGCTGCGCATTTGACGAACTGGTCAGCGCCATTGAGGCGGTGACCCATAACGAGAGTTTTTTGAGCCCGCGCATTGCGGATACGGTGATGAAGGATTACACAAATATTCTGGAGCAGGATGAAACCGCCGGCGTCTCTGCGCTTTCCGCCCGGGAACGGGAGGTTTTGCAGCTGATCGCCGAAGGCCTGTCCACCCGCCAGATCGCCGAGCGGATTCACGTGAGTGTCAAAACCGTCGAAACCCACCGGCAGCAGATCATGAAAAAGCTTAATGCCAAAAGTGTGGCCGAGCTGACCAAAATCGCCCTTCGGGAAGGGTTGACCGCCCTTGAATAGTTCTTTTCTCTAAATCAGGGTTTTCCCCGATAGATTTCAGGGTTTCCCTGATTGCCATTTTCAAACGCCTTGTGTAAAAAGATAACAACTAACGTTTTTTTAATGTGTGAACAGTGATTACAAAAATTAGGGGTGATTGAACAAAAAATTTTAATTTGCAAAAAAGATCATGGGTTTAAAACCATTCAACCGAAACATGCAGGGGAGGAAAAAATGAAGAAGTTATACACGACTATCATTATCGCGGTATTATTAAGCGTGTTCATGCTGCCGGCCGCCGGGTTGGCAGGGGGCAGTTCAGACACTTGCGACACGCAGTATCCCATCGTTTTGGCCCATGGGATGGGCGCATCCGCGGAAATTTTAGGGATTGTGGATTACTGGTGGGGTATTGAGGATGCCCTTGAGGATGAAGGCGCTGAGGTCTATATTACCTCGGTCAACGGGATGGACAGCACTAGGAACAAGGCAATCGACTTTAAGCAACAATATTTGAGCATATTAGCCGAGTCCGGTGCTACCAAAGCCAACATCATCGGCCACTCCCACGGGACCCTGTATACAAGATATGCCATTACCAATTTAGAGTTGGGCGATAAAGTGGCTTCCCATACCAGCCTGGCCGGTCCGCATCGGGGCAGTGCCATTGCGGACATGCTCATGGATGGGTTAAGCGATGATATCAAATCCGCCCTGGGCGGTTCCCTGGACTTTGTTTATGCATTTGTGTTTGGCGATGATGATCCAAACAGTTTGGAAAATGGGTATGACCTTTGCACTGATTATATGACGGAAAAATTTAACCCCAACACTAAGAATGTCGGCAGTGTTTACTACCAAAGCTGGGCGGCCAAGGCCAAGACCTCATGCCCCAGTGTTGTTCTGGAACCCACCTGGCTGATCATGCTGGCCAAAGAGGGGGCAAATGACGGGCTGGTTGGCGTGGACAGCGCCAAATGGGGCAATTTCAGAGGCGTTGAGAAAGCCGCCTGGTACAGCCCGGGCTGCGATCATCTGAATATGGTGGGCCATCTGTTCGGTGCCACCCCCGGGTTTAATGCCCCGGACTTCTTTGTTGATATCGTGAATGGTCTGAAAAGCAGAGATTTTTAGGCGCCTGCATCAACATTTTTTTTAAACAGCGACATTTAAATATCTGAATATAAAAAAGGCGGCCGGCACGGTCGCCTTTTTTATGTCCCAAGTACCCCCGATTAAAGCTGATCCATACCCGAATCCAAAAAGCATGCCTATGCCCTGGATAGCCCTTCCTATTTATTGATATTATATTGACCATATGATTAATGATAGGGAGAATACGGACAAATATTGACGGAAGCATTCAAGTTCCGTAAAGAAACAAATTTGTTGTATTCATCCGATCGATTTTTTCATATGGTGGCATTATTGATCAGGCCGCCGGTAAGTAAGCGACTAATATATAGCCAAAAACGACGCCGGATAGGATTTTTTTGCGAAAATTATAATTTGGGCAAGGCCCATGCCAGGAAGTTTTTGAATGAAACGCGACCAGATCCATTTACTGCAGGATATTTTTCAGACCATTGCGGAATCTGAGAGTCCGGAACAATCGCTGGAACGTATCGGTCAGATGCTGATTGACCGGCTGGGCATAGATGTGTGCTCGGTTTATGTCTTTGATGCCGCAGCCGAAAAACTGGTGCTGCGGGCCACTGTCGGATTGACCAAGGAATCCGTGGGTGAGATTTCCATGGATGTCCATGAGGGGCTCACGGGGCTTGCGCTTGAAAGGATGAAACCGGTTTTCGTGGTGAATCCGAGTGAGCACCCCCGGTTTAAATACTACGAGAACTCCGGCGAGGAACAATATCAAACCTTTCTGGGGGTGCCCCTGATCTATCACCAGCAGGTGCTGGGGGTGCTGGTCATCCAGACCATTGCATCAGACAGTATTGTCGAGGCGGATATCCCGGTTTTTGAAAATATCGCCAGCCAGATTTCTGCCACTGTGGCCTATACCGGGATTCTAAAGGGGTTGTCCGGAAAGCCGGGCAGGTCCGACTCGGCCGCCGATTCGCCGGAAACCGCCGGGCGCGCTTATCGCCGCAATTACCTGCGAGGGGAATCAGTCTCTTTCGGGGTGGCAGAGGGCTATGCTCATTATTTGCCGGAAAACATCAATTTCAGCCAGGTCCATTGCACGCTCACGGAAAATACTGAAGAGGATATCGAGCGGCTTGAAAACGCATTTAACCGCGCAGCCAAGCAAATCAAGCATATCGCCGAGCAGGCCCGGGCCCTTTCCACCGAGGAATCCGGGATTATCGAAGCCCATCTCATGTTTCTCAGGGATAAGAACCTGAAACAGAAAATTATCTCCAGAATTAATGCCGGTTCGTGCGCGGAATATGCTTTGAGACAAGTAATCTTTGAATATGTGGACATGTTCCGGGCCATTGAAAATCCCTATTTAAATGACCGGAGCGAGGATATCCTGGATATCGGCCACCGGGTGCTGGAAAACCTGATCGGCGGGCCAAACGGAGAGCATCCTGCGTTCAGCCGGGAAACTATTCTCATCGCCTCGGATCTTTCGCCGGTGAATCTGCTGGCCATCCGGCAGCCCAATTTAAAGGGAATTATCCTGGTCAACGGCGGACGCACATCGCATACGGTGATTCTTGCCAAATCCTTTGAAATTCCGATTGTGATAGGCGTTGACGGGGTGCTGGAGACGGTGCGGGAAAATGATTATGTCATACTTGACGGCAGTTCTGGTTTTGTATTCGCCAATCCGCCGCAAGAAATCCAGGTGGCGTATGAGCGGCGCAGAAAAGACCGGGAACAGGCCATTGAAGAAATGGCCGCTTCGCGGGGCCAGCCGGCCGTGACCCGGGATGGATTTCCGGTTACCGTGGGCGCCAACATCGGCTTGCTGTCGGATACGGAACTGGTGGCCAAATACGGGGCGGATTATATCGGTCTGTATCGGACGGAGTTTCCGTTTATGCTGCGCAAGTCCTTTCCCACCGAAGAGGAGCAGGTCGAACTCTACGGCAAAGTGCTTGAAAATTCAGCCCCGCTGCCGGTCACCATTCGGACCTTTGATGCCGGCGGAGACAAAATGTTTTCCTCCCTGGACGGCGGGCCGGAGGATAATCCTTTTCTGGGGTGGCGTTCCATCCGGATCAGCCTGGATATGGAGGATCTTTTTCGTACTCAGGTCCGCGCCATTCTGCGGGCCTCCGCCTTCGGGCCCACCCACATACTGTTTCCAATGATTTCCTGCATGACAGAGATTCATCGGATTCGGGCGATTGTTGCCGAAGAAAAAGAGAATTTAGGAAAGCAGGGATACTCCTTTGATCCCAATATACAGTTGGGCATTATGGTGGAGGTGCCGGGGGCGGTCCATATTTTGAAGCGGATACTTGCGCATGTTGATTTCGTGAGTATCGGCACCAATGATTTAATCCAGTATTTATTGGCGGTGGACCGCAACAACAAACGGGTGGCCAGCCGTTATAATGTGCTGCATCCGTCGGTGATTGCCACTATTGCAGAAATTGTGGCCATATGCCGCGAAGCCGGCAAGATGATCAGTATATGCGGCGAAGCTGCGGCCAATCCCCAGGGGATTTTTCTGTTCCTGGGGATGGGGGCGGATCGCATCAGCATGACGCCGTCAGCCATTCCCATGGCGAAAAATTTCATCCGCAGCATTCGCCGCTCAGCCGCCGAACAATGCCTGAGCGCCGCCTTAGACATGGAGGATGCCGGCGCGGTTTCCCATCTGCTTAAAAGTTATTTACGGGGTTTGCCATTTTTGGAAGATGCCATGGATTCCCCCGGCATTCAGAAAATTGACATGATGGCCGGAATGGACGGGTAAATGTATAATCACTTCTTCGGTTTTAAGGAACGGCCTTTCAAGCTGGTCCCGGATCCGGATTACCTGTTTTTGAGCAGGAGCCACGAAGAGGCGCTCGCCCATTTGAAGTACGCGGTTTTAAGCGGCGAGGGGTTTGTTGAAATCATCGGCGAGGTGGGCACCGGAAAAACCATGCTCTGCCGGGCATTTCTGGAAAGCTTGGGGCCGGATGTCGAGACCGCCTATATTTTTAATCCCAAGATGGATGCCCATGAACTCTTGATGGCGGTTAACGCAGAGTTTGGCATCCCCTCCGATCATGATACCATCAAAGCCCTGATCGATGAACTCAATCAGTTTTTGATGGCGCAAAAGCGCCAGGGCCGCAAGGCCATCCTGTTAATTGACGAGGCGCAGAACCTGAACCAAACCGTGCTGGAGCAGATCCGGCTTTTGACCAATCTGGAAACCGCAAAGGACAAGCTTTTACAGATCATTCTGGTCGGTCAGCCCGAGCTGGGCGATCTTCTGGACTCCTATGAGTTAAGACAGCTCGGCCAGCGGATTACTTTAAGCTGCCGTCTCAGGCCGCTTACCCGAAAGGAGACGATCGCCTATATCAATCACCGCTTGCATGTCGCGGCCTGCAAACAGAACCGGATTTTTACCAATTATGCCATCCGGAAAATCCACCGATATGCCCGGGGCGTGCCCCGGCGGATTAATATCGCCTGTGACCGGGCCCTGCTCTCCGCATATGGTGAGAATCGGTTGCGGGTGAGCGGCCGCATAGCGGATTCAGCGATCCGGGAACTTACCACCCGCGGCGATATCCGCCGGCCGGTGAGCCGGATCAGCGGAAAATGGCCGGCGGTATTTGCCGCAGCCGGGTTCCTGCTTGCGGTGCTGATATTCTACCAATCAGATATTAAGGCTTTTTTGGGTTATCTGGAAACCAGCAAGGCCAACCATAGCGCTGATCAATCCGAAAATTCCGATGAACGCCGGTCAGGCACTGAAAATTCGCCGCCTGCATCCCAAAACAGCAAAAACCCTTCACAATCTGCCCGTGCGGATTCCGAAAGTACTGATGCCGAAAAGCAGGCAGAACTTGACGTAAGCGCCAAAGCCGAACCGCCGGCAGAATCTCCGCGGCCTTCCCCGGCTGTAGAAAATCTGTCCGATTTACTGAAAATTTACGGCGGAAAGGACTCCCGCAAACACGCGGTGGCAGCCATTCTTGCCGAGTGGCGGCCAGAGCCGGTCTTTTCCCGTGAGTTTGAGCAGGTCAAGGCGGATGATGTGTTTATTGAGCTCTCCAGCCGGCTAAACGGGCTTTATGCTCACCGGATTGACGGGGATTTGAATTTGATCCGCAAACTTAATCTTCCGGCCATTTTAGAGATGGATGCATCTGTACAGGATGATCCGGTGTTTCTGGCGGTTACCGGGGCGGACGAAGATAGCCTGATCTTTCAGGGGGCTGCGGCGGAAAACAGGCTGGCGGTGCCCTATGCGGACATTATTTCTCAGTGGAACGGAGTGGCCTATGTGCTGTGGGAGAACTTTTATCATTATCGGGGCATTATTCCCCTTCATGCGGCCGGTGATTCGGTGATTACGCTTAAGATGCATCTGCGGGATCTGGGATTTACGGATCTGGATATTAATGCAGCCTATGATGACCGCACCCGGTCTGCGGTGCGGGCGGTGCAGGCCCGGCACGGCATTCCGGTGGACGGGTATGTGGGCCCGCTCACCAAGATGGTTTTATACAATGAACAAAAGGGACTCAAGATACCGCATTTGGATACCGGCCGGGGCGGTAAGCCATGAGTTCTATTCTAAAAGCGTTAAAAAAACTGGAGCAGGACGCAGGGGCTTCTGCGGATATGCCGAACCTGCCGGGCGGGGGGCTGCCCCCGGTTCGCCAAAAATTCCGGCTCTATGCCTTAATCGGGATCGGTGTGCTCATGGCTGCCGGGATTTTTCTTTTTATCCGGCTGGCCCCCGCTGTTTTAACGACCCGAACCGCAGAAAATATGGATTCGCGGAAAACCCTGCATGCGACTGGTAAAAAAACCGAAAATTTGGGGATTACAGGGGATTTGAAAACGCAGCGGCCGG
>JBKHAE010000156.1:0-6151 GCA_046543065.1 Desulfobacterales bacterium | reverse complement strand
CCAAAACCCAATACCTACTTCTCCATGACCTCGTAGAGAATATCGCCCAGAAACTTCAATTCCATGCCCAGTTCATAGTGCTTGATGATGTCCTCAAGCCCGCCATGACAGTTATGGCAGGGGGCGATTACGATTTCCGCCCCTTTTTTCTTGGCCTCGGCCAGCTGATCCGCTTTGACGCGGTTGCTGGTGACGCGCTTGTTCCGGAAAGGCGGCCCGCAGTTGATCACCCCGCCGCCTGCCGCACAGCAGAAATTGTGTTCCCGGTTGGGGTGCATTTCGATAAATGTTTTGCAGGTTTCATTGACCACATACCGGCCCATTTCGTGCAGCCCGCGGCCGCGGACGATATTACAGGGATCATGGAATGTGACCGGCTGGGAAAGTTTGTTTTTGATCCGGATTTTGCGGTCACGCAGGAGTTCATAGTAGAACTCAATGGCGTGCACCACCGGGAGCGGGGCCATTTTCCATCCCAGAAAGCGGTTCCCCACGTCATGGACCGAGCGGAAGGCGTGCCCGCATTCGCCCATCACGATGCGCTTGTTTTTAAGCCGCATGGCGGTCTCGAAATGGACCTTCTTTAACCGGGCCACCATTTCAATATCCCCGGTATACATGCACATATCGCTGTTATCCCAGCCGGGCGTGGCCGGCATGGTCCAGTCAACACCGGCGGCGTGCATGATCACCGCCATCTGGTAGATGAGCTGCGCCCGGAATTTGGGCTCCGGCCCGATGACCGAATAGAAAACATCCGCCCCTTCCTTTTCAATCGGAATCCGAAGGTCCGGCAACTCATCCTGGGCCTCTTCTTCCTGCCACTGGAGGGTGTCGATCCATTCGTCTTCTTTCACCCACATCTGATTGAGCGTTGCGGAATGGCTGTGGGCCGTATCCTGTATGTATTGCGGCACAACGCCCAGCTTATGGCAGATGCGCCGCATGAAAAGCATCATATAGGCCACATCGATGCCAAAGGGGCAGTACATGACGCAGCGGCGGCAGAGGTTGCATTCGGTGAAGCTGATTTCGCAAGCCTCTTTAATAAAATCGACCGATACCTTGCCCTTTTTTTTAACGATTTCACCGATGGTCTGTTTGACTTTACCCGCAGGCGAATAGATCGGGTTGTTGTCGTTGGAGAGATAGTAATGGCAGGCTTCGCTGCACAGCCCGCAATGAGAACAGGTTTCGATATAGGCTTTAAGGCGGGCGCCCCCCTCGGCGGAGAGCATTTGCTGAACCACTTGGTGAACCCTATCCTGGGTGAGCTGCGCGGCCCCCTCTTCAATGCCCTTGTCGTAAATTTTTTTTTTTTCTTCTAAGCTCTCTTCAGCCGGTGCTTTCATGCGGCTTACTCCTCGTTTTATGCGTTTTACCAATCTTTAGCATTTCTAACCCCCCCAAATTCAGAGCCGGCATATCCGCGGGTAAACGGAAAAAACAGCATGTGGCTCAAGCGGGTAAACGGGATCATCACCAGTATGATTTCTCCGGACAGGATATGGAGTATTCCGGCGGCCACATGGCCGGGATACTGGTGGAACGACCAGAATCCGGTGATAAACGGGGCGGCCACGCCGGCAAGGATCAAAAAATCCGAATAGGTGGTTAAATAACGGACTTCCGGAAGGATCAGCCGGCGGCAGAAAAAGAATATGCAGGCCCCGATCACAGCCAGGGTCATCACATCCGCGGCCAGATTCGGGATATAAACCCAGTTTATCTGCCAGGCCTCATGGATCATGATAATATGGGCGAAGAGAAAAATCGGGACGACAAACAGGCAGATATGGAATACAAAGGCCACGATGGTCATGACCGGGTGTTTTCGCATGTTGACGCTGGCGAACGGCACGATCCAGTGGACAATGGAGCGCAGGGCATAATAGATGCTCATATAGCTGAACACCACGGCATCCTTTTTAACCGCCAGCCGGCCCATGGAAAACAGCCGGTAGAGGCTGCCCAAAATAAAAATGCCGAATGCCAGCCAGACCATCGGTCCGCTAATGATTTCATAGATGGCATGCATAAAAACGCCTCCGTTTATCCTAGGATTTCAGCTAATGACAGGACGGTTCGGGTATATTTTCCGTCATTGGTACCGGTTTCAACGCCCCGGATTAGGAGCTTGTCCCCTTTCGGGCTGAATACCGGGTTCCATAGGGTTTTATAATCCGTTTGAATCGGCCGTCCGTTGACTACCATCCGATAGATGCCGTTTTTTTCGGTCTTTGCGGCCACATTTTTGCCGTCCGGTGAAAATATCGGGGGCCAGGCCATATCATAGGTGTCATTCCAGGCTGTGCCGTCAACAGCGACCGTCCATTTGCCGCCGGTCTTTCCGACACAGGCAGCGCGGCGGCCGTCCGGGCTTAACACCGGATCGGTCACCAGGTCTTTAAAGGTCAGGTTCCAGGGCTTGTCATCTATAGCCAGGGTCCATCGCCCGAATTTGGGGGAAACGATGGCGGCAATCCGGCTGCCGTCAAGGCTGTAGATATGGTGCCATAGCTGAAAGTATCGGTTTTTCCATATGATTTCGCTGTCCCGGGCAAGCGTCCAGCCGTCCGCCAGCCGGACCGGGGCGGTCACCGAGCCGTCGGCCGGACTGAATTTTGGTTCCCATACGGAGGCGTAATGCCGTTTCCAGGGAATGCCGTCCACCACGATGGTGTAATCGTCAAGGCTTAACCGAACCTCCGCGGCCACGTGTTCTTCTTTGGCATCAAAGGCGATTTCCCAGGCATTTAAAAAATTCTTTTCCCAGGGCTCCCCATTGACCGCCACCGTAAAGCAGCCTTCCTGAAACGCTGCGATATCAGCCTCATTGATCGGCTTTGTCTGAACGGTTGCCGCCGCGGAACGGCCGCTGGGGCTTGCCTTTAAATGGGATATGGTGTAAAAAGTGTTTTCCCAGGGGGTGTCATCGGTTACGGCAAAATAGGCAAACTCCTTCTGGGCGGAAACACTGATATGGCTGTCAAAACGGCCGAACTTGGTGTCCCATACGAATTCGAACCAGTTTTCCCAGGGGGTTCCGGAAACAGCCACCGTCCACATGGCGGTATCCGACACCAGGGCTGCGGCCCGGTTATCCGGCCCGTAGCGCAGAAACCATACCTTGTCGAAGCTGTTTTCCCATGGGTTGCCGTTTTCGCATACGGAAAACGCCATTTCATCGACTTTTACAATAGCTGCCACGGATTCGCCGTCCGGGCTGGCATACGGTTCTTCCACCCAGCCGAAGGTTTTCTGCCACTGATGGATATCCGAGATGACGCGTTTGCCTTTGTTCCAGTCCCAATCCCTGATATGGCTCATGAAAGGCTCCTATGGATAATCGTTGGCAAAGTAAGCCGATTATATCTAAGAAAAACCGGAATGACAAAATCTTTTACTTAAATTTAGGTATAATTCTTATTGCCGCTCATAAAATTTTTTAAACCCCGGCGTCATATGCTCGGCAATCTCCTTGTCGCGATCCCGGGTGAGGATAAGGGCCTCAATGCCCAGTTTTTGCGCAAATTGGAGGCCATCTGCCGCCCCCATTATCGTGATAGCCGTGGCCGCACCGTCGATCAACGCGTTTGAGTGTGATTTTTTTCCCCCGATGGTGGTAACTCCCAGGACTTTTTCTGAAACCGGTTTTCCGGTTTTGGGGCTGAATATGTGATAAAATTTGTGACCCCGGATCATAATCGGCTGGCGATAATTGCCGCTGGTGGACACCCGGATGTCCCCCTCGTGGGCGATGATCCCCCATATACCCTGCATATTCTGGGGATGCTGGATGCCGATGCGCCAGGGATCGCCGTCCTTTTTGCCGAATGCGGCGATTTCGCCGCCGAGCTGGACCAGTCCGCGGGAGACGCCGTTTTTTTTTAAGATGCTTCGTACCCGGTCAACCGCATACCCTTTGGCAATGCCGCCAAAGTCAAATCGGAGGTTCGGATTATTAAGCCGTATATTGCCGGTTCGGTCGGTCTCTATAACCACGTCTTCAAATCCGGTTTGCTCAAGGGCTTTAAGGATTTCCCGCTCTGACGGGATATTTTGCGTTTTCTCCGCATGCCGCCAGAGCTCTTTGATCGAAAGAAATGTGGGATCAAAAAGGCCGCGGCTTTCGGTAAAAAGGACCTGTGATATTTTCAGCGCCTCATGCAGATCCTCGGATACGCGGATGTTTCCGGAGCCGGCGGCCTGATTGATCGCTGCCACCTCGCTGTCCGCATCATAGGGATTAAAAATTTTTCCGATGCGCTCAAATTCCTGCCAGCCCGTATTGATGATTTCCTGAACATTATTTTTATTCTTCGGGTGTTTGATCAGCATCCGGGCCGGGATATCAAAATAGATCGAATCCCTGCTTTCAAACCAGTTTTCGGAGATCTCCCTGACAGCCGGCATATCCTTTTTTTCTTGGCTTTCTGTCTTTCCGGAATGTTTGGTTTCGGCCGCTTTGGAAAAAGGGGCGCGATGAAGGACATAAAACAGGATGCCCAAACAGAGCCCTATGGCCAAAAAGGCCAGCCGGTGAGTAATGATGAAGTTTCTAAAGGTTTCTATCATGGCATTCAAATTACAATTCTTTATCGGCCGCATCCTGTCCGGCAATACCGGTAAACCGGGTGTCTCCCACTCCGTCTGTCATTCGCAGGATATCATAGTATTTATAGATCCGCTTCACATAGCGAATTGGTTCCGTGCCCCGGGCGTAGCCGTATCGCGTCTGCTGGTAATATTCGGGATATCGCAGAAGCGGCAGCACGGTCTCCATGGTTTTCCATGAAGTTGGCGGTAAATTCTGTTTTTGGGCGATCTTTTGGGCGTCCCGCACATGTCCGTAGCCGACATTATAGCTGGCCAGCGCAAATTTGATGCGCTCCGGCGGCGGAATTTTGTCAAAGCGCTGATACAGGATATGAAGGTATTTAATGCCTCCCCGGATATTGGCGCCGGGATCCATGCGATCAGAAACCCTCATTTCATTTGCTGTAACCCGGGTGAGCTGCATTAAGCCGAGTGCGCCGGAATAGCTTTGGGCCTGCGGGTCAAAATGGGATTCCTGGTAAATCAGGGCCGCAATCAGGCGCCAGTCAAAATTATATTTTTCCGAAACATTGACAATTGTGTCCTGGTATTTGGGCAGCCGTGTTTTCAGGCGGCGATGGAATTTTTTGATATCCACGTAGTCAAAAATTTCAGTGCCCGCATAATAGCGGTTGTATATTTTGGCATACGTGCCGGTTTCTTTGATATGGTCAAAAAACGCATTGATTTTCTCAAGCAGCGCCTGATCGCCTGTCTTTACGGCCCATCCCAGGGACTGTTTTTCAGATATCGGAAAGGCGGGATAAATGTCCGGGAAGTATCGGCGGTTTAGCTGGATAATATTGGAGTCCGCAACGGTTAAATCGATCTTTCCTGTCTGGACCTGCCGGAGGAATTCTTCGGTGGGGGTGTTCTCATGGAGTTTGATTGTTACGGAAACCCCCCGGTCCTTGAGGCCGCGCAGCCGCTCATGGTAGGAGGTTTGGCTGCGGATGTGGATAATGCGGCCGTTTAAGTCCTCGACAGCATTTATGCGGGCCTTGCCTTTCCGTACCACCACCTGCTGCTGGACCGCCATATATTCCCGCGAGAAATCGACCCTGGCCTCCCGGTTAACGGTGCGGGTGAGGCTTGAGGCGATAAAGTCGCCTTTACCGGATTTTAAGGCCCCAAACATGGCATCCCACCCCGGGGTGATCACGTTTAGCTCAACCCCGATGTAATCCGCGAATGCCTTGGCCAGATCATATTCAAAGCCCATGGGCTCCTCCCGATAGATATAGTAGCCATGGGCGCTGTTGTCGGTGATAACGGTAATCTCGCCGCGGTTTAAAATCCGGGACAGGGACGTATCATGGGAAGGGCACCCGGCAAGCGCCAGAAATAAAAGGATGAGCATCAACCGGGCCAGAGAGCGGTCACATGTCATTTTAATGGGCATGTTTAATTGCGGGGCTTCGTCTGTTGCATCATTAAATTTAGCTAATTATTCATAAGTTATATCCCCTGGGAAGTCAAGAACGGATCGCGCCCACGGCTAATTTGTTCTAACCGCAAAATCCATACCCCCCGGTCCTGTTAACGCTAAGGT
>JBKHAE010000155.1:0-6153 GCA_046543065.1 Desulfobacterales bacterium | reverse complement strand
TTAGCGTTAACAGGACCGGGGGTATGGATTTTGCGGTTAGAACAAATTAGCCGTGGATTTCTGCGGGCATTTGATTTACATTCCGGTTGCAATTTGCTAAAAAGAATAATTCATTTTAACATTTAGGTTCAAATTGGTAATTAATGAAACCAACTGATGCGGAGTTTATTTTCATGCGATTTTTGGTCTATGCGGCGCTTTGCGGACTATGCATTCTTTCATGTTCAGCCTCCGGGATTTGTCAATCTGCGGCGTCCCCGGACAGCCTGCCCAAAGAGGAAATTATTGCCAAACTGGAATCCCGGTATGGCGGGGCGGACATACAGGCCGAATTCACCCAGGAATCAACCCTTGCAGCCATGGATATAACGGACACTGCGACCGGGCAGGCGTGGTTCAAACATCCGGGCATGATGCGGTGGGAATATGAAACCCCGGATCAGCATGCCATTGTTACGGATGGCGAAACCTTATGGATTCACCGGCCCGCGGACAACCAGGTCATTGTGGGCGATGCCCTCACCTATTTCGGAAACGGTAAAGGCGCCAGCTTCCTTTCCAATATCGAACTGGTCAAGGAAGAATTTACCGTCGAAAAAGCGGCAGACCCGAAGCCCGGATATATCACCCTGAAGCTCATTCCGCGCCAAAAGGAACTGGAGATCTCCAAAATTTTCCTAAACATTGATCCGGAAACCTTTATTGTGGAAGGCGTGACAACAAAAAATGCCTATGGGGACGAGACCCGGATCAATTTTAAAAACATCCGGTTCGAAGAGGGGATAAGCGCTGAAAAATTTCAGTTTGAAATTCCCGAGGGCACGGATGTGGTGAGGATGGAACAATAAATCGAGAACAGGATAATTCGCCCGTCATGCAGGAAAAACTTACTGACACCATCAACCGGCTCAAAACAGAGAGAAACGCCATTATCCTGGCGCACAATTACCAGCCGCCGGAAATTCAGGATATCGCCGATCTTTGCGGGGATTCTTTGGAGCTAAGCATCAAAGCCTCCCAGACGGCGGCGGATGTGATTGTTTTCTGCGGCGTAGAGTTCATGGCTGAAACCGCATCCATCCTATGTCCGGACAAAACCGTACTTTTGCCCGAAAAAACCGCCGGCTGCCCCATGGCGGACATGATCACCCCGCAGCAGCTCTCCGCCCGGATCAAGGAATCCCCGGATATCCCGGTGGTCACTTATGTCAATTCCAGTGCCGCGGTTAAAGCCATGTCCACCATCTGCTGCACCTCGGCCAATTCCGTAAAGGTGGCAAACAGCCTCATATCCCAGGAGATTCTCATGGTGCCGGACCGGAACCTGGCCCGGTACACGGCCACAAAAACCGATAAAACCATTTATGCCTGGGATGGCTACTGTCCGTATCACGACCGTCTGACGCCTGAAGAAGTCACCCGGCGGCGACAGGAATTTCCGGGCGCGCTTTTCATGGCCCATCCGGAATGCCGGACCGAGGTGCTGGAAATCGCAGATACGGTTGCCAGCACTTCCGGCATGCTTAAATTCGCAACAGAATCAGATGCGCAGACGCTTATCGTGGGGACGGAAGCAGGCCTGATCTATCCGCTTAAAAAGGCGTGCCCGGATAAAACCTTTGTGGCCGCATCTGAGGCGATGGTATGCCCGGACATGAAAAAAATCGGACTGGCGGATGTGGCAGAGAGCCTTGAGCAGCTCACCGGCGAGGTCAAAGTGCCCGAACATATTCGAGAACCGGCACTTGGCGCAGTTCAGAAAATGATCGAGCTGTAAGCCAATTTCACTGCATCTCGGTGATCACTTCCTCCGGTATATCCGCATTCGTATACACCTTCTGCACGTCATCATTATCGTCCAGGGCATCCATCAGCCGATACATCTGCTCGGCCTCCTTGCCGGCAAGATTAACATAGGACTGGGGGAGCATGGTGACCTCGTCATTCTCGTAGGGGATTTCCGCCTCGGTTAATGCCGCCTTGACATTTTCGAACGCATCCGGCGGGGTGATGATTTCATAGTTATGCTGATCCTCTTCGCGGATATCCTCCGCCCCGGCATCCAGGGCCAGGGTCATGAGAGTTTCCTCATCCGTATTGGATTTGTTGACCGCAATCCAGCCCTTTTTATCAAACATCCAGTCCACGCAGCCGTTCTCCCCGAGTTTGCCGCCGTGCTTGCTGAAAATATGCCGTATTTCTGAGACGGCCCGGTTTTTATTGTCTGTCATGGATTCCACCAAAACCGCCGCACCGCCTGGGCCGTAGCCCTCGTAATTGGTCTCCTCGTAATTAACCCCCTCGAGTTCGCCGGTCCCCTTTTTGATCGCGCGCTCCACTTTATCCTTTGGCAGGTTGTTGCTCTTGGCGCTCTGTATCGCCGCGCGAAGCCTCGGATTGGCATTCGGGTCTCCGCCGCCCATGCGGGCGGCCACAATGATCTCCTTGGTGAGCTTGGTGAAGATCTTGCCGCGTTTGGCATCCTCTGCGCCTTTGCGATGCTTGATATTTGCCCATTTACTGTGTCCTGCCATGAATTCTCCTCCTATTTTCGGCTGATGCCGACAACATATGTTTCCTTGCTTTCTTTGCGCGTGCTCTGCGGCTTATATATCCGGCACGCCTCAAACCTTTCTTTCACCGCTGCGATAAATTCCTCAAAATCCGGCCCCTGAAATATTTTACAGACAAACACACCGCCCGCAGGCAGCACAATCTCAGCAATGCCAAGTGCGGCCCGGCTTAAGTTATAGGATCGGGCCGCATCCACGTCTTTTTTACCCGTGGTGGCGGGCGCCATATCGCTTAAGACCGCGTCAAAGCCGCTTCCTGAAAGCTCGCCGCATTTCTCCGGCGCCTCGGCCAGC
This sequence comes from Desulfobacterales bacterium, assembly GCA_046543065.1. Classification (GTDB taxonomy): domain Bacteria; phylum Desulfobacterota; class Desulfobacteria; order Desulfobacterales; family Desulfosalsimonadaceae; genus M55B175. The sequence goes on along the minus strand of JBKHAE010000155.1, from coordinate 3,286 downwards.
ACCATGACATCTTCTTCCAGCACCCGGACATGGGCCGGCAGCTTCTCGGTCACCGGCTTGAGGTCTATGCCCACTACCAGGCCCTTGCCGCCGGTCAGATCCGCGGCATATTTCAGCCAAGAGCCCGGCGCGCACCCCAAGTCCAGGACTTTGTACCCTTTTTGGATCAGGCGGTATTTTTTCTGTATCTCCTGCAGCTTATATACGGACCGGGCTGGAAACTTCTCCTGCCTGGCCCGTTTCGCATAATAATCAGGCTGTTGCCTTGATTTGGGGTTGCGGCGTTTCATACACAGAAATTGCTCAAGTGTCAATTAATATAAATTTAAGTAATTTTCTGTCAAAACAAGATATCCATCATTTCAGCCAATTGATTGATGCCGATCAGCTCGATGCCGTCCATTTTGGATACCGCCTTCAGGCTGCTTTTCGGCACAATGCAGCGGGTAAAGCCCATCTTCCGCACCTCGCTGATGCGGGGCTCAAGCTGCGAGATCCCCCGCACCTCGCCGGCCAGGCCGACCTCGCCCAGAAGCATCATTTTCTCCGGAATGGCACGATCCAGAAAGCTTGAGGCCACGGCGGCGGCAATGCCCAGATCCACGGCCGGCTCAGAGACCTTGACGCCGCCGGCCACGTTCATAAAGATGTCATTGCCGGCCATATTGAGCCCCAGCTTCTTCTCCATCACCGCCACCAAAAGCGAAACCCGGTTGTGATCAAGGCCCAGCACGGTTCGGCGGGGCGTGCCGAATCCCGCACTGCTGATCAAGGCCTGAAGCTCCACCAGAATCGGCCGGGTGCCCTCCATGCAGGCGGTGACCACAGAGCCGGCGGCATTTTCCGCGCGTTCGGCCAGAAAGACCGCAGACGGGTTCAGCACCTCGGCAAGCCCGGACTCCTTCATCTCAAAGACCCCGATTTCATTGGTGGACCCGAACCGATTCTTCACCGCCCGCAGAATCCGGAATACATGATTCTGATCGCCTTCGAAATAAAGCACCGTATCCACCATGTGCTCCATCAGCCGCGGGCCGGCTATAGCGCCCTCCTTGGTGACGTGCCCGATCAAAAATGCCGGCACCCCGCTCTGCTTGGCCATGACCATAAGCTTCATGGTGGCCTCCCGCACCTGGCTGACACTGCCCGGCGCTGAAGAGACATCCGGTGAAAACATGGTCTGAATGGAGTCCACCACCAGGACATCCGGTTTTACAGAATCCACGGTGGAAAGGATGGACTCGATGTTTATTTCACAGGCCACCAGCATATTCGCGGACACCGCATTCAGGCGCTGACTGCGCATCTTGAGCTGCCGGATGGATTCCTCGCCGGACACATAGAGGACCTTTTGATCCCTTTCTGACAGGCTGTTTAAGACCTGCAGCATGAGGGTGGATTTGCCGATGCCCGGATCGCCGCCGATCAGCACCAGACTGCCGTCGATAATCCCGCCGCCCAGCACCCGGTCAAACTCCCGGACGCCGGTCAAAATCCGATACTCTTCATCAAGCTCAATGGAATCGATGGGCACAGGCGTCATCTGTGCGGCCAGTCCGCCGCCGCCTTGCCCGGACCGGTCCGACGCCGCGGGCTTTTCCTCAATCAGGGTGTCCCATCCCCCGCATTCCGGGCACCGGCCCATCCACTTGGGGCTCTGGTGTCCGCATTCCTGGCAGCAGTATATAATACGCGCGCTTTTTTTCATAAATATGGTACTTTCCAAACTTGATGGTTTGACAGACCCGACAATCAATGGCATTCATAAATGGAGTAGATGTGCCTGAAAGCCGGGCGGGAAATCCTAAAACCTCGCCAAATAATTGATTATCATGTTCAGGCCACACTTTGCAACCATGCTGGACGTCAGCATGCGGGAATATGTGGAATGTGCCTGCGAAAAGGGCTTGTCGGAAACCGGTGTTCTCGACCATCCGACACCGCATCCCCGGAGCGGAATGAATTTGACGTCAACGCCTAAAATATCAAATTGTCAGATAATCAAATACCAAGCGGAGGTAAACCCTGATGAAATTGGCATTATCCTTCTTGAAATGCGCATGCCTGACCGGCCTTGCCCTGACGATCATTTTTTCTCTCCCTATGGGGAGCGCGCATGCCGAATCCGACCCGGACTATTTCACCGCCCTTCAAAAACGCCTGATCGCAGATGATTTCAATGCCGACCTGATCAACGACATTTTTGACAGCTCTGCCATAACCTTTGACATTGACGGCATCTCCTCCTATTTCAGGCACCGGGAGTCAACCCTGAACTATGATCAGTTTCTCTCTGCCAAGTCCATCCAATCCGCCCGAAATTACATGGAAACCCATAAAGAGGCACTGGCAAAAGCTGAAAAAGAATACGGGGTGGACAAATCAGTGATCACCGCCGTTATGCTGGTGGAGACACGCCTCGGGACATATGTGGGCAACCGCTCGGTCATAAACACCCTTGCCACAATGGCGGCTTTAACCGATAATGCGGTAAGGGAGCGCTTCTGGCGCAATCTGCCGGAGGATGTTGATATCACGAGGGAAAAGTTTGAAAAAAAGGCGGATCAGAAATCCCAATGGGCCTACCGGGAATTAAAGGCGTTTATTGAATATGTGGACGCCGAAAACTTTAACCCCCATGACATTCAGGGCTCCTATGCGGGGGCCATGGGCATTGCCCAGTTTATGCCAAGCAATGTCCTGCTTTTTGCAGAAGACGGAAACGGCGACGGCCGGATAAACCTTTTTGATCACGGTGACGCCATTGCCAGCATCGCCAATTACTTAAAACACTATGGCTGGAAGCCCGGATTGAGCAGGGAGGAAGCGGGCGATGTGATCTACCACTACAACCACAGCAAATATTATGTTAATATCGTGCTTAAAATCGCTGACAAACTGAAAGGCTGATCCATGGGGTTAAAAGCGGCCGCCACATTCGTTCTGCTGTGCATTCCGTTTCTGCTGCTGACTATATGGGCGCTGGTGGATATATCGATAAAGGATTTCAAAACGCTAAAAGAAAAGGTGATCTGGTACCTGATCGGACTGGTGCCGTTTATCGGCTGGCTCATTTATCTGATCTTCGGCTTCAGGCGGGGGGTCAAGACGGAGCGCCTGCCGCCAAAAAATAATTGACAAACCCCCCGTGCTTCAATAATGTCTGGCACGGTTAAATTGAATTTAACCGATCTTTTTTCTCCTCTTCAAGGTCCCATCGTCTAGTGGCCTAGGACGCCGGCCTCTCACGCCGGAAACGCGGGTTCGAGTCCCGCTGGGACCACCA
>JBKHAE010000154.1:0-6271 GCA_046543065.1 Desulfobacterales bacterium | reverse complement strand
TTACTCTATGCTCTCCTGGGAATACACCATCCTGCCGGCTCTTCCCACGTCATAGCCATCAATGGATTGGGCGATATCTTTGAATTCAGGGGATAGAAGAAGCCCCAGGAAATTCTGGACCCCTTTGTCAAAAAACCGCTCCCGGGTAATCAAAAGATCGTAGCGTTCCCAGCGAATCGGGATAAAATCAAGCCCCAGAAGTGAAGCTACGGGCCGGATGCCGGGGCCCGCGTCAGCTCTCCCGGATAAAACCGCAATGCCGACGTCCATGTGGCTTGCCACTTCATGGTCGTAGCCGGCTATTTTTCCGACCCGGATCCCCTCTTTTTTGAGTTCCCGGTCAAGGAGCAGTCGCGTTCCGGTAGACAGGGACCGGTTGACAATTTTGATTCCGGCCCGGCCCAAATCCTTTACCGACTGAATGGATTTGGGGTTGCCCGGCTGAATGAGAATCCCCTGCTCCCGGCGGCAGAAGTTGACCACAGCCGGCATTTGAGCGAATTCCTGGCCGGCAAAATCAAAATTATAGTCAGTTCCGTTTTCCTGAAGCAGATGACTGCCGGCCATATGACACAGATTCCGGCGGAGGGCCCGCAGGCCGCCCATACTTCCGATATTGGCAAACACGGCGATTTCTTCCGGAAAGCTCTTGTTAAACAGGGCGATGGTTCGCTCCAGCAGCAGATCATTGCTGCCGGTTATGATCAGCAGGCCGTCGCAAGGGGGCAGCGAGGCGGTCGCCCGCGGATAATTCAAGGTATTGGTTTCAATCCACTGCTCCACCAGGTCAAGCGGAAACAGCCATTTGCCGGTTACCTTCGTTGCCGGAAGACCCTTTTCCGCAACAAGTGAATACACCATTTTTTCATTAACGCCCAAGAATTCGGCAACTTCCTTTGTTGACAAAAGCTTTTTCATGGGTACCGATTCCCTTTTCAAAGGCTTCTTTGTTTTTAGCAGCCTTCGCCTGTAAGAGATAGTGTCAAGCCAAAAATGTCCAATCAAAAATTGACAAAAAATAACTAAAAGTGATAAAAAATAACCATCATTTCTTGCTCTAAGTGCCAACAAGCAAGTTATGGCAAATTTTGATGGACAAGATTTTTCTCCTGCGCCTATCGCATTTTCCCCTTAAAAGCCCTCTTTTACCCGGCCTAGAGGAAAAAATCAATATCTGCGGGGCGATGGGACGCACGGATGTCAGCGGCTAAATTTAGGCTTTATGGGGATGTATGATAATGTCTTTGCTTAAAATTTATGTAATCCTGTTTCTTTTCTTTATACTGACATTTCCCGCGCTTGTGACGGCCCAAACCCTGATGATGGCCACCACCACGAGCACAGACAATACAGGGCTTATCGACGAGCTGGCCCCCCAGTTTAAAAAAGATACCGGGATTACGCTGAAATGGACAGCCGTGGGGACTGGCAAGGCCCTTGAGATCGGCCGCAACTGTGATGTGGACCTGTTAATGGTGCACGCGCCAGGGGCGGAAGAAGAATTTGTTAAAAAGGGATATGGAATAGAGCGTACACAAATAATGTATAATGACTTCGTGGTGATTGGTCCGGCCAGGGATCCGGCAGATATTGAAGGCCTGCCGGTGACTGCGGCCCTAAAGAAAATCGCCGATGAAAGGGCTTTGTTTGTCAGCCGGGGGGATGCGTCCGGCACCCACAAAAAAGAACTCTCCCTATGGGAAACAGCGGGTGTGCAGATGCCCGTCAACGAGCCATGGTATCTGGAAACCGGCCAGGGAATGATCAGCACCATCCGTATTGCGATAGAGCGTGACGGCTATACGCTCACCGACCGGGGCACTTATATCAAGCATGCCCACACTCAGGGCGGCAGCCCGTCAATGAAAATCCTTGTCCAGGGGGAGCCGGTACTGTTTAATCAATACAGTACCATTGCCATAAACCCGGCCCGTTGTAAAAATGTCAAATACGATCCGGCCCGGAAGTTCATAGACTGGATTACGTCAAAGCGGATTCAGGATTTCATCGCTAACTATAAATTGCTCGGCAAGCCCTTATTCACACCCAACGCCGGGCAGTAGCGGGAAAAAACTATTAATCATGGGTTATATCGGCGAGGGGCTCGCTCAAGCTCTTAATTTACTGCTTCAGGGAGACCCGGAAACCTATTCGGCCATCTGGGTGACCCTCCGGGTCTCCACAGCCTCTATCCTGTTCAGCCTGATTTTGGGCATCCCTTCCGGGTTTCTGCTCGGCCACTATGATTTTGCCGGCAAAAATGCCGCCAGGCTGCTTGTGGATACGCTCCTTTCCTTTCCTACTGTGGTCATCGGACTGCTGGTGTACACCCTGCTTTCCAGGCAGGGACCTTTGGGCGAGCTTGGATTCCTCTACACCCTTCCTGCCATCTGTATCGGGCAGACCATACTCGGGCTCCCGATTGTCATGGCCCTGACCGCGGCTGCCGTGGAATCCCTTGATCAACGGCTTCCTCCGCTGCTTTTGACCCTGGGGGCGAGCCGAAAACAAATGCTTTTAACCACGGTCTGGGAATCCAGGTTCAGCCTGCTGGCTGCGGCAGTGACCGCCTACGGCCGTATCGTTTCCGAGGTCGGCATTTCAATGATGGTCGGCGGCAATATCAAGTGGTACACCCGGACTATTACCACGGCCATTGCCCTGGAAACCAACAAGGGCCGTTTCAGCTTCGGCATCGCCCTTGGCATCGTGCTCCTACTGATCGCTTTTGTGGTCAACCTGGCGCTCAATATACTCAAGAAAAGGACGCAAGCCTGATGCCCCCCTTGTATGAACTCGAAAATATCAGGCAGATCTATGCCGAACGGGTGGCTCTGGATATCGAACACCTGGTCATAGACGAGGGGGAAATCATTGGCATCTACGGTCCAAATGGGAGCGGCAAAAGCACCCTGCTCAAAACAATGGCGCTTGTGGAAGCGCCGATTGGCGGCAGGATTTTATTTCAAGGCAGGGCGGTCCATCCGAACGCACTGGACTTTCGAAGACAGATCTCTCTGCTTTCGCAGTCCCCCTATCTCTTGAAACGGTCTGTGCTCAAAAATGTCGCGTATGGGTTAAAAATCCGCGGGATCTCTAATAAAAACAGTAAAAGCCGCCAGGCATTAAGCATGGTCGGCCTTGATCCGCAGGAATTTTCCGGCAGAATGTGGTATGAACTATCCGGCGGAGAGGCGCAGCGCGTGGCCCTGGCGGCCCGGCTGGTTCTTCAGCCCAGGGCCCTGCTCCTGGATGAACCCACCGCTTATCTGGATGAAAAAAGTGCCGGAAAGATTCGGTCGGCTGCCCTGTTCGCCCAAAAGAAATGGGGTACCGCCCTGATTCTGGTCAGTCACGACCATGCCTGGCTAAGCTCCGTTTGCGGCCGCATCCTGAAGATGGATCGCGGACAGCTTCAAATATCCTGATATCAAACAAGCCGAATATTCCAACCTAAATGGAGGGATTTTCAAGTAGGGTCGGCCACCGTGCCGACCTTACATGCGAACAACCCCATGGTTATGGGGTTGTTCGCCAGAAAAAATTCACCGTGAGTCCGCGTTATACAGATAGGAAAAGGAGAATTCGGGCTTTTGCTCAAGCTGGATCTCAAGTTCCACGGCACCGGACACCTCCGGCATCACCATGCTTAAATCCACTTCACCCGAGAAATCGGTCTTTGCCCTCACCTCAATACCCTTTTCTTCATTTTTGATAATCAGGGATTCATCAGCAGCCGGCATTTCTTTGCCGCACTGGACCGTCTCGCCGGTCGGGTATTTGGCCAGGGGAAGGACCCGGCGGCTTTCATCGACAATGGCATAGGAGCGCAGCATATCAAAAAGCCCGAGCCCGAAAAACGGCATCTCGAGAAGCGCCATATATAAGCCCCGCCGCTGCTTCTGCATCACCCGAAGCTTCTGCCGCATCTGGTCGCACATGGGAATTTTTTTAAGGGAGATGGTGTTTTTGATGGCATGGTAGTCATATTGATAATGGCTCAAATCCCCAACCGTGGTTTCACCATCCTTGAGCTCCGATTTTAACGGACCCAGATACGTCAAGACGCTCGAGCAGCCCATGGTGGTGGCCAATATTAAGATGATGCAGCACCGTAAAACGGATTTTTTCATGACCGGTCCTTTCACTGGCAATTCAGGGTCAAAGGAATTGACAAGGTTTTCGAATATCAGTAGAACATATTTAAATGATTTCTAAATTAATCAAAACATAAACATATAATTAATATCAAAAAACCCGTTTTATCACAACGATTAATCCGATAAGGAGCCGCTCGTGAAAAAATATACGCTTATCTCTCTATGCCTGCTTTTCCTGGTATCCTGCGCCGCCCCGCCCCATGAAGCCGTTATCCAGAATGCCGGCCCTTACCCGGAAAACTATCGGGAAATGATCAAAGACTATCTTGAGCAAACCCTGAAAAACCCGGAGAGCCTGAAAAATTTTAATGTCCTGAAACCGGCGGAAATCGTCACACTGGACACCTATTACGGCTTTATCCCGCTCTATGAAGGCCAGAAGGTATGGGAAATCTTTATCACGTTTGACGTGAAAAATGCCAATGGCAAATACATCGGTCCGGACATGCATGTGGTCTGGATACGCCACAACCGGATCGTGGCCTATGACTATGACGAGGTTGAGCTGGACTACCGGGTCAAAAAACGCCTCGGCGGCTCCTGAAAAGCAAACAAATCAGGAACAGCCGCCTTCGCGGTATTCATAAATCGCGTTGGCCAGATAGGCAAACCGCTCAACCGGCAAAGTTTCCGCCCGCTTCTGCGGATCAATCCCGCTTTGCCTGCACATGCCGTCCAGATCCGTCCCCCGAATCCCCAGATTGCCGGATAACAAAGCGTTTCGAAGGGTTTTTCGGCGCCTGCCAAAAGCGGCTTTGACCACTGCGGCAAAAAGCGCGTGGTCTTTAAGTTCTGGCTGCAGGCGTTTCTTGAACCGAAACTGAAGCACCTCTGAATCCACCTTCGGCACCGGCCAGAACAGGTGGGCATTAACCGTGGCGCTCCGACAAATATCTGTGTAGTACTGAAGCATCACGGTCAGCCGGCTGTAGGATTTGCCGCCCGGGCCGGCGAGCAGCCGCCGGGCCACCTCCTTTTGAAACATGAGATCCGCCTGGTGAATGGCTGTGCGCGCATCGATCAGGTAAATAAGCACCTGGGAGGAAATATAATACGGGAGATTTCCGAAAATCCAAAGCCTCTGGCCTTCAAAGCCGGCAATCGCAGCCAGGTTGATATCAAATATATCCTGGTTTTTAAGCAAAACATTATCAACGCCCTTCTCCTGTAAAGTGCCGGCAAGGATTCCGGCCAATTCGGGATCTTTTTCTATTGCGTAGACCCCTCTGGCAGCCCCGGCCAGCGGAAATGTCAGCGCCCCTAAACCGGCGCCGATTTCGACCGCCGAATCCGACCGGTCCACCCCGCTTCTGCGGATAATCATCTCTGCTGTCGACGGATCGGTTAAAAAATTCTGTCCCAGGGCTTTTCTAGGGCGCAAATCATGTTCAGCTAATAATTTCCATGGGGCATTCGACATAGACTATATATTTTCCTCATCTTTCTAATTTTTCATGCTTTTGCTTGACTTTTCAAGTCAGGCTAACTAATTTGGCTTATAAGTTCTTATTTTCATTTTGTAGATCCCTCAACTCCCATCAGGAGGTATTTATGACAAAACAAAAGCGCTCTCCTAGCTTTGATGCAATGGTCAAATTCTTCCAGCAGCATTACAATTTTGCGACAAAGCAGGACATCAACCGGCTTATCGATAAAATCGATGAGCTTGAAAAATCGATCAAAGAAGTATTGCCGACGCGACAAAAGCCCGCCGCGAAAAGATCGCCCAGCAGGAAAAAAGTCGATCTGACCCGGCAGAATGCCTCGGATGCGGTGCTTGACGTGATTACCGAGGCCAAAACCGGCATCAATTTCCCTGAAATCAAGGCGAAAACCGGTTTTAACGACAAAAAACTGAGAAATATTATTTACCGATTGGGCAAACTCGGCAAGATAAAAAACAAAAAACGGGGAATTTATATTCCCGCTTAAGCCCCCATCCGACCCCATAACATTTCTGCCATTTTTCCCCTGCGGCTTTTGGAACAGGAGAACAAGTCAGTACCTGCCAGCCGCGCCATACTTTTCCATCATTTTGGGCGACCGCTTTATCCGGCCACGGCTAATTTGTTCTAACCGCAAAATCCATACCCCCGGTCCTGTTAACGCTA
>JBKHAE010000040.1:0-29516 GCA_046543065.1 Desulfobacterales bacterium | reverse complement strand
ATTGCTCGTTCCGCTTGTTCACCTCGCTGATCATGGTGTTCAAGCTTTGGACAAATTCATCGAATTCATCGTTTGTATTGAGCGGCGGGATTTTTTCGTAATCGCCGGTTGAAATTTTTCGCACAGCGCTGCCGATGCGGCGAAGCGGGCGGTTGATCCTGAAGATGAGAAAAAAGGCCACGGATGCGGAGAGCAGAAATACAATAAAGGCCCCGAGAAACATGTATACCCGGGATTCCTTGACGATCCGGTTGACGCTTAACCGCTCCTGCTGAACCATCTGCTCGAGCTCCGAGGTGATTTTTTGGCCAAGGTTTCGAATGGTTTCCTGTTTTTGTGAATTGGCGGCCCTCAGATCGTCGATATCCCCGCCTTCGTGATCTGCCCGGTAATGATTCTGAAATGCCACAAGCGAGTCTTTGTATTTTTCCAGATCCTCTTTATAGGCAAGCAGGTTCTGGCTGGATGCATAATCCTTGTAGGTGCTTATGATATCAGAGATTTTGGTCTCAGCGGTGGTGGTATAGGCGATGGCTTCCCTGAGATCCTTTTCGTTAAAATACAGAAAATAATTTTTCTCGTAGCGCCGGGCCTCGAGGATGGTGTTTAGGAGCTGGTTTTTTTCCGTGATGATATCAAACTTCAGCTCCAGGACATGGTTTCTGTAGTTGCTGATCAGCCATATGATCCCGCCGAGAAGGACCAGGGTAATAAATGCGATTGAAATTCGTTTTTGAACACTGATTTTCATAGGGATTGATTAGCTGTAGGATGGCGGAATAACTTCATAGACCACGTTTTTGATATCCGGAATGTCGGCAATGGCGGCGGCAATCTCATCCGCGATTTCCTGCTGCATGGTTTCCTTGACATAGGCTTCGGTTTTCGGCTGGACATAGCCGGTTTTACGCATGCTCGTGGTTTCCGCATGAATATGTACGGTGCCGTTTTTCGCTGTCACCGTCGCCTTAAGATCCGGCTTGCAGGTATTTTCAATAGCGGCTTTGACCCGGGTGCTCAAGGCGAGATCCGTCACCGCCTGCCTGGATTCCGCCGTCGCCTGAAAAGTCTCCATTTTTGCTGCATGATGAATCAGTTCAGCGGCACCGTCGATATTCAAACTTTTTATGTTAAGTACCATATCATACAGGAACGGATCTGTAATGTCGATTTTATAAAGATAGTGCGCCCACCGGGAGCGGTGGGTATCCTCGGCGGTTATGTAGCGCATCGCCTCTTTTTCCGAAATGTCTTGGACCTGTTGCATATATGCGATTCGGTCCGCCATGTCTGCAATGATCCGGACGTTAAAAACGTGGGATATATTGGGCAGCAGGAGATGGGAGGCGTGCCCGTGGTAGACCAGATGGTCATTTTTAGCGTGCGCCAGCAGTACGGCCTGAATATAGGAGAGGTATTTTTCCCGGCCGCGGCTCAGCCGCTTTAAAACGGAAGGGGCGTCATGGATCGACTTGATTAAATCCTTTTCCGGCACATGATACGTTTGGTTGGCTTCCTCGATAAGTGTTTCCCGGCTCAATATTTTATAGCCGAGCAGTCCGGCGACTTTTTCGGCGACTTCTTTACCGTGGCTGAAGCATCCGCGGGATATGGTGATTATCGACATAAGGCAGGCTCCTTTTTATCAGCGTTAACCGAAACTGAGCGTTTCAAATTTTGGTAAAATTATTTAAATGCCATAAAAGAAATAAAGAACGGTGAGCTCCACGGTTAAAAACAGCACGGTCATGACCGCGCCGGCCTTTGCGTAATCGATGGTTCTGTAGCCGCCGGGCCGCATAATCAGGGCATTGACCTGATGGGTCGGCAGAACAAAGGTGTTCGATGCGGAAAGCCCCACCACCAATGCCGCCATCCGGGGATCGCCGCCGGCCATGAGCGCCATATTCATGCACAGGGGGACCAGGAGCACAGTCGCCCCCACATTGGAGATCACCAGGGTGAAAAACGAGGTCATAAGGCCGACAACAGCCAGCAGCACAATGGGTGAGGGCTCACCCAGAAGGCCCAGGACCCGTTCGGCAATAAATGCCGCGGTGCCGGTGTTTTCAAAGGCAATGCCCAAGGGTATCAGGCCGGCCAGCAGAAAAACGGTCATCCAGTCAATCGCCCGGTAAGCCTCGTCGATTTTCAGGACCCCGGTTATGATCATGCCCAGCGCCCCGGACATCAGGGCTACGGATAGCTGCATTTTGACAAAAATGACCTGGAAGAGGGCGACTGCCAGCCAGAAAACGGCGAGCTTTGCCTTTTTTGGCCGCAGGATTTCGCCTTCCAGCGGCGTGGAAAAGGTGAGCGCCCGGGGCTGGGGGTGGTTTCTCAGGATATGGAAGCGGTCCCAGGGCCCCTGCAGCAGGAGGGTGTCGCCCATTTGTAGGCGAATGTGGGTCAGCCCGGAATAATAGATGCGGTTTCCCGTAAAAAGCGCCACTGGGTTGACGCCATAGAGCTCTTTAAAATCGATTTCGCTCATGGTTTTGCCGATGAGTTCCGAGCGCGGGGATACAATAGTCTCTGCCATGCCGGCGTTGGTCCGGGCCAGTGTTTCCGCAAACACGTCAAGCGCGGGTTTAAGCTGCCAGCCGAGTTCCTCGGCCATTTTTTCCACGTTTCTCCGCTTGCCGACAACGGCGATATCATCGCCCGGGGAGATAATGTCAAAACTGCGGGGGACAAAACTTTTTTCCTTTTTGGCGGAGAAGCTGATGGCCACAACCGTGACCAGGAATTTGGCCTGGAGCTCAAGGGCATCCAGCCGCTTGGGCCCGCCGGCATTTTGCGGGATATGAATTTCATCGATACTCTCAAGCGCCCGGTAGGCCTCGATCAGGGAAGAGGTCACGCCTTTGTCCGTTTCACCACCGCCGGAGGGGAGAATAAACCGGCCGAAAAGAACAAAATACAGGATCGCCGTGATTAACAGGCAGATGCCGATGGGCGTCTGGGTAAACAGTCCGAAGGGTTCCAGTTCTTTTCCGCCGACGATCATAAGGTCATTTAACAGAATAGTGGGGCTTGCGCCCACAAGCGTCAGGGTGCCGCCGATAATGGCACAGAACCCCATGGGCATGAGAATCCGTGATACCGGCAGGCCGATCCGCTTGGCGATCCGCTGGGCGGCGGGTAAAAACAGGGCAGCTGCGCCGATATTCTGCAGCATGCCGGAAATCACGCCCACTGTGCCGGAAATAAGGGTGATAATGCGGGTCTCACTCCGTCCGGCAATTTTTATGATCGGCCGGGCCACCTGATTCATCACCCCGGTTTTATCCAGGCCCGCCCCGATGACAATGACGGCCATGATCGACACCACCGCGTTGCTGCTTAAGCCAACAAAGGCGTCCTGCGGCGAAATCAGCCCGATGAGCGGGAGCAGAACCATCATTAATATGCCCACAACATCGACCCGGACCCATTCAAATACAAAGAGAACAATCACAAATGCCAGCACAATCATCGTCAGTATCATTTCAGGCGTCATATGAGACAATTCCTTTCCTGCTCTCGCATGTTTCGCGCAAAGGTTTAAGGTCTAAGGTTAACGGTGTAAGGTTTAGGGTGTAAGGTTAAAAAAATCAAAGCGTTATGCTTCTACGTAGTTTGAGGTTCACAGTTCACGGTTCACAGTTCACAGTTAGAAAAACTCAGTGCCTTAGCGCCTTTAAAGTTACTTTTAGGCTCGGTCCTGGGCATACGGCCCGGGGGGAATACTTCCAAGGAACTCAATACTATATATCGTTATTCCAGAGCCTTCCGCCGCTGTCATTCCGAGGAACGTCAGTGACGAGGAATCTTGTTTGTAAAAGATTTCTCGCTGCCGCTCGAAATGACAATGCGGACGCTTTTCAGAGTTACTTTCTGCAAAAATACCGCCGCGGCGGCATAAACCGCTTTTTACGAAGCCGTCATTCTTTGTTTTCATTCCGAAATATGTAGCAGAGCGCCGCCGCAAAAAGCACCAGCGCCAGGCCCAGGAAAAAATTAAATTCCATCCCGTCTCCTTTTAAAAAACTTGGGGTCTTAGGTTTTGGGTATTGGGTATTAGGTAAAAAAACTTAGTGTCTCAGTCCCTCAGTGCCTTCATCAGTGCCTTAGGTCCCTTAAGCCATTGAATAGACGTATACCTGTTTTTGCGGACGGTTTTCATTCTCCGGCCGCTCAACGCTCTGTTCTGCAGCGGGTTCGGATACCACGAATTCAACAGGGCCGTATTCCTTGTCTACTTCTTGTATCACGGCATCCGTCTCTCCGAACTTGACCGCATGAGTGAGGGGAATGCCCATCTCCCGGGCAGCTGTTTCAAACGATTTGACATTTTCCCGGGATTTTTCCTCAAATTCCTGGATTTTGCTGGTGGACGGGGCAAAGAGCCTGGCCGCCTCTTCTGGGAGTGGGGCGACATTTAAGGCAAGGATTTCGTAGGACATGCGCTGGGCCATCTCCAGGGCATAGTCGATTATGCGGCGGGAAAATGTGTTCCCGTTTCCGATGACAAGCAAAAGCCCCGGCGTCTCCTCCGGCTGTTCGGTCTCCGATGCCGCAGCCGGGCCGGACTCCCCAGCTTCGGCGAATGTGATCGATTCCTGGTATTCATCCATTTTATTCCGGAAGGACCGGGTTTTGGTTATAAGACGTTTAAAGAATGGTTTCATTTGCTCTACCTCCTGCTATGGCTGTAATTTTTCCGTATTTTGGCTATGGATTTGCAATCGTTAAAAACCGGCGGACCACCAGGGGCACGGATAGCGCTTTCTGAAGCTCCGAGGCGTTGACTTTCGCCCGGCGGCCGGCCCCGGGTGCCGCGGCGGCATCTTTGATGGTTTTCCGGTTGTCGGCTGCGTCCGTCATCCCGCCGCATACCCCGTCGTCATAAATGGTTAAAACGATATCCCGATGCTTTTTTACGTGTTTGATAATTTCCTGGTCGGCTTCGCCGGGTTTGATCTGTACCCGGTATTTGACGGCCTTTTTGTCCGTGTCCGAGAGCATCTGATTAATCTGCGCCGAGGCTTTGTCCAGCAGGCTTTTCGCCGTATCGTATTCTCCGGTTTCGGCAAAGGTTGCGGCCATCATGGAGCTTTCAAACAAGTCCCGAACCCGGTGAGCCCGCTGCTGGAACTTTTTCAAATGGCTGGCATACGCCTCGGGATCGATAATATGCAGAATATTCAGTTCCGCCTTGATCCGCTGGCAGAGCTTTGCCGCATAGTCAACGACCTGTTGATCCGCGCGCATGCCGTCAATGGCCAGTAACACCTTTTCCATAAGGCAATCCCTTTCATCTTGGGTTTGCTGATTGTTTCGGCCGGATGCTTAAGGCTTACATCTGCAGTCGTTCGCGATTGTCTGCGCGGTTTTCCGGCGCTTTTCTTGCCCGGCGGCCTTTTTCTTGCCGTTTGGGGGTTTCCGTAATTTCAATGGCTGTGTCCTGTTCGTTGGCTTCGGCAAAGGAAATGGCTGCCATCAATCGATCAAACGGGTTGAGTTTTTGAAAAAGTTTCATTTTTGCCTCCTTGGGGGTATGGGTTTGTTTAAAACCTTGCTTGTCAATCCATAAAAGCAATTGATATGCCAAAAAGCGGATTTTTTATAACACTTTGATTTTACGTTTTATTTTTTAATAAAAGGGAATCGGCGGCAGGCAGCATGGCGTTGCAATATGCAACAAAAAATAAAAAGAGTGAAATTTTATAAACAAATCAATGGATTTTAGCTGTTGCAGATTCGGCTGTATGTTGCATAATGCAATAGAGCGATCGACTGAACTTGGTCTAACCTCTCTGCTTGCAAAAAGGAGTGGATTGTATTTATAATCAAAGACGCTTGTTTCACTAACTTGGGGAGTATATCATGGCGATTTTCAAAAAAGGTGATAAGACCGAAGAAACCGAAGACCTGACGGAAATCGAGGACCTGCGGGAAAAGGTAAAAGCCGCGCAGATGCCCGAGCCCGTGGTGAAAGTCGCCATGAAGGAGCTGGACAAGATGGCCAAAACCAGCTCATCCTCTGCGGAATACACCATTGCCTTAAATTATCTCGACTATCTTCTATCCCTTCCCTGGCATGCCGCCACTGCCGACAAGCTGGACATCAAGCGGGCGGAGCATATTCTAAACGATGAGCATTTCGGACTGGATGAAATCAAGGACCGCATTCTGGAATATCTGGCCGTCCGGATCATCAAACTCTCCCGCACTTACACGATTATGGTGGTGGATGACGAGGAGCGGACCCGGAAGAATCTCGAGCATGTGCTGACCAGGGAGAGCTATGCGGTCGTTACCGCGGAAAACGGTGTCGAAGCTTTGGAAAAACTCGAAACTACCGCGGTGGACGTGATTATCACGGATCTTAAAATGGACAGGGTGGACGGGATTCAGGTCCTTGAAAAAGCGCGCGAAAAGGACCCAAGGGTCGAGGTCATCATGATCACCGGCTATGCCACGGTGCCCAATGCGGTTGAGGCCATGAAAAAGGGCTCGTTCAACTACATCACAAAGCCCTTTAAGCTCGAGGAAATCCGTTCCACCGTTCGCCAGGCCCTGGCCAACAAGACGCAGCAGCTCCGGGCCAAGGGTCCGATCCTCTGCTTTGCCGGCCCGCCCGGCACCGGTAAAACCTCGCTCGGCATGTCTGTCGCCCACAGTCTGGAAAAAGAGTTCATCCGCATCTCCCTTGCCGGGATCAAGGATGAGGCCGAGATCCGCGGCCACCGAAGAAGCTATGTGGGTGCCATGCCCGGCCGTATCATCCAGGAAATCCGGCGGGCCGGGGTGAACAACCCGGTCTTTATGCTGGATGAGCTGGACAAGCTGGGTCAGGACTTCAAGGGCGATCCCGCCTCCGCTTTGCTGGAGGTTCTCGATCCCCAGCAGAACGCCAATTTCGTGGACCATTACCTGGATGTGCCCTTTGATCTCTCGGCGGTCATGTTCATTGCCACCGCCAATATTGTGGACCATATCCCCGGCCCGCTTCTGGACCGGCTCGAGGTATTGTATCTCTCCGGGTACACGGAAGAGGAAAAGGAGCAGATCGCGTTTCAGTATCTCATTCCCCGGGCCATCAAGGACAACGGTCTGGAGTCCTATCCCCCGGAATTCGCTCCCGAGGCGGTTCGCACCATTATCAGCGAATATACGCGGGAAGCCGGGCTGCGGGATTTGCAGCGCCGCATTGACTCCATATGCCGGAAGACAGCCCGGGAGATTCTGTCAAACGAGGATAAGCGCGCAATAACAATCGATAAGGAAACCGTTCAGGATTTTCTGGGGCCCCGCAAATACTTTTACGAAACCGCGGGCGCCGGTGAAAAGCCGGGCATTGCCACCGCCCTTGCCTGGACCGAGAGCGGCGGGGAGATCATATTTATCGAAGCCACAAAGATGAAGGGCAGGAGCAATCTCATTATGACCGGCTCGCTGGGCGAGGTGATGAAGGAGTCCGCCCAGGCGGCATTGAGCCACATCCGGAGCAACGCGGATAAGTTAAGCATCACGGCGGATTTTTTTGACGACCAGGATATTCATATCCATATCCCGGCCGGCGCGATCCCCAAGGACGGCCCCTCCGCCGGGCTCACCATCGGCGTGGCGCTTTTGTCGCTTTTAACCGGCCGACCCGCCAGGCGCGACATGGCCTTTACCGGCGAGATCACGCTTTCCGGACGGATTCTCCCGGTCGGCGGCATCAAGGAAAAGCTCCTGGCCGCGCGCCGCGCCGGCATCAAAGCCGTGGTCCTGCCCGCCAAAAACGAGGCGGATGTTCAATACATCCCCGAGCAGATCACCCGGGACCTGGAAATCATCCTGGCCGATCAGTTCGGCGAAATCGTGGATAAGGTGCTGGCCTAGCAAGTCCCTGCGAATAAGCCTGGAATCATGCGGCTGTGACAAGGACGGGAGGCGTGCGCCCAAATATGGCACTCAAGAAGGCCGAGCACAGAATCGACGTGTGGCGATAGTGAAGAAATAGGTAAGGCCGGAGATTCCATCAGTCGGAGGCGGATCTGATCGAATTCTGCAAAGAAAACTTCGCCCGCTGCAAGGCGCCCAAGAAAATTGAATTCACGGAACTGCCCAAGACCGCCACCGGGAAGATCCAGAAATATGTGCTGAGACGGCAGGAAAAGGAGAATACCGAATAACCCGGCAGGCATCGGCGCTTTTAACTTTAGACGGGGTTTGACGCAAGGAGGGGGTATGGGGGGATTTGATGAATATGACCGGTATGACGGCCTGGGTCTGGCCGATTTAATCAAACGGGGCGAGGTGTCGGCCTCGGAAGTGCTGGAAGCGGCTATCCAGCGAACGGAAGCAATAAACCCGCGGCTTAATGCCGTGATCCATAAAATGTATGATCATGCCCGACAGTCGATCTCCGGCGCCCTGCCGGACGGCCCCTTTTCCGGTGTGCCGTTTTTATTAAAAGATATGCTGGCCGCCCTTGCCGGCTTTCCCATGGCCGCCGGCAGCCGGGCCCTCAGAAATTATGTGCCCGGGGCGGACAGCGAACTCGTCAAGCGGTTTAAATCCGCGGGGCTTGTTATCTGGGGAAAAACCAACTGCCCGGAATTCGGCCTTCTGGCAGTGACCGAACCGGAGCTCTTCGGTCCCACCCGAAACCCCTGGAACCTGGAGCGAACGCCCGGCGGTTCCAGCGGGGGATCTGCAGCCGCCATTGCCTCCGGAATGGCCCCCATCGCTTCGGCCGGCGACGGCGGCGGCTCTATCCGCATTCCCGCTTCCTGCTGCGGCTTGTTCGGCTTAAAGCCTTCCAGGGGAAGGAATCCTACAGGCCCTTATTTCGGCAATGTCTGGCAGGGGGCGGCGGTGGAGCATGTAATCACCCGCACCGTGCGGGACAGTGCCGCGGTGCTGGACGCCACCAGCGGCCCGGACATTGGCGCCCCGTACTTTTTGCCAGCCCCGGAAGAGCCGTATCTGAAAGCGATTGAACAGCCCCCGCAGCCTTTGCGCATCGCCTTTAACACCAAGTCCCCCATCGGCACCCCCGTCCACCCGGAGTGCGTCCGCGCGGTTGAAGATGCCGCAAGGCTCCTGGAAGGCCTCGGCCATCAGGTGGAGGAAGCCGCGCCGGAGGTCAACGGCAAAGCGATTGCGGACGGCTACATCGCCATGTATTTCGGCGAGGTGGCCGCGGACATTGCCGCACTTGAGCCGGTCCTCGGACGAAAGCCCCGTCCCGGGGATGTGGAGGATCAGACGTGGGTGATCGGGCTGCTGGGCCGGGCCTATTCCGCCGGTGAATTCGTTACATCCCTTCGCGAATGGAACCATGCGGCGCGGGCCATGGGCGATTTTCATCAGACCTATGACTTATATCTTATCCCCACCCTGGCCGAGCCGCCGGTTGAAATCGGGGCCATGCAGCCAAAACCCGCGGAGCGGGCGGCCATGAAGGTAGTCAATAAATTCGGCCTCGGCCGGGTCATCAAAATGTCCGGTCTGCCGGACAAAATTGCCACGGAAGGCCTGTCCAACGCGCCTTTTACGCAGCTGGCCAACCTGACCGGACAGCCGGCCATGTCCGTCCCGCTTTACTGGACCGATGACGGGCTGCCCTGCGGCGTGCAGTTTATCGCGCCGTTAGGCGATGAAGCCACGCTTTTCAAACTGGCCGCCCAGCTTGAAAAGGAGCGCCCCTGGTTTGACAGACGGCCGCCCAAGCTTGTATAATAATTCCGGGTATAAAGAAACAGAAACGGGGTAGAGTAGAGGGCAGGCCAGGCTGCCCGGCCGCTTCTCCACACGCTTGACCATGATGGTGTCATCGATCCCCACGGCATAAACGGCACCGGCAATAATGTCTTTCTGCCCCTGGTCGATAAGAATCGTGTCCCCATTCTTAATCTCGGGCTCCATGCTGTTGCCGTAAACATCCATGACCACCACGTATTCCGGGGACATGATACTTATTTCAATGCCATGCGCCTGGCAATCGTCTGGAACGTTTAAAAGGCGATTGAGAAAATCAATACAGCATATGTATTAATCAAGCAAGGAAGAGCTGATTAAACGCATCCTGAAACAGCGGGAGCGGCTTTCATTTTTTGACGTTACAGGTATCGGTCTATTCGGGTCATTTGGCAGAGGGGATCTGTCATGGCCGCCAGCGGATGAAAAACATTAGAATGCGGTTGAGGACCAATATGTTAAAAGCCAAGAGAATGCGTAATCTGAGTGCCAGAAAGACGATTCTGGCATTTCTTTTTTTGTGCCTGTTCGCCGCCG
The DNA here is from genome assembly GCA_046543065.1 of Desulfobacterales bacterium. GTDB lineage: Bacteria > Desulfobacterota > Desulfobacteria > Desulfobacterales > Desulfosalsimonadaceae > M55B175. Next base: position 19,241 of record JBKHAE010000040.1, on the reverse strand, counting down.
GGGGCGGCCAGATGCGGGCAGCGGCCCTGGCAGCCGATCCGGCTCCGTCCCAACCGGCGGCTTCCGCGTCTGAAAGCGGTGCGAGTGATATCGACCGGCTGGTTGAAATATTAAAGGATGACCAGAAACGGCAGGCGCTGATCGATGGGCTGGAATCCGCGGAGGCAGGTTCTCAGCCCGGCGAAACGCCTGCTGAGGAGAGCGCCGAGAAAGCGCCTTTGGCGGAATCCTTGTGGGCGGAGATTACCGAGACGGGGCAGGAGGCCGCGGCCTATGTGGAGAGCACCCTGACTTCCCCGACGGCCCTGTTGACCCTGGCAAAGCGGGTGGGCATCAGCCTTTTTCTGATTGTCGCCGTATATTTGCTTTGGCGGCTGGTCAAAGGCTATATTCTTCCGCGGGTACGTTCCGGCTGGGCGCTAAAGTTGCTTGCGGGGATTATTTTCGGGCTCGCTCTGGCCTCAGGCCTGCTCTCCACCTGGGGAGTCGATATGTATGTGCTGTTGTCCACCGGCCCGGGCCGGACAATCCTGGCAAGCCTTTTAAGCATCATATTTGTGGTGGCAATTGCCTATGCGGCCTGGGAGGTCATCAACCGCATGCTGTACCGGCATATGGCCAAATTGAATCTGGGCGGTATATGGGACCGGCGGCTGCAGACTGTGCTGCCGTTGATTCGAAGCGGGCTTTGGGCGGTGCTCTGTGTAATAACGTTGCTGGTCATTCTTGCGGAGTTGGGAATCAATATCGCCCCGCTGCTGGCAGGGGCCGGCATTGTCGGCCTGGCCATCGGCTTTGGGGCCCAGACCCTGGTCAAGGATGTGCTGACCGGTTTTTTTGTTCTCTTGGAAAACACCATTAACGTGGATGACTGGGTGATTCTGGGCGGCCACGACGGTCAGGTCGAGGGCCTGACGATTCGGCATGTCATGGTGCGCGACATCTACGGCAACCTCCATACCGTGCCCTGGAGCTCCGTGGTCTCAATTACCAACCAGACCCGGGATTTCGGATATGCGGTGGTGGAAGTAGGGTTTGCATATCGGGAAAATGTCGACGAGGTTGTCTCCGTGGTCAAGCAGGTGGCAGACGAGATGCGGCAGGACCCGGAGATCAATGCGGGCATTTTAAGCGAGCTGCAGATACTGGGCTTGATCGAATTGGGCGACTCGTCCGTAGTGGTGCGAACGCGCTTCAAGACCCAGCCCTTCTTGCGCTGGCGCCTGGAACGGGATTTCCGCCGGAGAATCAAAAACCGGTTTGACGAACTGGGCATCGAGATTCCATACCCCCATCATACGGTCTATTTCGGGGTCAATAAGCAGGGCGAGGCCCCGCCCGCCCGGATCGAGGTTAAGGGGGAGGCGGGTTCGGAGCCGGGATAGCCTCCGCTTTCCCGATTCTTTTGCCCTATCTATCAAATCGCACTGATGTTTGATGACCTGAAAAGAAGCACCGCTGCCATATGCGATAGCTGTGACTGAAAAAGCTTCTTAACAGTTTTTAAGGCTCTGGCTGAGGTAGTCCGCAAATACGGATACTGCCTCAACCGACCGGGATTTTGAAACGTGCAGGCAGATATCCACCTGGGGGAGGGCGGGCAGGCCTGAATCCGGCGAAATCACCTGCATGCTGGGCGAGACGGTGTTTTCGGTTACCACGGTTATGGCCATGCCGGATGCCACCACGGCGCGGATGCCGGCAAGCCCCCGGCTGGTGCAGACCAGGCGCCAGCTCCGGCCGCAGGAGTTAAGCGCGTTTAACGCGGATTCCCGGAAAAGGCACACCCCATCCGGAAAAAGGGCCAAAGGCAGCGGATCTTTATCATGCAGCCGGCAGCCCTGGGCCTCCGCCCACACTAACTGCTCCCAGCGGATGACGGTGCCCCCCGGCGACTGGGGCTGGCGGGTGGTAACCGCCAGATCGATGTCCCCGTCGTTTAGCATCCGCAGGAGATCAACACTCAATTCGCAGCAGACCTCCAGGCTGATCCTGGGATAAAGCGACCCGAACCCGGAAAGGACCGCCGGCAGAAAGTAGGCGGCATAATCATCCGGAATCCCCAGCCGAACCCGGCCCTTAACCTCCGGATCCCCGATTTCCGCCATGATTTCATCGTTTAACTTAAGTATCCGGCGGGCGTAATCCAGCATCAGCTCGCCGTCCGCTGTGAGGCCCACGCGGCCCTTGTGCCGGGTCAGGAGGAACTTTCCCAGATTCTGCTCCAGCCGGCGCACCTGCATGCTCACCGCCGACTGCGTCCGGTTCAGCCGGGCCGCCCCCCTGGTAAAGCTTTTCAGTTCCGCCACCGCCACAAATGCCCGCAGCAGGTGGATTTCCAGATCCGGATTGTAAATCATTGCTTGATGCCTCTTGAACTCTCAAACCGCCATTTTTACCCTCATCCCGGCGTTATCCCAGAGGGAGAAGGAGATAAACGGAACCTTAGGCTGATGTAATTAGTTCGGAACAATTTAAACCGGAATATTGGTTTGGCGCAATACGAAAACGGATTGCCGCAATCAGTCGGTTTATCAATTCCTGTGATAAGCCCATCACAATTATTCGTTAGCCGGTCCGATTTTTCTGCATTACATAATCCCCGGAGATTCTAAACGATTCTGAATGTATAATGTATAAGGAGGGGATATATGAAAAGGCGTCGAACCAAATCCATGGCGATGGCAAATGATGCGCGCATGCTCCTGGTAATCTATTTCTGGGGGCTGACATTTTACTTCACCAAGCTGGGGCTGGAAAGCTTTGATCCGCTGTCCTTCGCCCATGTGCGGGTGGCCAGCGCGGTGGTCGCGCTTATCGCAATGGCGGCATTAAATGCGAAGCATCACGGCCCGATTCACATGGATTTCCGGGATCATCTCCTGGCGGTGGTGCTGGGGCTCCTGGGTATGGCCTGCTTTCCTTTCTGTTTCAGCCTGGCCATGAATTACACCAGTGCGGCCAATGCGGGGCTCATATTCGGCACCACACCGGTGGCCGTGGCCTTGATCAGCTGGGTCCTGGGCCTTGAGCGGCTTAATGGAAAACAGGTACAGGGGCTTTTGCTTTCGTTCACAGGGATTGCGGTGATCCTTCTGCCCCAGGGCATCAATTTCTCTTTTGACACGCTGCGCGGGGATCTGCTGATGATCTGCGCCATGCTGAACTGGGCGCTTTACACCGTGATCAACCGCTTCGTCCGAACCGGAGAGTCCACCCTGCAGTTTACGGCATACGGCGCGTTGTGGGGTATTGCGGGGCTTACGCTGCTCAGCCTGGGAGATCTGCCAAGTCTGCATGTGGGGGAAGTCAAGCCCGTCTCCTGGATCGGCGGTTTATGCGCCGGGGTTTTGAGCACGGCGGTATCCTATGTTATCTGGAACAGCACGGTCCGATCCGTGGGCCCGGCCAAAACCGCCGTGTATTTGAACCTGGTGCCGCTGGTGGCGGCCGTCAGCGGCTTTATCCTCCTGAATGAAGCTTTGGGCTGGCCCCATCTTGCGGCCGCCGGCCTGATTATCACCGGCGTGCTGATGGCGCGCGGGGTTTGCCCAAAAGCGCAGGAGTAGTTGGAAAATCGCTACAACATATCGATTTTGCTATATATTTTCGAAAGCTGGGGGCAAAACTCCTGGTAACCTGCGCAAAAAGGATTAATTTAACATATAGAATTTTAAATAGGCCCTGGCGCAGGCATTTTCGGCGTATATGGCGAGATGCCATGGAAAATCAAAGGAAGGGCTTACATCATTGATACAGCTTACTGTTACCCACCGGCCCGGCCGCCATTGTGCGAGCACCGGGATCCGGGATCTGGTCAATTATCACGGGGTTCAATTTTCCGAGGCCATGTGCTTCGGCATCGGCGCCGGACTGGGCCTCTGGTATCTGGATTTTGAGGGCCTGCCCGCCTCCCGGATGATCCATGTTCGGTCACTGGATATTGAGGCCCGGTTTTTCACCCTTATGGGCCTGCCGTTTGAATGGGAGCAGACCGATGATCCCGCCGCGGGCGAGGCAGCCCTGTGCCGCCATCTGGAAAACGGCCGCCCGGGGATCATCCAGACGGATATCTATTACCTTCCCCATTACAGCGGCAACCCCCATTTTCCAGGACATCTGGTCACCGTGTGGGGCTATGATCCGGGTGAGAAAGTATTTTTCATCACAGACACCGGGTTTTCCGACATCCTTTTGGTTCCATTTGAAGATATGCGTAAGGCCCGGTTTTTCCGAAATCCGATATTCGACCTTCGCGGCAACTTATATGCTCCGGAATCGGTTCATGAGCCGGCGGATATGCCCGGTTTGATCCGGGAGGCGGTGCTTGAAAACAGCCGGGCGCTTACCCGGGATGAATCCGATAATATGGGGCTCCGGGCGCTTGAGAGGATGCGGTCGGAATTGCCGCTTTGGCGGAATTTTGACGACTGGCCCTGGATCTGCCGGTTCGCCTATCAGGTGATCGAGAAGCGGGGGACCGGGGGCGGGGCATTCCGGCTGATGTATGCGGATTTTCTGGCGGAGGCCGTCCGATACGTCCCGGAAATCATGGACCTCGGCCTGTCCGAGATGATGCGCGATACAGGCCTGGCCTGGCAGGAACTGGCTGCGGCCTTTAAAGCTGCTTCCGGAAAAGATGAACCGGATTTTAGCGGGGCGGCAGAGAAAATCGATGCGGTGATTCACGCGGAATCCGCCTACCATCAAACGGTTTGTCAAAAATTATCCAATAATAGATGAAAAGAGGAGCGAATACCATGTCCATTGACATCACCGTAACCATCGGCGGTGCGGCCGGTCAGGGAATCCAGACGGTCGGCGATCTGCTGGCCGGGGCCTGCCACGGGTCCGGCCTGTATTTAATGGCGGTCAATGATTTTGAATCCCGCATTCGCGGGGGCCATAGTTTCATGCAGATCCGGGTCAGTGATCAGCCCGTGGCAGCGGCCTATCATCAAATCCATCTGCTGGTGTGTTTAAACCCGGAAACCTATGACCGGCATCGTGAGGCTGTAGCTGAGAATGGCAAAGTTCTTGTGGACCCGTCAGAGGCGACCGGTGAAAAAAATGTGCTGGCGGTTCCCTTTACCCAAATGGCTAAGGACGCGGGCGGCAAGATTATGACCAACGCGGTGGCGGCCGGGGCCTGTCTTGCGCTCATGGGGGCGCCGGTATCGGTTCTTGAGGCGGTGCTTGAGGAACGCTTCGGGCAAAAGGAATCGGTGCTGCAAAACAACATCAACGCCGCCCGCAAGGGCTATGACGCGGTCCGGGACGAAACCGTGGACTGGCGGATCGAGTGGCCGGATCAGGCGCCCAGGGGGCAATTGCTTTCCGGTGCCCGCGCGCTTGCTTTGGGAGCGTTGGCGGCTGACTGCCGATTGGCGGCCTTTTATCCCATGTCCCCGGCCACGGGCGTTATGGTCAATCTGGCCGAATTCACGGATCAGCTGCCGCTCGTGTTGGAGCAGGCGGAGGGCGAAATTGCCGCCGTGAATATGGTTATTGGCGGCGCCTTTGCCGGCGTCCGCTCCATGACGGCGACCTCGGGCGGGGGTTTTTCGCTTATGACCGAAGGATTGGGCCTTGCCGCGATAACCGAAACACCGATAGTGGTGATCAATGCCCAGCGGCCCGGCCCGGCCACCGGCCTTCCCACGCGGACCGGCCAGGGGGATCTCCAGTTTGTGATCTACGCCTCACAGGATGAATTCCCCCGGTTTGTTTTGGCGCCCACATCCATCAATCATGCCTTTGACACGGTGGTCAGGGGATTTCACCTGGCGGATAAATATCAGGTGCCGGTGATCATCCTGGTGGATCAATATTTCAATGATTCCCTGTTTATCGCCACCGAGCCTCTGACCGCGCCGGAGCAGGTCGAGCGGTTCCTGGTAAGTGACGCGGACATGGCGGAGCCTGCTGCATATAAGCGCTTCGCCCTCACCGAATCCGGCGTCTCACCCCGGGCGCTTCCCTGCCGGGGCAAGGCCCGGGTCACGGTGACTGCCAATGAGCACAGCGAGGACGGCCATATCAGCGAGGCCATCTCGGATCGGAATAACATGGTGAACAAGCGAAACGGAAAAACTGCGGCCATGCTTGAGGAAATGACACCGCCGGCCGAATACGTTGCTGACAGCGAGACGCTTTTGGTGGGATGGGGCTCAACTGATGCGACCATTCGGGAGGCCGTGGATATGCTGCGGAATGAAGATTATGATGTGGGGGCCCTGATATTTTCGGATTTGTGGCCGTTTCCAAAAGCGTATGCGCAGAAAGCGCTTTCCAAAGCGGATCGGTTTTTTACAGTGGAGTTAAATGCTTCCTCTCAGCTGGGCCGGCTGATCCGGGAGCAAACCGGGTTAACCTTTGAACGATCGATCGTCAAATACGACGGCCGGCCGTTTATGCCGAATGATATTGCGGCTGAGGTAAAAAATATGATGGAGGATCTGTAATGACTGATGTCAAGACATATGACTGCGATTATGAGAACAAGTGGTGCCCCGGATGCGGCAATTTCGGCATCTTAAATGCCATGAAAAAAGCTTTGGCCGAGCAGGATGTGCCGCCTGAGAAGATATTAATCGTTTCAGGCATCGGTCAGGCCGGCAAAACCCCGCATTTTTTAAAATGCAATTATTTCCACGGCCTGCACGGCCGGGCCCTGCCCGTGGCCACCGGCGCCAAGCTCGCCAACCATGATCTGAATGTTCTGGTCAGTATGGGCGACGGGGACTGCTACGGCGAAGGCGGCAACCACCTGCTCGCCGCCATCCGCAGAAACATCGATGTCACGCTCCTGGTGCATGACAACATGGTCTATGGGCTTACCAAGGGCCAGGCATCGCCGACCTCGGCCCACGGGTTTGTCACCAAAGCCCAGCCGCACGGGGTCACCGGCGAGGGCTTAAATCCTCTGGCCCTGGCCATATCCCAGGGCGCGGGGTTTGTGGCCCGGGGCTACAGCGGAAAAATGGAGCATCTGAGCGACTTGATCCGGGAAGGGATGCGCTACCGGGGCTTTGCCCTGATCGATATCCTGCAGGTCTGCGTGTCTTTTAACCATGTGAACACCTATGAGTTCTACAATGACCGGGTGTATGAACTGGATGCGTCCGAATCTCCGGGGGAGGACTGGCACCAGGCCCTTGAAAACACTCAGATCTGGGGCGATCGGATCCCAATCGGCATTTTTTACAAAAAAGAGACCGAATCCTTTACGGATCGGCTGCCGGAATTGAAATCCGGCCCGCTTCTGGATCGCCCCCGTGATGCGGGGAGAGTGCAGGGGGTGATTTCCGGTGCGTAAAAAAAAGAAAAAGCCCTGTGCGTCCAAAATTGGAAGCACAGGGCTTTTAAACCGCTCAGCAGATGCTGCTGGTTTCTAAATCAGAAGTTCCGCCGCCTGGAGTTGCGTTTGGGCTTTTTTTTGCCGCCCGGGTCCGCGGGATTGACTTTGATGGTAAATCCGTCCAAGCGGCTGCCATTCAAGGCTTTAATGGCCTGATCGGCTTCCGAATTGCTTGGCATTTCCAGAAATCCGAATCCTTTTGACCGGCCGCTGTGCCGGTCCTTGATGATTTTTACATTCTCGACCGCGCCGAATTCATCAAACAGGGATTTCAGGGCATCTTCCGTGGTGCCATAGGATAAGTTGCCGATATAAATATTCATACAAAACTCCTTGCCTCTTTCCGAGGCGAATGCCGATATTGCTGCAAGCAAATGACCGCGGCCATATGCGCAAATTGCTGCTTTGTGTGGGGCTGGAAATGTGACCGGATAAGTAAAAGGGCATGCCGCTGGCAAACAGCGGCATGCCCTTCTTAACAGGAAATAAGAATTTAGCTGACAGTGACGTTGACTGCAGCCGGGCCTTTTTGCCCCTGCTCGATGTCAAAGGTCACTTTGTCGCCTTCGTTAAGGCTTTTAAAGCCGGTTGCGTTGATTGCTGAATGGTGAACAAAGACATCCGGCCCGTCTTCCTGCTCGATGAAGCCGAACCCTTTTTGGTCGTTAAACCACTTAACTGTTCCATTGGCCATGAAAACATCCTCCTTTCTATAAAATGCTCAAAAAATTTTATTCTGGAGGATGCTGGGTGGTGAAATGCTTATTCCTTCAGAAAAAAATCGCCCCGCCGGTATTCAGCGGGTCTGACTGAGTTCAAACTACAATACCATATCTCAGGATGAAAGCAAGATAATAATTAGGGCTTTCATTAAAAAATCATTGCTTTAGTAAATCATCCATTTTTTTCCTCCGATTGACGGGTTTTAAGCTTTTTCATATGCATTTTAACCTATTGATTCATGATCGAAAATGATAAAAAAGGAATGAATTAAAAGGCAGAGGGTAAACCATATGATAATCATCGATTTCGAGGCATCCAGCCAGCGGAAAAATTCTTACCCCATCGAGGTGGCCTGGGGGGAGGGGCCGGATTCCATCAAATCTTTTTTGTTGAATCCGGATTACATGGCCGGCTGGACGGACTGGAACCCCCAAAGCCGGAAATTCCACGGCATAACCCGGGAAGAGCTGCGGCGCCATGGCAGTGACCCTCGTCAGGTGGCCGCGCAGATGGTTGAAGAGCTTGCCGGGCGGGATGTTTACTCTGATGAGCCGAAATACGATAACCGGTGGAAGAACCGCCTGCTCTCGGATTCCGGATATGATCCGTCAGTGATCCGCATCCAGGATTTAAATGTTTATCTAAAGCACATGATCAATGCCGCGGCCCACTGCCAAACCTACAACGAATTCGTCTGCTCATTTGAGTGCTGCGAAACCCGGCAGCACCGGGCCGGGGTGGATGTCTACTGGCTGTTTAAGCTTATGGAATATATTGAGGAAAATATCTGCAAGGATTCGTCTTGAGGTTCTGCGAAGCCGTCAAACCTGGCGGAAGGTCATGAACGGCCCAGCACGCGGTTCAGTTCGGCCAGGGCCTGTTCCGCGGAGGTGACCTTAATGGTGGTCATCCCCATCTGCCGGGCGGGTTTTAAGTTTCTGCCGATGTCATCCAGAAATACGGCGGCTTCCGCCCGGATGCCCAGTTCCCGGAGCGCCATCTCGTAGATTGCCGGTTCCGGCTTGGCCACGCCGGCCCGGCTTGATTCAATAAATACATCGAATTCGGCTTTAAGCATCTCCAGGCCGGTGGAGGTGCGGCCGTCATCCAGCAGCCAGTTGTTGGTAAGCGCCGCCGTCAGATACCCGGATTTTCGGAGCTGCCGGACCGCCTTCAGCATTTCCGGCCGCACATTGGCAAAATCATTTACCGCGGCCATGAGTTTGCGGCTTGAAATATCTGCGCCGGCATTCCGGATTTCTGCGTCAAATGTGTCAAAAAACGCATCCAGGGTGAGCTCCCCCCGTTCCAGGCGCGCCCAGGGGCCATCCTGGCCGCTTTCCACAATCAGGCGGTTTAAAAAGTTTTCCGGCAGTCCATGCGCTTTTTCAAACGCGGCGAAAATTTCCATGGGCGAGTCGAGAATTACCCCGCCCAGATCAAAAATAACGGCTTTGATTAGCATATAAATGTATACCTTGGGTCTAAAACGGATTGACGGTCTTGTTTCAAATGTGGCTCAGGCATTCATAGCCGATTCGCCCGGCATTTGCAAACAGTGCTTAAGTTCGATCGCCGTCGGAGTTTTGGAAAGGGCAGCCTTTTACAGAAAGTAAAATCTGAGTCGTCTTACTCTTACTCTTAATCTTAATCTTACCCTGAACAAAAGACCGCCCGGCAAGGCCTGTTTTTAATGCACAAAATTATTTCTTCCTGTATGATTTTGGTGGTAAAGTGAGCAAAATTCGGTTTTTGGGGTAGGTGTCGATTTTTTTAGACACTTAACACATGATCGCGTAACCATTTAACAGATTAAATTCATTATTAAATATTGTTTTGATGCAGATTAAGAGTAAGATTAAGACGGAATTTTAGGATGAAGAAGCATGACCCATATTCGCAGAAAAGCCATTGATGGCTTGGCAGCCGGTGACCGGTTTTCCATTACACGAACCTTTGCTGAGGATGATGTTAAGCGGTTTGCTGATATCACCCGGGACTATAATCCGGTCCATTTTGACGAGCGGTTCACCACGGTCAAGGGCTACAATGGGCCTGTCTGCCACGGCCTGCTGGTGGCCGCCATGATCTCGGAAATCGGCGGGCAGATCGGATGGCTCGCCTCGGAGATGCGGTTTAACTACAAAAAGCCGGTCTATTTCGGCGATACCATAACCTGTGATTTCGAGATAACCGAAGTTGACGAGAACGGCCGGGCGAGGGCCACCGCCGAATACACCAACCAGAATGGTGTGCTCGTGATCCAAGGCGTCTTAAAAGGCATTCTGCCGGGCTCCACGGAACGGGAAATTATGCAGAACCTGGTCTGAATCAGGCCGACCGGCTCAGGCGCTCCCGCCTTTGCCCCGCCGGCAGCACTGTTTTACGGATTCGGATCGATTTCGGCGTAATCTCGACCAGTTCGTCATCCCGAATAAAATTTATGGCCCGCTCAATGGTCATGGGTTTGATGGGGGAGAGTACAATGGCGTCGTCCTTTCCGGATGCCCGCACGTTGCTTAGCTTTTTCTCCTTGCAGGGATTGACGTTCACATCCACCTCCCGGCTGTGCTCGCCGATTACCATGCCCTCGTAGCAGGGTGTTCCCGGGGTTATAAACAGCCGGCCGCGCGCCTCCAGGTTAAACAGGGCAAACGGCACCGCATGTCCCTGCCGGTCGGCAACCAGCGAGCCGGTAAACCGGCTGAGAAAATCGCCCCGGTATTCATCGTAGCCCGCAAAGTTTGAATTAAGGATACCCGTTCCCTTGGTATCGGTGAGAAATTCGTCGCGGTAGCCGATAAGCGCCCTTGCCGGAACCGAGAATTCCATCCGCACTCTGCCTGTGCCGTTGTTGACCAGATTGATCATCTTGCCTTTACGGATGGAGATTTTTTCCGTAACAATGCCCAGGAAATCCTCCTCGCAATCCACGTACAGATGCTCCACCGGCTCCAGAAGCCTGCCGTTTTCACGCTTGTAGATAACTTTGGGCCGGCCCACGCAGAATTCAAAGTTTTCGCGCCGCATGGTTTCAATCAGGATGGCAAACTGAAATTCCCCCCGGCCCTTGACAATAAACCGGTCCCTTGCTTCGGTGAATTCAAGCTGGATCGCCACATTTTTAAGTGTTTCTTTGATGAGGCGCTCTTTTATCCTGGCCGCCTGAACGTATTTGCCCTCCTTGCCGCTAAACGGCGAGTCGCTGATGGTGAACTCCATGGAGATGGTCGGCTCATCCACGTTAATCCGGGAAAGCGCCTTGGGCGAGGCATCGGTGCAGATGGTGTCTCCGATTTCCACATCTTCAATGCCGGAGAGGATAATAATGTCGCCCGGTTCGGCTGATTCGACCGGCCGCAGGGAGGTGCCCTGGTAGGTCTGGAGATTGGATACCTTGAGCGGGATCTGGCGGTTCTCCTTGTTGATGCAGATCAGGCTGTCCCGTGATTTGACGAAGCCATTCGTGACCTTGCCCACCGCCAGGCGGCCCAGGTAGTCCGAATAGCCGAGATCCGCCACCAGCATCTGGAATGGCTCTTTTGGATCATAGGCCGGGGCCGGCATTCCTTCAAGGATTGTGTCAAAAAGAACATGGAGGTTGTCGCTTTTCTCGTCCAGTTCCTTTTTAACAATGCCGTCTCTGCCGATGGCATAGAGGTAGGGGAAATCAAGCTGTTCGTCGGTTGCCCCGAGATCGATAAACAGGTCATATATTTCATCCAGAACCGCCTCCGGGCGCGCATCTTTTCTGTCGATCTTGTTGATCAGCACAATCATGTTAAGTCCGGCTTCCAGGGTCTTTTTCAGCACAAACCGGGTCTGCGGCAGCGGGCCTTCCGCAGCATCCACTAGCAAAAGGGCGCCGTCGGCCATGGAAAGGGCGCGCTCCACCTCGCCGCCGAAGTCGGCGTGGCCCGGGGTGTCGATCATGTTGATGGTGATCCCGTTCCAGGCAACCGAGCAGTTTTTGGCGGCAATGGTGATGCCCCGTTCCCGTTCGAGGTCCATGTTGTCCATGATCCGCTCGTCAACCTCCTGGCCGTCCCGGAAAAGGCCGCTCTGGCGAAACATGGCATCCACCAGGGTGGTTTTGCCGTGATCCACGTGGGCGATAATGGCGATATTTCTTAATCGCGTATTTTCTTTATTCAATACTTTTTTCCTTGCAAATAATTTTCTACTGAAAGTCTGGGTGATAGCTGATTGAAGGGAGGAATATAACCCTTTTTTAATTAAATACAAGGGCTTTTTGTTATCGTCTTAATCTTACTCTTAATCTTACTCTAAACAGAAACCGGCGGACCGATTAAAAACGGCCCGCCGGGGCATATGATGGAGTGCTGGGATTATTTTAAATACACTTTTAGCAGAGGGGCGGTCCTGGTCGAGACCGCCGTTTTTTGGCCATCGTGTTTTTACCGGTAAAAAGATATGGACATTAACACTGGCGGAAATCGAATGCATGTCAAAAATAACTGAGCGGATTTGATGCAAACTGGGGGATAAAACCGGAAGCCCTATGGGTTCGATAGGGCCCGAATGACGCATCCCGGGATTAATCAATTGATTTCCGGTGAAAGGGAATTATGTATAGGAATGTAATGTTTATTTAATTGCTCTTTATCCGGATAAGGAGATCCAAATGACAAAAAAATCTTTGATGAGGATCGGGTTGGCATGTGTAATGCTTATCAGCCTCCATCTATCAATTAGCGGCTGTCGGATGCAGTCGTCCGCCCCCGGCAACCCGCCGGAGCGGCCGCAGGGGGTAGCCACTGATTTGGCATATGGCTATCAGTTGATCAGTGTTGGAAAGGAGTTTCCGGCCATTGGCTTGGAAACCCCGGAAAACCAGAAAGATCGTAAATACCTGGGTATTGATGCGGATTCAGAGTTTGCTCTCAGCGATATCGAGGCGGATCTGGTGCTGGTTGAAATACTTAACGTATACTGTGTGCATTGTCAGGATCAGGCGCCGATTTACAATAAACTGTTCGAAAAAATTAATGCGGATGCCTCACTTAACCAGCAGATCAAGATGATCGGCGTGGGGGCGGGCAACAACCAGGCGGAAACCGAGTCATTTCGTAAAAAATACAACATGTTTTATCCGCTGGTCCCCGACCCCCGGCTTGATTTGCACCAGGCCATCGGCTCGCCGCGCACCCCGTTTTCAATTTTGGTCAGGCTTATAAAGGATCCGGCCAGCGCCATGGCCGCGCTCACCTATTCGGGTGTAAAGCATGATTACAAAGAGGTTTTCAACGACATGCAGGCGTTGAAGAGTCTGGAGTTGTCGGCTCTTCGAAATCGGGGAGATCAGCAGGAAGCCCGGTATACAACGGTCGAACCGCCCTACACGCAATCAGAAATCGAAGACCGGGTGAAAAAGGCCATGACGGCGGCCGGGGATGGCGATTTAACGGAATTCCGGATGCTTTCGATTGACGGCCGTCAGGTCTATGCCGGCATCAGTATAAAAAAAGAAGATAAAAAGCGGCTGTTTGCGGAGGTGATCAGTCGGCCGACGCTGTGCGATATTTGCCATGATGTGCACTTTGCCTATATGTTTGACCAAAAGGGAAAGGTGCTGGATTTTATCCCGTTACAGGTCACCAAATGGGGAAATAAAGAATGGTCCAAGCAAGATGCGGAATTGATGCGCGAGCGGCTGGTCGGACGCTTTATTTCCGGCTCCTTTGCCTTTAATCCCGAACTGGACGCGGTCACATCGGCCACCATTACCTCGGCGGTGATTTTTGAAGGCATGTCAGAAGCGGAAGAACTATTTAGAAGGCTCAAGGAAAAAGGTCTGATTTAAAAATGATGATAAAGGACTGTGGAAAAAGTTTGAACAGTCAGTAGCAAGAAAGCCGGGGCCTGGGCTGAGAAGAGATTATACAAATCCAGTGACGGAGGACCATTCATGTTTGATTATCCGGCGTATTTGAAAAAATTAGAAGCCGGCGAGGCTGTGGCCAATCCCTTTCTTTACTTCATGGGGATGCAGCTCGAGGAGATCCGGGAGGGGTACGCCCGCTTCAGTATGGCGATTCGCCCGGAATTTATTCAGGGGGCGGGGATCATGCAGGGCGGGATCGGGGTCGCCTTTTCCAGCGAAACCGTTGCCCATGCCGCGATGACCACCCTCGCCGCTGGTGAGAACATCACAACGATCGAACTAAAAAACAATTTTCTGTCCCAGGCAAGCAAGGGCCGAATCATCGCCGAAGCCAGTGTTTTTAAAAGGGGCAGCCGCATCATCATCGTGGACTGTATTGTTCGTGACGATCAGGGCCTCGATCTTTCGCGCAGTTCATCCACGCTGATGGTATTAAAAGACAGCTGACTGCTATGGACGCATCGTCTTACCCCGACGGGCTAAAGCTCTTTAAAGCCCCAGTAGGGATAATCAAGGGCATAATCCGCGATTTTCCCCGGGCTTTTTTCACGGCTGGCGACCAGCCAGAGCGCGCTGACGCGTCGGGTTGTGGATAGGGGATCCAGCAGGTCCCAGTCGGGCTGCAGGATAATGGCGTTGTCAGCGCTGTATTCGATGTCGCCCGATTCCTTGAAAGATCCGAGATCGGGCTCTCTGCTGTAGCTGCCTTCCCTGCTGCGGGATAATTCCGAAACCACAAGGAATGACACCTGCTGCTCGTCGCGGATGCTCTCCATGTGCCGGAGCCATTCATCAATGCCCGTGCGCCGCTCCGATAAACTTTTAAACGGTAGTTTGTGAAGGCTGTCAATCACCACCATGCAACTATCCAGGCGCAATTCGTGTTTGATGAAATCGATTTGCCGCCGCATGATGTCGGGCCCCAGCTTTCGGTCCGTGACCACCCGAAAGAAGCGCATCATGGTTTTCATCTCTTCCTGGGCCTGCCGGAGCGCCTCGGCAGCGGCGGGATCCGGATTTTCATGGCGCAGCGATGCTTCCGAAAGCCGGCTCAGGCGGCAGAGGGTCCTCAGGTAGATTTTCTGGCGGCTGTTTTCAAAGTCGTAGTAGATGACCGGCATGCCCCGGCGGGCCGCCTCGGTGGAAATCTGCATAAAGAAGGTTGATTTGCCGGCCTTTGGCTGACCCCCCAGGATGTTGATGCCGCTGATGCCGTTCATGGCCTGGTCCATTTTTTCAAACCCCGTGGGCACACCGGTGAGGCTTTTGCCCCTGTCTTTTTCCAGCGCCTCCAGAAACAGGGCATGTTCACGTTCGGGCGAGGTAAAGGGAGAGAATGCTTTTGAGCTCTTGATCATGCGGCCCACTGTAGCGCCGAATGCATCCGGCGTTTCCCGGGCAAGCTGCGTCAGATCGTAGTCGCGATTTGCGGTTGGCGGCCAGTTGAGAATCCGTGCTTTAAATCCAAGTCTGGTGGCAAGCGAGCGGGCTGCCACCTGCGCTTCAGCAGAGTTTTGTAAAAGGATGAGCACGTGATTGATATCAGCAAAGCGCTCCGGCGGCAGTGCATCAAGAACCGAAAGGCCGGGAACGGCAATGCCGGGATAGCCCAGTTCCTTTAGGATCAGAAGATTTTTTTCGCCCTCTGTAATAAAAATGGCGCCGTCTTCGCAGCGTTCAATCTCTTCGATATTGAAAACCTGAAATTCTTTCTCCTGGAATTTTTCTTCGCCCTCCCAGAAAGCGTCGGCCTCATTTCCGGGCCGGACGCACCGGTAGGCATAGCAGTTTCCGTTTTCCTGAAAATAGGGGTAAACCAGGTAGCGCCCATTAAAGCCCACCCGCATTTCATTGAGCGTTTCTGCTGATATGCCGAAAGTCAGAAAAAAGTCGAGAGTTTCTTCGGTCCGGGCGAGTTGATATTTTTTCACTTCAGCATTAAGCGTTTTTGATGGATACACCAAGTTGCGGACGTAGGGAATCCGGTCAGGATCGCAGCCCGGAACGTGTTTTGGATCAATGCCCAGCAGCCGTCCCAAGTGCGGGGCAAAGCCGCCGGGCCGGCAGCGGTTGAGGCACCTGAAGTAGCCGTAAAAAAAGCTCCCCGGATCGAGGTCGACAATCAGCGTGCCGGGGGCGGTGGTTTCAGAATGCTTGCAAAAGGGGCACGGTGCGCTGAGTGTATTGCCCGCGAGTTCAGCTCCGGGCAGGTGCCGCAGATAAAACGCTTTGATAAGATCTGTTGAACTCATGTTGATCGTATCCCAGAAATCGGCTTTTGCGTCAAGCTTTAACAGGCTTGGCGCCGGCCGGCATCAATGTTATCCGGCATGGCTTACTTAATATATATATCCTTTACCGGCTTTTTAAAATACGCTATGGTGTTTTCATAATTTCCGAAGCCGGGGGTTCCCGGTGCCATTTAACCCCCGGCAATTTTTAATTAATTAGACCTGTAAAGGAGAGATTTAAATGACGGTTAAAAGTTTTAAAATCCTTGGTTTCTTCCTGATTGCGGCATTGCTTACAACAGCGGCGGCTGCGACAGTCTCCGCGGATGATTCCAAATCTTTGAAAATTGTGACGGTTGAGACCAACCAGATCATGGAAAAGCATCCTGCCTTTATCGAGGCGCAGCAGAAACTGCAAAGCGAAATCCAGCAGATGCAGAAGGAAATGGAAGGCAAAAGCGAACAGGAACAGCAGGCGGCCCAGCAGCAGATGCAGCAGCAGATGCAGCAGCGATCCCAGCAGATGCAGGGGGAGGTGCTGGAAAAAGTAAGAAATAATATCCAGGAAATCGCGGATGAAAAAGGTTATGACTATGTTATGGATGCCAACGCCCTGTTGACCGGCGGCGAGGATGTGACAGAAGAGATAGTGGAAGCAATCGTCGAAAAAAATGAATAGCTGAACCAAGCGCGCAGCATGCGGCGTAAGCCCGGGAGTTTTCAAAATCCCGGGCTTTTCGTTGAACTGTAGGGGGCAAACGGGCAGATATAAGTACGTCTTTCGGGTAAGGCAACCCCGAAAAATCCGAAAGCATTAAACCCCGCCTTTAACAGCGGCGGGCCGCACCATGAATACGGGGACGCTTGCCGAACGAAAAACTTTATCTGCCACGCTGCCCATTATCCAGCGTTTTATTCCGGAATATCCATGGGTTGCCATAATAATAAGGTCGATATCGTTTGAGTCAGCATAATCGGCCAGGCTGTCTGCCGCGTTCCCGATCAGAACCTCCGTATGTATCGCGGTTCCTTTTTGTTTGAGATGTTCGGAGACTTTGTTCAGGTAGTTTCTGGCTGAAGTCTTTCCCTGTCGTTCTACATCCTTCCAGATTTTCTGGGCCTGGCGCATAAACTCGTCACTGAAAGTATTATCATAAATTCTTGGATCGGGTTTAACCGGTTCTATCACACGCACCAAACGCACATCAGTGATACTAAATCCATTGATGAAAGCCTCCAAATGGGGCAGTACGCACTCGGCGAGTTCCGAGCCATCCAGCGGAACCATGATTTTTTTATACATTTTTCTCGCTTCCTTTTTGGTTTAATAAAAAGATAGCTTGATAAAGCCGAATTTTGAAAATAGCGCCAAGTTTTTAGTTTTGTTCATCTATGTTCTGTGTAGCTTTAACCGCTTCTTTTTTTAATATAAACTTTTATCTTGGAAAATTCAAATTAAAGTGCCCCCCCTGTTTGATTGAAAACAATTAGGCAAGAAAGAGCATAATTAGCGCCGTTGGTCAAAAGACAAAGATTTTTTATCATTTGCCGACCAAGCAATCTGATAAACGCTCCCACTGATTGTTTTTGACCCAGTTGTACTTTTCCTTAAAGTGCTTATCCGTCTTGTAGAATCGACCGGTCTAACGGCGTTTCAGGTAGCCGCTGAACTGGCTTGGTCCCCCGTTGTACATGGCGTAAATGCTGGCGGCCAGGCCATCTTTGCCGAGTGAGGTTGCAGTCTGGCTTTTGGGCAGCGCATATTTCGTAAAATAATTATCCAGAATATCAGACCCCGCCTTGGCATTGTAATGGATATTCCACCGTAGATGCTGAATATTATACATTCCGCGCCAGACACGTTCATTGATCTGCATGAGGCCCACTGAGGTATTGTTGTAAGAGCGGATAAATGTCAGTTTTCCGTCATCCACAATAAACTGACGGAAACAAGTCTCCTGCCAGGCCGTGGCCAAGACCACCTGCTGGAACAAGTTGCTATATTTGGCGGGTATGGCGCTTTTCCGAAGATTTTTTTGATTTGCTTCAACAAGTATAGCCTTAACTTTTTGAAAATAAGGCCCAATGGATTTCTTGGGCGGCACCCATTGCCGTTCCTGCGGGGTTAAAGGCTCGCCGGATAGGGAAAGCAGGGTATTTACCAGAAATGCGTCCCATGTTTCCCAGATATCCAGGAAAGCCTTCATCTCTTCCGGGGAAAGCGGCGCAGGGGCGTCTTCGCTCCCGGCTGGGTCGGGTATCGTTATATCCCCCAAAATATTTAAGGTCAGGGCTTTCGGGGTGACCTTCATCTCTCCGGGTTCCAGGCTATTGACAAGTTTTTTAATGCGGGGGCGGTATTCCGGAGCCGCCATGTCTAACAAGAACGCCGGAAGTTCGGACACAGGCGGATTCAAATCAATGGAAAGCGAATTAAGATGTTTTAAAACCGGTCCTTCAAACACCCCTCACAACTGGTTCATTACCCGGGCGGGCTCCCGGTTTTTTTTCAACAGTTCAGTGTCCTGCCAATCAAACATCAAATGCCAATTGGGGCGATTGATATAGGGGCGCGGATGGGTCTTGATATATCCTGACCACTTCACCGGAAACATGCAATTGTCGCCAACTTTAGTCCCCCCTGCATATTGACAGCCATTTCAAGTTGAAGCTGATTGTTTTTCCAAGACAGGCGGGGATCTGAAAGGGTAATATGCCGACAGGTATCTGCCGGATCCACCAGGCGTAACACCGATCCTTCATCCCTAAAAAAACTGTTTTCTATCAGGGTTTGGAGAAGCGGATAATCAATCCTTAACGGAAATTCTAAAGTTTTACCGCTTGCATTGCCTTGGCGCCCAAGCAGGCACAAAAGCATGATAAAAAGCAATAATAGAAGATGCAGGGCTTTATTCATTAAGTTTGGTTTCCTCAGTTTTTGCCGTTCCGGGGCAAAAAACAAATTTATTTAATATAACTTATATTCCGGTTATTTTCATCTAAATTTAGGTTTCAATTGATG
>JBKHAE010000039.1:0-29776 GCA_046543065.1 Desulfobacterales bacterium | reverse complement strand
TAGTTGTATGAAATCGAGCCCTTATTATTTAAGTAGTTCACGGTTCACAGTTCACGGTTCAAGGTTTAAAAGACTCAGTGCCGTAGTGCCTCAGCGCCTCAGTGCCTTCTTAAAAGCCATTCAAAGCATCTCATCATCCTCGCCAAAGGCCCGGGCATGGGTCTTTAATGCACAGAAATCGCCGCACATGGTGCAGACATCCCGGTCCTTATCCTCGCTTTGCGACCGCATCTGCCGCGCCTTTTCCGGGTCCACGCACAGATCGAACATGGTCTGCCAGTCAAACCGGTTGCGGGCCTCGGTCATCCGCCGGTCTTTCTCCCAGGCGGATGCAATGCCTTTCTCCAGATCCCCGATATGGGCGGCGATTTTTGAAGCGACCACCCCTTCCCGCACTTCGGCCACACCGGGCAGTGTCAGGTGTTCGGCAGGCGTCACATAGCAGAGAAAATCCGCGCCGCTGGCTGCGGCAATGGCCCCGCCGATGGCGCCGGTAATGTGGTCGTAGCCGGCCCCGATATCCGTGGGGAGCGGGCCCAATACATAATAGGGGGCCTCCTCGCAGATGCCCTTCTGAAGCTTCATATCCCCAGCAATCCGGTTTAAAGGCACATGCCCCGGCCCCTCGATCATCACCTGAACCCCCGCATTCCGGGCGCGCTTGGCCAGCTCGCCCAGAATAATCATTTCCGTAATCTGGGCCCGGTCCTCGGCATCGAAAATGGTGCCCGGCCGCAGCCCGTCGCCCAATGAAAGGGTGACATCATGGGCAGCGGCAATCTCCAGCAAACGATCGTATGCCTCATACAGGGGGTTTTCCTTTTGGTTGTGCATGATCCACTCCGCCAAAAGACTCCCGCCCCGGGAGACAATGCCCATGCGCCGCTCGCAGGATTTAAGCACAGACAAGGAATGCCTTGTGATGCCGCAGTGAACGGTGATAAAGTCAACGCCCAGTCTGGCCTGATTCTCAATTTCCGAAAAAATTTCATCAGCCGCGATATTTCGGCATTTCCGGCCTTCCGAGAGCGCCTTGCTCACGGTTTTATAAATCGGCACCGTCCCGATCATGACGGGGGAATGGGCAATGATCTTGGTCAGCGTGGCATCCAGATCCCCGCCGGTGGACAGATCCATTACCGCATCCGCCCCCACATGAACCGCCATATCGAGCTTTTCAAGCTCCTCGTCAAGGTTGAAGTGGCTGGGCGAGGTGCCGATATTGGCATTGACCTTGGTGGTAAGCCCCCGGCCGATGCCGCGGGCGGAGAAGGCATGGTGTATGTTTTTGGGTATTACCAGGACGCCGTCAGCCACCTTGTCCATGATCTCCTCGGGCGCCATATGCTCAAATTCAGCCGCCTCCCGCATGGCATCGGTGATGGTGCCGGCACGGGCGTCTTGTAGTTGTGTCATGGTTTATTATCCGTAATGATATAAATTTTTTAAAAATCCAATCCCTGCTGATTCGTACTCGTACTCGTGCTCGTAATCGTAATCTCGGCTTTTAATCTTTTCGAGTACGATTACGATTACGAGAACCGTCCCGCTATCGCGGGACTGAGTACGAACAAGTGCCTTATCAACCCAGCTTTTCAATCAACTCCCCGGCCACCTTTTCGCCGGAAAGGAGCATCCCGCCGAATATCGGCCCCATGCGCGGGCCGCCGGCCACGGCATTGGCCGCCATCCCGGTGACATAAAGCCCGGGATAGACTTCTTTGGTATTGTCCAGGGTCAATTTCTCGGCCTGATCCGCCCACATGGATTTCTCCCCTTCAATCCGGCCGGTGGGTGTGTTTAAGTGCCCGGGAAATTTCCGTTCCACCACCTTGACCACCTCCGTGGCATGGCCGGTGGCATCCACCACATATTTGCACCGCATGGTCAACGGATCAATATGGAGCCCCGCCATCTCAACCGGCGACCAGTTCAGCACCAGGCCCTCCAGGCGATCCGGCCGCATGACCACGTCTTCGACGGTCACGCAGTTAAAAATGGTCAAGCCGGCCCGCACCGCATTGCCGACAATCAAGCCCACGGATTCCACCGCATCCGCCGTATAATAGTCATCCTGATAATTGACCGTCCGCACCCCGAATTCCTCAAGCACATGCAGGGCGGGTTTCTGCACCACGATTTCATTATACATCATGCCGCCGCCCCACATACCGCCGCCGATACTCAGCTTGCGTTCAAACAATACCACCTTTTTACCGGCCCTGGCAAGAAAGTAGCCGGCCACCAGTCCTGAGGGACCGCCCCCGACAATCGCCACATCCGCTTCAAGATTATCCCTTAATTTTTCGTAATACCGGTCCATAATCGCCCGGCTGATCACAATTTCATCAAGTGCCATAAAGTTTCTCCTTTTTCCCGCTTAAAATAAAAAGGCCGCTCTCCTTTTAAAGGAAAACGGCCGACATTTAAAAAATTTTAAAGTCGTTTCCCTTCGCAGGAATTATCCTGATCAGGTTCCAAGGGTTATCCGTCAAGCGGATTCTCAGCTGCGAAGCAACACCCCCAACGCGATTATTTACCTACGATTCAAATATAAGCATGGGTTCATATTGTCAACAAATGGTTTTGCCCATTTGTTTTGAATTACAAGGCAATTGAGCCGTTTTTGATTAAGAGTAAGATTAAGATTAAGATTAAGAGTAAGAGCAAGAGGTTTTCACGCGGCCATTAAGCCATGCCGGGTGCTGATCTCCCGGCATAACGCATCAATTTCCGGCAGCCGGGCGGAGAGAATCCGGCCTTCCAGGCTGTCTAAAAAAATTTCATTGTTCTTGGGAATTCGGCCTATCACGCTCTCCCCATCCAGATAGCGTAACATGGCCTCTTCGATGTTGGACTCAACCTTGTTCAATATAAAATAGGCCGCTGCATTGGCATTTTGGGCCATTTCAGTGATTTTTTCCGCCATCCGGAAGGATTCCGCCGTGGGGTCCACCACCCCCAGCACGATATCGGCTTCCCCGGCCATTCCCCGGCCGAAATGCTCCACCCCGGCTTCTGTATCCACGAGAATGATTTCACCTTCACGGGTTTTAAGGCTTGCCAGAAATTTTTTGGATAAAATCCCCATGGGGCAGGCGCATCCTTCCCCAAAATGATGGATTTTGCCGATCACAAGAAACTCCACCCCGTCCTCGCTGATAACGCAATCCGCCGGCAGATCATCAATGGTCTGTCTGCCGGAAAAAATGCCCGCCGGGTTGTCCATCATCATTTTCTGGTTGAGCTTTTCCTTAAACCCCTTCTTGCCGCCCAGATAATCCATCAGGTGCACCGGCACGGTACTGCCGGCCAGGGCATGCTGCAGGCCCATATTCGATTCATCCGCATCCACCAGCAGCACCCGGAATCCGGCCCGGGCAAATGATTGCGCCATTAGGGCGGCCATCGTGCTTTTCCCGCTGCCGCCTTTTCCGCAAACTTCTATTTTCATATGAGACCCTTTAATTTTGGATATTAAGCTTTGGGTCCCCGGAGACCCGCGGGCGGAGCCAGAATCTCCGACCAGATCACCGCCTTTCGCAAATCCTGCCGGGACAATCGCGCCCGTTCTGCCGGGTGCGGTATTTTCTTCACCTTTTCCGGCGCCGCTTCCCGGGCGAACGTTCTGGGCTCCCATTTTCTGAATCCGCGTTTCTGCCACTGTTTCTCCTTCTCGGCAGACGCGGCTTCTTCCAAGGCCACCGCATCATTCTTTGAATCCGCTGAAACCTGTTCGCCTTCAGCCTGTTTGGCGGTGCTCTCCTCAGGCATTAAATCCTCCCACCAGGACCGGCGGCCGGCGGGCTGTTCCAAAGGTTCCGCAGACTCTTTCTGCCCCTCCATCTCCTGCCTGAATTCCTCCAGCAGATTCTCCAGCCCCTTTCTCCAGCCGGATGATGGTTTTTTATCCCCTTTTACCGTTTTCCGGGCCATCTGCTTGAGGATCTGGGTAAATACCATGATCCCTATGATAATGAATAAAAACAGAATTTCAAAATTCATTTAAAACTCCTCTTGCGAAGCCATTATTCTTCAGTATCCGGCGTTTCGGGGTACTCCTTGCCATCCTCGGTCTTGCCGATGGTATCGCGCATCGTAGTATCCGCCTCGATGTTTTTCATCCGGTAATAATCCATAACGCCCAGATTGCCGCTTCTGAAGGCTTCGGCCATGGCAAGGGGCACTTCGGCTTCGGCCTCCACCACTTTTGCCCGCATCTCCTGGACCTTCGCCTTCATCTCCTGCTCTGCGGCATAGGCCATGGCCCGGCGCTCTTCCGCCTTGGCCTGGGCGATTTTCTTATCCGCCTCGGCCCGGTCGGTTTCAAGCTCCGCCCCGATATTCTTGCCCACATCCACATCCGCGATATCAATGGATAAAATCTCATAGGCGGTGCCCGAATCAAGGCCCTTTTCCAGCACCCGCCGGGAGATGCTGTCCGGATTCTCCAGCACGTTCTTGTGGCTGTCCGAAGAGCCGATGGTCGTGACAATGCCCTCGCCCACCCGGGCCAGAATGGTTTCCTCGCCGGCGCCGCCGACCAGCCGCTCAATATTGGCCCGCACGGTGACCCGTGATATGGCCCTAAGCTGGATGCCGTCCTTGGCCATGGCCGCCACCATGGGCGTTTCAATCACCTTGGGGTTGACACTCATCTGAACGGCTTCCAGGACATTTCGGCCGGCCAGATCAATGGCGACCGCCCGGTTGAAAATCAAATCGATATTGGCCTTATCCGCTGCGATCAATGCCTGGACCACCCGCATCACATCCCCGCCGGCCAGATAATGGGACTCCAGGTCGTTGGTGGATATCTCAAGGCCCGCTTTGACCGCCATGATCTTGGCGTTTACGATTAATTTAGGCGGAATTTTTCGGAACCGCATGAACACGATATTGAAAAGCCCCACAGAGGCACCCGAAACAAGCGCCTGCACCCACAGGGAAATCGCCGATCCGATAAAGTAAATGAACAGAATAACGGCAACAAAAAGTACAATAAACAGAATATGGGTCAGTGTCATAATACGCTCCTATTTGTTTAGTTTTGCCATAAAATTGAATGGACTCGAAAAAAACGATTTTGGCCACATCCGCAGCCTTCTTGCAGAAAGTGACTCTCCATTCGTTCTCGTGCTCGTTCTCGTAATCGGCTTTTATATTCCGAGTACGATCACGAGTACGAGTACCGTCCCGCTTGCGCGGGACTGAGTACGATCAAGGGCTTCGAAGTCATTCCCCCTCCCGCACCACCACCCGGTTTCCCTCCACCGCGATGACAACGACGGGCTTGTCCTTTTCGATAAACTCCCCCCGGCTCACCACATCCACCCGCCGGCCGTCAATCCGCGCCGTGCCCGCCGGGCGGAGGTTGGTCACGGTGGTGCCGGTTTTTCCCATATACCCCCCCAATTTTTCAGACTGGGAGGTCACACCGTCCGTCTTTTTCAAAGATTTACGCAGTGCCACCGGCGAATAAGCCAGCAGTTTAAGTCCGGCGATTAAAACAATGGGCAGAATAATCACATCTGCGGCCACAAACATCATGCCCACCGACATGGACACATTGGTAAACACCGAATAAAGCGAATAGCCGAAGCATCCCAGGGCCAGGAGGGTGAGCACACCGCCGGAGGGCAGGATAATTTCGGCCAGCAAAACAAATATGCCCGCCGCCTGCAATATAATGGGAAATCCCAAGTCGATAATCATTCAGACATATTCCTTGCAACAATCACCCGGTTGCCGGCTATTTCAGATACAACCACCGGTGCATTCCGCTCGATAAATTCATTTTCCGTGACCACGTCAAACACATCCGCCCCGATTTTCACCTTGCCGGACGGCCGAAGGGCTGTCATGGCCACGCCGGTATCCCCCACATGCACCCGGCTGGTCTCCCGGGAATCCGAATGCGCATCCTTTAAACTCGCGGTCAGGTAAGGGCCCCCGGTCGCCGTGGAAAGCCGCGGCAGCACATACCGGATAAAAAACAGTCCCAGAATAAACGAGACCACATAGGCGCCGACCACCTTGATAATATTGTTTAAAAGTATCTCCATCTCCCAGGGACTGGCGGGGTCAGGGATCACAAAATCCTGAAATGTGAGAATCAGGCCGATGACAATGCATATCATTCCAACAAACCCGGCAATACCGAATCCCGGCAGCACAAAAACCTCAATCGCCATCAGGATAATCCCCAGTATGATAATCAAAAGCTCGGTATAGTTGGCCAGGCCCACCATGTATTGATTCAAAAAAACAACCCCCAGGCAGATCAGCCCGATCAGGCCCGGAATGCCGAATCCGGGAGCCTTCATCTCCATGTAAAGGGCGGCCAGGCCAATCATCATAAGAATCGGGGCGATACTGCCGATGTATCGCACCATGGCCTCGGACCAGGATGGCTCGATCCGTTGCCGGGAAAACGGGCCGCCCCCTTTTTTCTCAAGCATCGCATCAATGCCGGATACGGTCATGGACGAAAAGCCCAATTCAAGGGCTTCCGCTCCAGACATGGTCAGAAGCTCGCCTTTTTCCACCACCGTGGTCCGACTCCTCACCCGCTCCTTTTCTTCCGATGTCAGATCCTCAAAGGCCTGCGCATCCATATATTTTTTTTCACCGTCAATTTCCACAGCATACACAATCTTTTCCGGCGTTACCATGGCCTCGGCCAGCGGCTCGGAGTAGCCGTTTCTACGGGCAAGGGCCCGGAATTTGGCCCGGATCGGGGATTGAAACTTCTCCCCCATCATCTGCGGGCCTTCCTGGGAATAAACGATGGGCGCGGTATCGCCGATGGTGCTGGCCGGCCGCATGGCCAGTTCACCGCAGGAAAGCGCAATCAGCGCACCGGCTGAAATCGCCTTTTTGTTTACAAATGCGATGGAGCGCTCGGCCGGTAGGGTCAGCAGGGTGTCCACGATTTCAAGGGCCGCATCCACCCGGCCGCCAAATGTGTCTATTTCAATCACCACCAGACTGTCTGGAGATTGCATGGCCTCACGGCAGGCCCGGTCAATAAATGCCGCCATGCCCGGATCTACCGTTCCGGCAACCGGGATCACAAAAACCGGGCGGCCCTGGGGCTGTTGGGTTTCTTCCTGGGCATGGGCGGGAAACGATATAATTAGGGTCACTGCCGCAAAAAAAACAGGCACCCGGCAAAGTCTCTGAAATATATGGCGAACCTTCATACAGGCAAGTTTCCTCTATGGGGACAGGCAAAAAGAACTGTAATCCTGACAAGTTAAAATACAATTAGAGCCGATTCGGTGTCAAGCCGAAAAGCAGCGGAGAAAATCTGTTTGCACCACTTTCAGCATATGTTAGATTATAAACAGTGTTTATGGGAAGCTTCTGACTTCGAATCCACCCTACTGCCCGACGGAGGCACGAACATGCAAACCAGATACTGGCCGGATGAATATATTCAAAAAAAGCGCACCGCGGAAGAAGCATTAAGTACGCTTCGATCCGGCCAGCGGATTTTCATCGGCTCATCCTGCGGCGAACCCCAGCACCTCGTCCAAACCCTTGTCCAGTCGAACAAGATGTTTCCGGATTTGGAAATTGTCCGGCTGATGAGCATCGAAAATTCGCCGATCACGCGTCTTGCCTTAGACAGCAAGAATGAAAACTTCAGCATCCGAAACATCTACCAGGGATCGGCCACCGCCAAGCACTTAGCCGCCAACCGCCCCTTTATCACGTCCATGCATATCTCGGCCGTGCCGGGGCTGTTTCTTAAACGCCACCTGCCGATAAACGCCGCCCTTATTCAGGCCTCGCCGCCGGATGATTTCGGGTGGATGAGCATGGGCATCTCAGTGGATGTGGGCATTGCAGCCGCCCGGGCGGCGGATACGGTCATTGTTCAGGTAAATACCAACATGCCCCGGGTGTTGGGCCACAGCTTTATCCATGTCAATGACGTGGACATGATCGTTGAAAAAGACGAAGAGCTGCTGACCCTTGACAAGCTGCCGGAGTTTGAGACCGCGCACAGCATTGCCAAAATCGTGGCCAACCTCATCGAGGACGGCTCCACCTTTCAGCTGGGCCTGGGCGCCACCCCGAAGGCGATTTTGCTTGCGCTTTCCGAAAAAAACGACCTGGGCGTGCATACCCAGTTTATCATTGACGGCATCATGGACTTGGTTTCCATGGGCGTTATCACCAACCGATATAAAGGGATCAATGACGGCAAGGCCGTGGCCACCAATGCCGTAGGTTCCCGTAACCTCTATGATTTTGTCCATGACAACCCGGCCATTGAGTTCTACCCGTCCGATTACGTAAACAACCCGGCGATCATCGCCCGCCACAACCGGATGGTTTCCGTCAATATGGTAATGGAAATGGATCTCACGGGCCAGGCGGCCGTGGATGCCCTGCCTCACAACTATTTTGCCGGGGTTTCCAGCATGCTTGATTTTATCAGGGGCACCGACGCCTCTCCGCAGGGCAAATCCATACTGCTCATTCCCTCGACCTCCATTGACGGGAGCATCAGCCGCATCGTGTCCACCCTGGAAAGCGGCGCGGTAGTGGTCCCCCGAAGCGATGTCTCCTACGTGGTCAGCGAATACGGCGCGGTCAACCTCTTCGGCAAAAACTTACAGGAGCGGGCCACAGCCATGATCAGTCTGGCCCATCCGGATTACCGGGATGAACTTTTTCAAAAAGCCCGGGATCTGGGCCTGATGAGCCCCGGCCGCAAACTCAGCGAATCATTGCGCAGCGTCTACCCCGTGGGTCTCGAAGAAGTGTGCAAATACGACGGTCAGACGGTAAAGTTCCGGCCGGCCAAGCCCGTGGATACCCGTCGCATTCAGGAGCATTTCTACAGTCTTGACCGGAAAGACGTCATCGCCCGGTTTTTCTATGAAAAGACCGCTTTTTTAAAAGATGATGTCCAATCCATGGTGGAAACCGATTACATCAAAAATCTGACCATCCTGGCCGTTACCGGAGAATTCGGGTTCGGTACCGTGATCGGGCTGGGCGCCTATATGCTGGAGCCCCAAAAAAATATCGCTGAAATCGCATTCTCCGTGGCCCGGCCCTGGCAGGGCAAAGGGGTATCCACAGTAATTCTTAACAAACTGGCTGAAGCGGCGCGTAATAACGGCATCAAGGGGCTTGTAGCCTATACGTCGCCGGAAAACAAGGGCATGATCAAACTTTTCCGCAAACTGCCCTATAAGGTGCATTCATCCCTGGATGACGGAATGATCATATTAACCTGTTATTTTGAAGAGCCCGAAAACAAACAGGCCTCAGAAAACCCCAAATAAGCATGAAGGAGGACGTCCATGACGGAAACGTATGATGCCCACTTGGAAGAATACCAAAAAATTGCATTTATTAATAGCTGGGACCATTACAAGGAACTCCACGACCGTTCCATTAGCGACCCTGATGGATTCTGGGCGGAACAGGCCCGAAAATACCTGACTTGGGATAAGGAGTGGGACTTTGTATTAAAATATGATTTTCATGAGGCAAATATCGAATGGTTCGGCGGCGGAAAGCTCAATGCCTCGGCCAACTGCCTGGACCGGCATATGGATACCTTAAAAGACAAGGTGGCCCTCTACTGGGAGGGGGATGACCCCAATGAGTCCAAAGCCTACACTTACGGCGATATTTACCAGCGGGTCAACCAATTTGCCGGGGTTTTAAAATCCAGAGGCGTTAAAAAGGGCGACCGGGTAATTATTTATCTGCCGATGATCATTGAGCTGCCGGTGGCCATGCTGGCCTGCGCCCGCATCGGGGCCATTCACAGCGTGGTATTCGGCGGATTCAGCTCCGAGGCGATCGCCAACCGGATTACAGACTGCGGGGCCAAACTCGTGATCACCGCGGACGGCGGATACCGGGCCGGCAAAAGTGTGCCGCTCAAGAAAAACGTGGATGCCGCCCTTGAGTCCTGCCCGGATGTGGAAACCGTGATCGTGGTTAACCGCACCGGTTCCGACGCCCAACTGGACGGCAAAAAACAAATCTGGTGGGCGGATGCCGTAAAGGACCCGAATCTCCCGGATTATGTGGAACCCGAATCCATGGATGCCGAAGATCCGCTGTTTATCCTCTACACCAGCGGGAGCACAGGAAAACCCAAAGGCGTGGTCCATACCCACGGGGGCTACCTCCTGTATTCGGCCATTACCACACGCCTGGTGTTTGACTTAAAAGATGATGAAATCTTCTGGTGCACCGCGGATATCGGCTGGATTACCGGTCACAGCTACATCGTCTACGGCCCGATGATCAACGGCCTCTCCGGCGTGATGTTTGAAGGCGTACCGAGCTATCCGGATTTTGACCGCTTCTGGGCCATTGTGGAAAAATACCGGGTCAACAAATTCTATACCGCTCCCACCGCCATCCGGGCACTGGCCAAGGAAGGGGAAGCGCATGTCAAAAAACATGACCTCTCCTCGCTCAAACTCCTGGGTACGGTGGGCGAGCCCATCAATCCGGAGGCCTGGCGCTGGTATCTGCATCATGTGGGCCGGGACTGGTGCCCGATCATTGATACCTGGTGGCAGACCGAGACCGGCGGACATATGATTACCCCCCTTCCCGGGGTTGCGCCCATCAAACCGGGCTCCTGCTCCTACCCCTTTTTCGGGGTGGATCCGGTGATTCTGGATGATACCGGGGAACCGGTCAAGTATCCGAATGAGGAGGGCATTCTCTGCATCCGCCAGCCCTGGCCGGGTATCGCCCGTACGGTTTACGGGGACCATGAGCGTTTCCGGGATACCTATTTCAGCCACGCGCCCGGCATGTATTTCACCGGCGACGGCGCCAAACAGGACGAAGACGGCTATTTCTGGATTATCGGCCGGATCGATGATGTGATCAACGTCTCCGGCCACCGCCTGGGCACGGCAGAAGTGGAATCCGCGCTGGTGCTCAACAAGAACGTAGCCGAGGCCGCAGTGGTTGGGGTGCCCCATTCCATCAAAGGCCAGGGCATCTATGCCTTTATCATCTTAAAAAGCGGGGTCACGGCTTCTGATGACCTGAAAAAGGAGCTTGTCGGTCAGGTCAGAAAGGAAATCGGCCCCATCGCCACCATTGACGTTATCCAGTGGACCGACGGCCTGCCCAAAACCCGGAGCGGAAAGATCATGCGGCGGATTTTGAAGAAAATTGCGGCCGGTAAACTGGATGAGCTGGGGGATACCTCAACCATTGCCGATGAATCGGTCATTGACAAACTGATCGAGGAGCGGGTTGATATCTCCTCTTTATAAGAAAAACCGCCGGCCATGGGGATAAAAATTGGTATTGCACGGGATGACCGGTTTTTGGAGCATAAAACCGGTCATTTTCATCCCGAACATCCCAAACGACTGGATGCCATCTACCGGATGCTGGACCGGGAATTTGCCGGCCGGCTCCATACCTATTCGGCGCTGCCCGCGGCCATGGATCTGGTGGAAGCGGTCCATTCGCCGGAGCATATCCGGCGGATATTAAAAACTGCGGAGCAGCATGTTACCAACCTGGCCCCGGATACGCCGGTATCGGCGAAATCCTACATGGCGGCCTGGCTGGCGGCCGGCTCCTGCATTCAGGGGGTGGATGTCCTGTTAAACGGCGAATGCACCTCCTTTTTTGCCCTGCTCCGTCCGCCCGGCCATCACGCGCTGGCCAACCGGGCGGGCGGCTTCTGTATCTTCAACAACGTGGCCATAGCCGCCAGATATGCGCTAAACCATCACCGGCTGGAGCGGATCCTGGTGATTGACTGGGATATCCACCATGGAAACGGCATTCAGGCGCTTTTCTATCATGACCCCCGGGTGCTCTATGTTTCCACCCATGACCTGATGCTATATCCCTATTCCGGAGAGCCCGAGCAGACCGGCACCGACTGGGGCGAAGGCTACACCATCAATGCCCCGCTGGGCCGATCCATGACCGATGATGACATCATCTGGCTGTATCAGGCGATCCTTTCACCGGTGATTGAATCCTATCGGCCCGAATTGATTATGATATCTGCGGGCTTTGACGCGCACAGGGATGATCCGCTGGGCCGGTCCCAATGGAGCGAGGCCGCCTATACGGGGATTATCCGGCTGCTCATCCATGCCAAAAAAGGGGTGGGGGACCCGCCCATATTTCTCGCCCTGGAAGGCGGGTATAACCCCGGCGCCCTTGTCAACTCGGTTCATTCTGTGTTATTGGAACTCTTTGAGAATGAAAGCGAAATGCCGGACGTATCACCAACATATGAAAAGACAACGCATCTCGTCCATCAGCTGTTAAAAATTCACTCAAAATACGGACTCATGGCATGATTAAGGCAAGAATTCCTGCGCAGGGTGCGGCATCAGCCAACCTGCAATCCTATAAGGAAACCCGGCGGCAATTTGATTGGACAGAAATTGAAAAGGAATTTTCCTGGTCCGGCAAAGACCGGATGAACATCATCACCGAATCCATTGATCGGTGGGCGCAGGATCCGGAACGGGCCGATCATCCGGCCATGATTTTTCAAAAACAGGGGGTTATTGAAACCTACACCTACCGGCAGCTCAAGGAAAAATCCTGCCAGTGGGCGGGAATGCTGACACAACGGGGATTTATCCAGGGCGACCGGCTGATCACCCTGCTTCCGCCCTCACCGGAAACATTTTTCGCCATGGCCGCCTGCGCCCGGATCGGGGTGATTTTCTGTCCCATATTCGCCACCGCCGGCTTTTATGAACTTGAAATCCGTCTGGAATCCACGGCTCCCAAAGGCGTGCTCACCCACCCGGACCTGGTGGAAAAGCTCTCCTACGAGTTTGCCTCAAACGTCCAGTACATTTTCTTAACCCAGACCACCGGGCCCGGCCTGTTCTCAAATGAAACCCCGCTGGCGGCTGAAATCGATGCCATGCCCAAAGAATTTCCGGCAGAACCCCTGCCGGGAAACGCACCGCTTTACATGATTTTTACCTCCGGCTCCACGCGCCCGCCCAAGGGCGTTATCCATACCCATCAGGATATGACGGGGATTCTGGCCTCCGCGCGATGGGTCCTGAATGTAAAGCCGGAGACAATCCTGTGGACCGATGCGGACCCCGCCTGGGTCACGGGCACGGTGTACGGAGGCCTGGCCCCGTGGCTTTGCGGGATTACCTCGGTGATCCAGGGCGATCCGTTTACAGCGGCCAACTGGTACTGGACCATCGAGCGGCATCGGATATCTGTTTGCTACACCACCCCCCGCACCATCCGGGACCTGATGGACGCAGGCGATGATCTGCCCTCCCGCTATGATTTGAGCTCCCTTAAACATGTTGCCACCGTGGGCGCGCCCTTGGTGCCGGATCTCTTTTACTGGGGCGGGCAACACCTCAACTGTTACCCGCATGACAACTGGTGGATGACCGAAACCGGGATTATCTGTATTGCCAATTTCCCGAGCATGGACATCAAGCCCGGAGCCATCGGCAAGCCGATTCCGGGCATCAAGGCCGCCATTCTGGATGAAGCCGGCGAAGAGCTGCCGCCGCTGTCCCTTGGCGAACTGGCCTTAAAAGCGCCCTGGCCGGGCCTGATGCATGACCTGTGGCATGACAGCGCGCGGTTCCAGAAATACTTCAGAAACGACCAATGGTTTGTCACCGGCGATATCGCCCTTTGCGATGAAGAGGGCTATTTCTATCATCAGGGCCGAAACGATGATCTCTTAAAAGCCGGGGGGGACAAACTGATCGGCCCCTTTGAAATCGAACAGGTCCTGACCACCCATCCGGCGGTGGCGGAAGCCGCGGTCATTTCCAAAGGCAGCGAACCCGGCGAAGGGAGCTCCTACCTCAAGGCCTTTTTGACCTTAAAAAAGGGCTATATCAGCTCCAATCGGCTGAACTATGAGATCAAAGCCTACCTCAAGGCCAATTTCAGCGAGGATATCGAGCTGCGGGAAATCGTATTCCTCGACGCGCTTCCCAAAACCCGAAGCGGCAAGCTCCTGCGCCGCGTATTGCGGGCGTGGGAATTGGGCCTGCCCGGAGGGGATGTGATCAACATGCAGGATTGATGGCAAAGTAAAACGCCCAATATCTGCGTTGCGCTTCATCTCTCGTCATTCACCGTACTCCCAGTACGGCTCATTCCTCGAGATTCACGGCGCCTTGATCTTGAACGTTTTACTTTGCCATCCAAAAATTGAGCGATAGCTGCTTACTGGTTGGGGCCATCGAAATCGGGATCGCTATCGGGATCGACGCATCATGACGCTAGGACACGAGAGACTTGACGTTTACCGTCTATCGATCAGCTACGTGGCCTGGGTATACGGAAAGGCCAAGGGGTTGAACGGCGTCCATCGCCCCGCACGGGACCAATGGCTTCGCGCGAGCCAGTCGATCCCGCTGAACATCGCCGAGGGCAACGGCAAGACCGCCGACGCGGACAGGCGGCGCTATTTTGAGATTGCGAGGGGCTCCGCGCTAGAATGCGCCGCCATTCAGGATGTTCTGGTTGTCGGCAAGGCGCTGGACAAGACCGAGAGCCGGAGCCGCAAAGACGAACTCGACCGCATGGCGGCGATGCTCAGCCGACTGGGCGGAAGAGGATACCAGGTTCGGGAGGATCATACATTCTATGGCCAGGAGGCTACAGGCGATTTCGATCCCGATAGCGATAGCGATTTCGATTTGGACGGAGAAGGAAAGTACTCCCAACCAAGCGTTCCAGGCGACGCTTGACAGCGCGCCTGAGCACATACGTTCATGGTTCACAGTTCCCGGTTTATATCCATTTAGCGCAATTAGCACACTTAATAATGAAACCATTGCATCTTTCAACGCTCTTTCAAACCCTGCTGGTGACAAACAAGGATTCTCGTCCCCCCAAGGGCCGGCATATTATTTATAACACCCTTACCAGCGGACTTCTTAAATTGATGGCCGTGCTTTTCAACCGCCGGCCGTCACTGAACCGCTATCTTAAGGGGGCGGACGGGTGGATCAACTTTACCATTGGGTTTATCACCGAATCCGGCGGGGTCTGCCAGGCGGCCAAATTCAACAAAGGCCGGATGTCCGTGCTTTCCGAAATCCCTGAAGATGCAAATGTGGTGATCCGGTTTGCCGATGAGGCGGCCCTTATGGAAATGCTTCGGGTACCCCCCAATGAGGTGCTCAACCTGATTCTAAAAAACCGGATGATTCTGGACGGCAACCTGGCCTACCTTCAGCTCTTCAACTATCTGGTGTCGCTTTTAATGGGCAAGAAGCATCAGAAAATGCTTGAAAAGGCCCATAAGCAGGACACCGCGTTTCGGCAATCCACCTATGACCAGAAAAACCCGGACCTTGCGCGATCGCTTGCCGTCCGCCGCGACTACCTCATGACCGGCGAAAAAAGTGATCCAAATGTCCGATATCTGGATGATCCCTACCTGTCCGCGTATCGGCTGGAGGATTTCCCGCGGCTTAAAGGTTTTCTTGACCGCTATTTTAACGATATGCCGGAAATCTGTCCCGAACGGCCGCAAATATTGACTCAATGGTTCCGAACACATGGATTTGAAACCCGTTCGGATAAAACTCCCTGGATTCCGGAACTCCGCCAGGCAGAGGCATTTTCTCATCTCATGACTAACAAAAAACCCATCATCCGCCCAAACGACCTGGTGGCCGGCACCACGACCACAAACGAGCATATCGGGGTGATCATTTACCCGGAGGCCCAGGGTTTAATGGCCTGGGGAGAGCTGGGGTCCATCGACAAACGGATCCTGAACCCCTACCGGATAACTGATCAAACCGCCCGGAGCCTCCATCATGACGTTTTCCCCTTCTGGGCGGACAGAAATTTCCGGGCATGGGTGCGGAAGGCAAACAACTATCCGATTTGTCAAAAAATTGAGGAACGCTGGGTGGCATACTTTGTCTGGAAATCCGTGGGCATCTCGCACACGATCCCCCATTTTCCAACAATCCTTGAAAAAGGCACCAGCGGCATCATCGCAGAGATTGACACCCGGATGGCAGATCCGGATATAACCGGCCGCCGGCAGCACACACTGCAGGCCATGAAAATCGCGCTCCAGGGGCTCGACACCTATGCGGGCCATCTCGCTGACGCCGCCAGTGAGCAGGCCATACAGGTAACCGATGCGAACCGGCGAAAGGAAATGCAGCGCCTTTGCGAAATCCTTGAAAAGGTCCCCCGCGAGCCGGCAGAAACCCTGGATGAGGCCGTGCAGGTTTTAAACCTCGTCTGGATCGCCATCCATATGGAAAACGCCAATACCGGCATGTCCTTCGGCCGCCTGGACCAGTGGCTTCAGCCCTATTTTGAAAACGATATGGCCAAATTGGACACCCCTTTAGCAAAATCCGCCTATATCCGGCATGCCATCGAACTGATCGGCTGCCTGTTTTTCCGGTTCTCCGACCACCTGCCCCTGTCCCCGGATATCGGCAACTACCTGTTCGGCGGGGCGTCTTCCACCCAGGCCCTGACCATTGGCGGCGTTACCCGGAGCGGCCGGGACGGGGTCAATGACATGACCTATATCATCCTAAAAGTAACTGAGATGCTGGGGCTTCGGGATGTGAACGTGAATGCCCGGGTCCACCCGGAAATAAACACAAGCAACTACCTCAGACGCCTCTGCGAGGTGAACTTTATAACCGCCGGAACGCCTTCGCTTCACAACGACCCGGCGGTTTTCAAATCATTAACACCGCATGGCTACCCCATAGAGGATATCCGGGACTGGTCTGCCACGGGGTGCGTTGAGCCCACCGTCTCCGGCAAGCACATGGGGCACACCGGATCAATCCTGTTTAACTTGGTGGCTCCGCTTGAGATGGCTCTTCACAATGGGGGGCACCCGCTCATGAACTGGGCGCCCGGACCGGCCACGGGCAGCATCGAGGCTGGCGACTTTCCGGATTTTGACGCGTTTTTTAAGGCGTTTGAGCGCCAGCTCCGCTTTCTGATCGGACAAGCGATAGAATTTAATAACATGCTGGCCGGGGTGCATGCCGAATATCGGCCCACCCCGTTTCTGAGCACGTTGATGGAAGGCGCGGTGGCATCGGCCACCGATGTGACCCGCGGCGGGGCAGTGTATAATTCCTCCGGCACATCCAATATCGGACTTTCTGACGTGGTTGACTCGCTGATGGTTATCAGAAAGATGGTATTTGAGGAAAAGTCGGTCCCGTTTGCCCGGGTGAAGGCGGCCATTGACATGGACTTTAATAATGATCCCAAACTGCATGCCATGATTGCCAAACAGGCGCCTCGCTTCGGCTCCGGCGACGCGGAGGCGCTTGAAATGGCAAGGCGGGTGACCCGACTGATCCATGATATTCATGCGGGCCACACCAACTTCCGGGGCGGCGCCTATACCACGGGCTTCTGGTCCATGTCCCAGCACGTGGCCTACGGCACCCTTTCCGGGGCGCTTCCGTCCGGCCGGCGCTTCGGCAAGGCCTTTACGCCCGGGTTAACGCCCAATCCCATGGCTTCCGCCAATTTTTTGGATAACCTCCGGGATGTGGCCCGGCTCGACCCGGAAACCATGGACAACAACATCGCTTTCAATGTCAAGTTAAACCCGACGCCTCAGGACTCCCGGGAGAAAACCGTTGATATCATGAGATCCTATGTTCAGGCCTATTTTGAGATGGGCGGCATGCAGCTCCAGTTCAATGTGGTCAACTCCGAAACTTTAAGGGATGCCATGGCCAATCCGGATGCCTACCGCCATCTCATGGTCCGCATCTCAGGCTACAACGCCTATTTTGTCATGCTCAACACGGACATCCAGCTGGAACTCATCGAGCGGGCGGAGTACGGATTATAGCGTAAACCGGAGCCTGGCGCCGATGCCGTATTGATCAAACGTCTCGTGCCCGGCAAACACATGCTGGACTTCGGCATTCTGGTTTAACGCCTCTTCCACCACCTTCTTTAAGTGCCGGTGCACATGGTCCTCGATATGGCCCTCAATCCGCTTATCGCCCAGACCGCCCATAACTGTGCCGCCGCCGGCGGTCATGGACTGCTTGACGCGCACGCCGTCCGGCACGTTATCCTCGATAAAAACATCCGGGAATTCCTCAAAATCACCCAGATATAGCGAAAAAATCCGGGCTTTGCGCGAATCCCCCACGACCACACAGTAGCGGTCAAATTCATCCAGCAGCAGGGTCATCGGCCGGGTATACGGATCCACTTCCACCACCATTGAACTGGGAAGGTTGACCGGCAGGTAATATTCCTGCCAAAATCCGTCGGCATCCGCAAACAAGGCCACCAACCAGGTGCGCTCAAACCTATTAAACGCTTTTGCTACATAATCCTCTATTTTCTCCATTAATTTTTTAAGCCGCTTGATCTGTTTATCCGTATAGCGGGCCTCCTGTTCGATTTCCCGCAAAGTGGTATGGATCATGGAATTGAGTTCATTCTCGTAATTTCTCGGCGGGGTAATATTTAAATAAAGGCTGACTACCGGATTTTCAGTGTTCTGATAATTCGCCAGGATTTCAAGTTCATTTCTGTCTATCATCATAGGCAAATCCTCCTTCAACAACAGTTTAAATGCTTGGCCGCCCTCCCTGCTGTCCCCGGCTTTTGTCAGGAAGCGCTTTCGCGTCTCTGAAAAATTATAACTACTTGTTTTACATATTAATTTAATCAGATTCGCCCTTATGTCAAACAGCTTCCCCCCAGACCCCAAAGCCGCCGCCTTGGGAGCTCCCTGGCGCTTCATACCGCACAGCTCCTTAATAGAATTGACAACAAATTGAAAAAACGAGAAAATAATAGAAATGTGAAAATTTAAGACCCGCAATTCAGCTCAACTCAAGCGGGATAAGGCCTATGCGATAAAAAATGGCTTTAAAAAAGATCAAAAATCGGCCGGCTGGGCCACCCAAGCGGAGAATTCGCCAGAATGCGTGATCAACCCGCCATAAAGGGATTGTTTTCCTCTCCGGTGGCGCTTAAAGCCCTGATTGATGAAATACCCATGGGCATCCTTATCCTGGGCCCCTATCGTCGCATTATCACCATGAACCGGGCCCTTGAGGCCCTGACCGGCTTTTACCGGGAGGAAGCCGCGGGTATCGGCTGCCATCACATCCTCCGCAGCCGGATCTGCTTCAAGGAATGCCCGCTACTGAAACTGGATAAACATTCCGAACCGCTCTCCTATGAAAGCGATATCATCAACAAGGACCGGCAGCGCATTCCCATTCGCGTAACCATGGCCCCGGTCATTGACACCTCCGGCGATATCACCGGCTACATCGAAACGGTGGAGGACATCCGGGCCATCAACACCCATGATGCGGAAATGCATCAGGCATTCAGCTATTCGCAGATCATCGGCAAAAGCCCGAAGATGGAAAAAATTTTTCAGATGCTCCCGCTGATCGCACAGAACGACTCATCGGTTTTGATTACCGGGGAGACCGGGACCGGCAAGGACATGCTGGCCGAAGCGATCCATGAGTCTTCAAGCCGGGCAAAGGGGCCGTTTATCAAAGTCAACTGCGGAGCTCTGCCGGAAACCCTGCTTGAATCCGAACTGTTCGGCCACAGAAAGGGCGCATTCACCGGGGCGGTAGAAAACAAGCCCGGCCGGTTCCGGCTGGCCCAGAACGGCACCCTTTATCTCACGGAGATCGGTGATCTCCCGCTCTCGCTTCAGGTCAAACTCCTGACCTTTTTGGATGACAAGATCGTCTATCCGCTGGGCAGCTCAAAAGGCGTTCATGTGGATGTCCGGGTCATTGCCGCCACCCACCGCTACCTGGAACAAATGGTGAAGGCCGGAGAATTCCGGGAGGATCTTTTGTTCCGGCTCAACGTGGTTCGCCTGCATCTGCCGCCGCTTAGGGAGCGCGAGGATGATCTGCGGCTTTTGATCGATCATTTTTTTAACCAATTTACAACCCATTTTGGCAAATCCATTAAAGGGTTCACCAACCGGGCCTTAGAAATTTTAAGAACCTATGCCTATCCCGGAAACGTCCGGGAACTGAGAAACATCATTGAATATTCGGTCAATGTCTGCCAGAATAAACACATTGACAGCCGCGACTTGCCGGCTTACCTGACGGAGACACCGCCTGAGCCGCCCCTTACGCGGGGCAACGCTGAAGCCCCCCGGCATATGCAGCTCACCCCGCCCGAGACCAGAGAATCCGTTCAGGGTAAAAACTGGGCGGAAATTGAAAAACAGATGATCCTTGACGCCCTGTATCAGGCCGGCGGCAGGCGCAGCAAAGCAGCAGAAATTCTCGGCTGGGGCAGAAGCACCCTATGGCGTAAGATGAAGCAATATAGGATAAGTTGATGATAATAATAGCATTTGTATAACGGGATTAAGAGTAAGATTAAGAGTAAGATTAAGACGGAAAATGAAAAAGATTCTGATACCGATTTTCGGCAATGATATCTCCCCGCGATTCGACCTGACCGCTGAAGTTTACATCATCAATGTTGACGAAAACAGCCGCTACCAGGATGAGCGAATCATCGTCCTGCCGCAGATCTCCGCCGAACACCTCTGCCACCTGATCCTTACTGAAAACGTGCATGTGGTAATCTGCGGCGGCATTGAGGATGAATACTACCAGTACCTGGCCTGGAAACGGATCACGGTTTATGATTCGGTGATCGGCCCGTGGCATACGGCTGTTTCGAGATATCTTGACAATTCCCTTCGCTCCGGCGATATACTTGAGGGGCTAAAGGAGGATTCCGTACATGAGTGAGACTCTGGCTTCGGAACGTATGAATGACCGGACAAGCGAGAAAAAAACCCGGCGCAAACTCCAGCACCGATATCTCCGCCTCCGCCGGAATATGATCATCATTATGGTGCTGGTCACCATTGTACCCCTGGCCCTGATGCTTTTGATCAATGCTTTTCAGTATCAGTCCAAAATCAAGTCTGAGCGCATTGAACCCATGCGGGCCATCGTCAACAAGTCCACCCATTCCTTTGAACTGTTTCTGGAGGAACGAATCTCCGCCATCCGGTTTCTCGGCTCCAGCTACACATTCGCGCAGCTTTCTGATCCGAACACGTTAAACCAGGTTTACCATGATCTGCGGGATACTTTCGGCGGATATGTGGATCTTGGGCTTATTAACAGCAAGGGCATCCAGGTGAGCTATGCCGGCCCCTATGACCTCCTGAACAAAAATTATTCCGAGCAGCAATGGTTCCAGGAAGTCCAGGTCCGGGGCACCTATATCAGCGATGTCTTCATGGGCTACCGCAAATTCCCCCATATCGCCCTGGTTGCTCAGCATATGAAAGGCAGCGGCGACTTCTGGGTGCTCCGCGCCACCATGGACACAAAAAAATTTGACAACCTGATTAGCGCCATGGGGTTAAGTCCGATCAGCGACGCTTTTATAATCAACCAAAACGGCGTCCTCCAGACCAAATCCCAGTTCTATGGCGATGTGCTTGAAGAATGCCGCCTCTCTGTTCCCCGGGCCGGCGCCGGTACCCATGTAACGGAAAAAACCGACCCGTTCGGCAGGGAAATCTTTCAGATTACGTCCAACTTTCTCAAGCATGACTACACGCTGGTTACCGTGATTCCACGGGAGATCATCCTGAAATCCTGGCATTCCCTGCGCCAGGAAATGATCTTTATATTTATTATCAGCTTTGCGGCCATCCTTCTGGTGATCTTCTGGGTCACCACCCAGCTGGTCAAGCGCATTCAGGATGCGGATGAGCGCCGGGAGGCGGCGTATAGGAATCTGGAATACACCCAGAAGCTCTCCTCCATCGGCCGTCTTGCCGCGGGCGTGGCCCATGAAATCAACAACCCCTTGTCCATCATCAATGAAAAAGCCGGGCTGTTAAAAGATCTGGTCGAACATGACCGCTATCAGGACAAGGACAAGCTCCTTAAAATGACCGCCGCCATCAACCAGTCCGTCAACCGCTGCAAATCGATCACCCAACGGCTGCTGGGATTTGCCCGTCAAATCGGGGTGCATTATGAAATGCTGGATGTCAATGAGGTGCTCAGGGAAACCATTGGATTTCTGAAAAAAGAGGCGATTTCCAAAAACATCCATACTAAGTATGAACTGGATGAAGAGCTGCCCAAGATATCCTCGGATCGCGGCCAGCTCCAGCAGGTTTTTTTAAACATCATAAACAATGCCTTTGCCGCAGTTGAGAAGGGCGGGGAGGTGACGCTCAAGACCCGGGTGGTGGATGCGGATACCATCGCCGCCTCCATCAGCGACGACGGCACCGGCATGACGGAAGAAACCATGAAACAGATATTCGAGCCGTTTTTCACCACCAAGAAGCAATACGGTACCGGCCTCGGGCTGTCCATCACATACGGCATCGTCAAAAAACTCGGCGGTGACATCAAGGTTCAGAGCAAACTTGGTGAAGGCTCCACATTTACGATCTATTTACCCAAAAAACAGGCGGGAGAGCAAAATGAATAAGCTGAAGGTCTTACTCGTGGATGACGAAGAAGAATTCGTTTCCGCACTGGCTGAACGGCTGGACATCCGGGGAATTGAAGCGTATACAGCGTCGGACGGGGAACAGGCCCTGGAAATGATTGAATCAGATACCTTTCAGGTCATCGTCCTGGATGTAATCATGCCGGGTATCAGCGGCCTTGAAGTGCTGCAGCGCGTTAAGGCCAAACAGACAGATGCAGTGGTGATTCTGTTAACCGGCCACGGCTCCACCAGAGAAGGCCTTGAAGGGATGCGCATGGGCGCATTCGATTACCTGATGAAGCCCCTTGATATTGATGAACTGATTTCCAAAATGAATGAAGCCATTGAATCCAAAGAATCATAGAAGAGGTAAAAATGTCCGAGCTAAACGGAAAAGATATTGAATTCTTCGGCAAGATAACCGCCTCCATGACCCATGAATTCAAAAACGTGCTGGCCATTATCAAGGAATCCGCCGGCCTGATGGAGGACATCACCAAAATCGCCCCGCTATCCGACAGCCAGCATCAGGAAAAATTTGACAACGCCCTGGCCACCGTCAAAAACCAGTTAAACCGGGGCATGGAACTGAGCACGGTTTTCAACCGGTTTGCCCATTCGCCGGACAAGCCTCAGACGGAAATCAACCTCAAAGACCTTGCCGAGCGCGTGGTAACACTCTCTGAACGACTTGCCCGGTTAAAACATATTACCCTTACCGCCGCGCCCGATGACAAAGCGGATAAAGCCTTAAACACCACCGGCAACCCCGTATGGGCGCAAATGGCTGTTTATCAGGCCATTGAATGCTGCCTTAACCAGCTATCGCCGGAGTCTGAAATTACCCTGACCAGCCGTATGATTGATGGGAATAAAGGGATCTCGATTGACTGCGCCAATGTGGCAACCGATGCGGCCGAATTCTGTCAATCAATTAAAAATTCCGACCATTGGCAGGAACTGGAAACCGTCATGACGGCTGTTAAGGCTCGTGCGCAGACATCAGAAGAGGGCCCGGGCATCAGGCTGTTATTTGATTAGGCCGGGTTCCCCCTTCCGGTCGCTCGGACAATCTGTTTTATTTTGTTTCAAAATGTTCTTTTCAAATTGTTTTCATTTGTTTCAAGTCGATTCCTTTCACCGTCCCAAATCCCCCTCAAAATTCAAAACCCCCTGCGCCATGCGGCTCTCCCCAGTTGGCACAAAAGATGCTTAATATATTATCAAAAGAACTAAGCATTAATTGCCAACAATATCTTTTTAAGGAGGATTGACATGGCACGACTCAATTTTGAAAACGCATTTGCGGCGGCTGCTTTTGCCGAAGCCGGGGAGCATGAAACAGCCATGAAAATGGCCGGCATTACACCGGTTTATGAGAAGGTCCGAAAATTTGCCGATGCTGTTCAACAGTGCTTTGCTGCAGTTGGCTTTGCCGAAGCGGGCTGTCATGATGAAGCGGTCCGAATGGCGCATACCGAAACGGGATGCCCGAAAAACAGCGAAACCCTGGACAACTTCCTTGAAAACGTGGGGCTCAGCAATGTCCGGGTCTGCTACGGGCTGGCGACGGTATAGCACGCATTGTCTCTCGCGATGAGAATCAATCTGTTGCTTATTGAAACCGACTATTTATACCGCATCAATCTGAGCAACCGTCTGGCCGGGGGAGACTTCCGCATTTTTTCAGCGAACCAGCCCAAAGAAATCAACCGTCTGATCAAAAAGAAAAAAATCGATGTTGCACTATTGGATCTTTCAGGGTTAAAATTAGAAGGATTAAAAATATTGTCATTGATCAAAAAGCTCAACCCGTTGACGGAGGTAATTACACTTAACGGCTCCGGCAATATGGCATTATCCATAGACGGGATGAAGCGGGGCGCGTTTGATGACCTTTTGATTCCGTTTGATATGAAAACCTTGATGGAGCGGATCAAAACAGCCTATGCGCAGAAAAGTGAGCGCGAGGCCGAAACCGCCATCAGCGGATATCAAAAGGTGATGATGGCTGCGGCATTCGCTGAAGCGGGGGAAAGTGAAACCGCTAAAGCGTTAATGGATAGTTGCAAAAGAAAATCTGTTGACCCAAATTCAAAAGGAGAACGCAATGGCGGA
The DNA here is from genome assembly GCA_046543065.1 of Desulfobacterales bacterium. Taxonomy (GTDB): domain Bacteria; phylum Desulfobacterota; class Desulfobacteria; order Desulfobacterales; family Desulfosalsimonadaceae; genus M55B175. The sequence continues at coordinate 5,161 of JBKHAE010000039.1, read as the reverse complement.
TAAAGACAACATTAAAATTCTTCTGGTCGATGATGAGGAAGAATTTGTCAAAACCCTGTCCGAACGGATCAAGATGCGGGAACTGGGCACCAATATTGCACATAACGGGGAGCAGGCCCTGGAGCTTGTGGACAATGAAGTCCCGGATGTCATGGTGCTTGATCTGAGGATGCCGGGCATTGACGGCATGGAGGTCTTAAAGCGGGTAAAAAAAACCTATCCGGATGTTCAGGTCATCATCCTTACCGGCCACGGCTCGGAAAAGGATGAACAAGAGGCCAGGCGGCTGGGTGCGTTTGAATATCTGCAAAAGCCGGTAGAGGTTGACACCCTGGTGCAGAAAATCCAGCGGGCCTATCGGCAGAAAATCGAAACCTCCATGATGGCCGGCACGTTTGCTGAGGCCGGGGAGTTTGATACCGCCCAACAGATCCTTGATCGGGACAAAAAGAAAGATAAAAAGAAAGACAGGTAGCCCGAAACTGATGCAATAAGCTTACCTTATACGCGAAACAGAGCCTCGGCATAGCCATCTGCCCTGACAGATTACTATGCCGAATTTTTATGAAGCTGCTATTTTAAAAACCAGGAGCTTATGAATGAAGGAAATACTTGTCAAAAACTTGATGGTGCCGCTGGAAGAATATGCGACCATCCACAAAGACGCAACCCTCTATGATGCGGTCCAGGCCCTGGAGCAGGCACAGGAAAGCTGGGAAAAATCCCATCAAACCTATCTCCATCGGGCGGTTCTGGTTTACAACGATAAAAAAGAAATTGTGGGTAAATTAAGCCAGCTCGATCTCCTAAAAGGTCTGGAGCCCAAATATCACCAAGCTGCTGCACAGGGCGGCCGGATGATGACAAGCGGGTTCAGCCAGAACTTTCTGCGCTCTCTCATCAAACAATTCTCCCTCTGGGACAAGCCGCTCGCGGATATCTGCAAAAAAGCGGCTAAAATGCGGGTAAAAAACTGCATGTATATCCCGGAAGAAGGCGAGTTCGTGGATCTGGAAGACACCCTTGATATCGCCATCAATCAGCTGTTGCTGGGCCACCATCAATCCCTGCTGGTGACCAGAAACGGGAAAATCGTGGGTATTCTTCGACTGACGGACGTTTTCAAGGAAGTCTGCAATACGATTAAAGCGTGCAGCATCTAAACCGGATTGAGCCCGAAAAGCCAGATCAACAGATATTTGCGTGATTAAAGGGGGGTTACATGAAAATTCGGATCCTATTGGTTGATGATGAGGCCAGCTTTGTGGAACAGCTGGCCGAACGCCTGAAACTAAGAGACTATGATGTCACCACCTGCCTGAGCGGCGAGGAGGCCATAGGAAAGGTCAAAAAATATAATTTCGATGTGGTGATCCTTGATGTGGCCATGCCCGGCATTGACGGCACCGAGGCCCTGCGCCAGATTAAATCCCTAAAACCGATCATTGAGGTCATCATGCTAACCGGCCATGCCACAGTGGAATCCGCCATTGAAGGCATGAAGCTGGGGGCCTTTGATTACCTGATGAAGCCCTGTGAAACCGATGAATTGATCAAGAAAATCAATAATGCCCATGAGCGAAAGGCTGCTCAGGAGGAACGCATCCGGTCGGCAAAAGCGGAAAAATATTTCACCTCTCCGCGCTCGGCGCTGAAAAACGACGATAAATGAGTTTGAACCTGAAACACAGGAGAGTTGTAAATGAGTCATGATATCGAAACTCCGGGCGGCAGCGGGCTGCTCGCAAATAAAACCTTCTGGTTAATCGTTGGCATCGCCGTTTTTGTTCTCGTTTCCTTTGTCCTGCCCACGCCGGACAGCCTGACGCAAATTATCGGAGAACGCGGCATTGATAAAAAATTAATCGACTGGGGCGTGGCCACAGATCTTGAAAACGCCGCAGATAAAGCCATGACTGTCTTAGGAATTATTCCTATGGCGGTCATTTTTTTTGCCACCGAAGCGATCCCCATCGGACTCACCGGCGTATTGATGCCGGTGCTCGCCTACTTCCTGGGTTTACTCCCCCACGGCATGATCGGCAAAACCTTTGCCGGCGATGCCCCGCTTTTTTTGCTGGGGGTTCTGGCCATGGGGGTAGCCGTGGTGGATGTGGGCCTTCACAGACGCCTGGCCGCCTGGATTCTCGGCTGGACCAAGGGGTTTTATACGCCTATCTTCATTCTCTGCATCAGCATGTCGGTGATCGGCTCTTTTATTTCCGCCCACGCCATGTGCGCCTTTATGACGCCGGTCATGATGGCGGTCTATTTCGGCGTGGTCCAGTCCAAAAGCCCTTCCGGCGGCGAAATCCAGCATGATCCCAACCTGGCCAAATTTTTACTCTTTACCCTATGCTTCGCCTTAAACGTGGGCGGCGTGGGATCTCCGGCCGCGGGCGGGAGAAACGTCATCATGATGGGCTACTGGCAGGGGTATCAGGTTCCCATGGATTTCTTTACCTGGATGAAGTACGGCTTCCCGCTGGTACCGTTTATGGGCATTCTGGTAGCCGTTTACATGCTGGTGGTATTTTCCCGCAAACTCAAACACAAGGACCTGACCCCGGGCTTGACTGCGATTAAAGAAGAAAACCGCAAAATGGGCAAAATGAAATATGAGGAATACGTCACTTTTGCCATGCTCATTGTCATTCTGCTTTTGTGGGTTTTCGCCTCAGGCTCCCTTGGCCTCGGCGGGCCGGCCCTGCTGGCGCTATTGATCCCCGTCATTTTCCGAACCACGGACTGGCATAAAATTCTAAACGGCATTTCCTGGGATGCTTGGTTCATGTACTGCGGGGCCCTTACCATGGGCGCGCTGTTAAAGGAAAGCGGCGCCGCCCTGTGGCTGGCCCAAAGCGTCATGGCCATTCTAAGCAACCTGGGCATGAGCCAGGGATTCGGCCTTTGGGTGGGGCTGTCCTCATTTTCCGGCCTTATGACCAACTTCATGTCTGACGCCGGAACTACCGCTCTTTTGGGCCCGATCGTCATTCCCATGGGGATTATGTCCGATGTGGCGGGAGAGCCGTGGGCATCCGGCATGGCTGTGGCCTTTGCCACATCCTTTGCCCATTTCCTGATCGTCGGCACCCCCAACAATGCCATCGTTTATGGACTGGGCACCTATCCGGATACGGGGGAACGGGCGATTCAGCCCATCGACTTTGTGAAATACGGCTTCGTACTGTTTATCCTCTGCCTGGTGGCCGTCTGGCTCCTGGCGTTTTTAGGGACCTTCAACCTCATCGGATTTCCCGAAGGCATCCTGGAAACCTCCAAAGGAGTCCTGGAAAGCGGGGTTGAGCTGCAGGAAGCGGCCGGCGGACACTAATGTTAGAAGTGAGATAACGTTAATTCAGTAATTGAGGGGCGGGTGCCTCCCCTCACTGTCATTTCGAGCGGCAGCGAGAAATCTTTTCATACAGATTCCTCGCTGCCGCTCCTCGAATGACAGAATGAATGCACGAATCAAGATCCCCGAATGACAAGTTTTTTACCAAAAGCTGGTCAGAAACGCCCTTTCTGGATATGGCTCATATCCGCATTCTACCTCTACTCCGGCGTGATGACCCTATCCATGCTCTGGCTGATAATAAACGGCGATGTCAATCTGTCGCCGGAAGAACTGGCCATGGCTAAAAAAACATCCCTGGGCGGCCTCATCCCGCTGGCCAATCTGGCCGGGGCGGTATCGCTCTTCCTTCTCCGAAAGATCGCTTTCTATATTTTTTCAGGCATGTTTATCGCCGGGCTGGCAAACGGCATGCTGCAGTTTGTGCTGCTGGACTGGTCGCTGCAGACGGTTTCCGGGCAAGGCTTGAGCCAGGTGGGCATCGGCTATCTGATCACCCTTGCCGTCTGCATCTATACCTACCGACTCAAAAAACAGAATATCCTCATATAGCGGTAAAGCCCAAGGATCGCTCGATTCAGGTTTCAACCGGGTTCCCCGCTATCTTATGCCATATGGTTAAAATATATGTTGAATTCTAAACCGCACGGTCAATTCTCACATGGCTCCGCTGTCGTCTTGTTTTTTGAATTCCAGCCCTTCCCATGAATTTTTTCAATGAATTGATCGATATTGGTTTGCGACCGACAAAAACAAGTGTGTCACCCGCATGAATCAACTCCAGGGAAGAGGGATTATAGATCCGGGTGCCATCGGCCCGTTTTATTGCCACAATAATCAGGTCAAATTCGTTTCTGATGTTTGCGTCCATCATTGACTTGCCGACAAAGGTGGCCGTTTCAGGGATTTCCAGCTCTTCGATGGCCAGTTCGATCTCTTTTCCGGAAATCGTTGAATCCAAAAAATCGGTTATGGTCGGGCGAAGTATATTCTGCGTGATGCGCAGCGCCGCGCTGGCATAGGGCGAAACCACATAATTGGCCCCGGCCCGGAAAAGCTTTTTTTCAACGCCCTTGCTGCTGGCGCGTGCGAAGATAGACATATCCGGATTCAGTGCCCGGCCCGGGCCGTCAAGACGATAAAAACATTATCCGCGTCGCGGTTCACGACTGAAATAAGCCCCTTGGCCCTTTCCACCCCGGCTTCTTTAAGGCTTTCCTCTTCCATGGCATCCCGCCTGAGATGCGCGACGCCAAGTTCCTTGCACTTAAGGATGGCCCTTTCATCATTATCAATAACCACCAGCGGCATACCGCTGCCCAACAGTTCAGCCGTAACGATCTGGCCCACCTGGCCATGGCCGCAAACCACATAATGATCTGTAAAATTTTTCAGCTTTTTGCGCACTTTTCGCCTCCGATAGAGTTCGAGCGTATTGCCATCCAGGAACATATTGCCTAAAAGCGCAGCTGTCGCAGCCACCAAGCCGAAACCAGAAATGATAAGCAAAATGGCGAAAATACGGCCGCCGTCGCTTAACTCGAAAGGCGCCACAGTGGTGAGGGTGCCGATGGTCAAATACATGGCTTCAACCGGAGTCCGCTCTTCCACGAGCATATAGCCGCACATGCCAAACAAAAACAGGCAAACCAGAGAAAACAATAATAGCGCAGCGATTTTATTTCTAGTTGAAAAAAAGAGGTGTCTTATTGCCTGATAATATCAAAATTCTCTCACAAATTGAATAAATGCTATAATAGCAAATAACGGTTGGCATTAATATTGCTAAGCAGCCAACAGTTC
>JBKHAE010000153.1:0-6401 GCA_046543065.1 Desulfobacterales bacterium | reverse complement strand
AGGATTATGTTAATTGACAACTTTAACATCTTATGATGCGAAATGGGATGAATGCAAAACAATTCAAATCATAATCACGGGCCTTTCAAATAATGGCATTGATCGGAATGAAAGACGTCTCATGGGGGTTCGGCGGGACTCCTTTGATCGACGGCGTCACCTTCCATATTGAAAAAGGACAGCGGGTCTGCCTCCTGGGCCGCAACGGCGCGGGCAAATCGAGCCTGTTCAAGCTGCTGCAGGGCAAAATTTCACCTGACAGCGGCGAAGTCTGGCGGCAGCAAGGGGTGACTGTGGCCGAGCTTGCCCAGGACGTGCCGCCGGGATTTGACGGTACCATTTTCGACGTGGTGGCCGGCGGCCTTGGCGAAAATGGGGAGACTATCGCCGAAATCCGCCGGCTGAACCAAAACGCCCTGCCGGAAGCCGACGGCGATGTCGCCGCCCGCCAGACGGCGCTCCAGCACCGGCTCGAAGCCGACGGCGGCTGGGAGGTGCAGCGGCATATCGAGAGCGTGCTGACGCGTACCCAGCTCGAACCGGAAGCCCATTTTGCCACGCTTTCAGCAGGCATGAAGCGGCGGGTCCTGTTTGCCCGGGCCTTGGCGCAGGACCCGGACGTGCTGCTGCTTGACGAACCTACCAACCACCTCGACGTGGCCGCCATTGAGTGGATGGAAGCGTTTATCGGCAAAAACATCAAGACCCTCTGGTTTATCACCCACGACCGCGCGTTTTTAAAAAATCTCGCCAACCGTATTATGGAATTGGACCGGGGCCGCCTGGTGGCCTATGACTGCGACTATGAAACCTACCTTGAGCGCCGGCAGGCGGCCATGGAAGCTGAGGAAAAGCAGCGGGCGGAGTTTGACAAAAAACTCGCCAAGGAAGAATCCTGGGTCCGTCAGGGACTAAAAGCCCGCCGGAAAAGAAACGAGGGGCGGGTGCGGGCGCTTCAGAAAATGCGGGAGGCCCGGCGGGCGAGGCGCCGGGACATGGGCAACGTCAACCTGCAGGTCCAGCAGGCGGAAAAAACCGGCAAACTGGTCATTGAAGCCCGCTCAATCCACGCGGCTGTTGACGGCTCTCAAGGCCGCATCCCCCTGGTTTCCGATTTTTCAACCGTGATCATGCGCGGCGACCGCGTCGGCATCATCGGCCCCAACGGGGTGGGCAAGACCACGCTGTTAAACATCCTGCTGAAACAAGCGGCACCGGATGACGGCCGCGTCCGGCATGGCACCGGCCTGCAGGTGGCCTGTTTTGATCAGTTGAGGGCCGGTCTGGACGAAAACAGGAGCGTTTTCGAAAATATCGGTGAAGGCAATGACTTTATCATCTTTAACGGGGAAAAGCGGCACGTGATCAGCTACCTCAAAGACTTTCTGTTTACGGCCGAACGATGCCGCACCCCCGTTCATATCCTGTCCGGCGGGGAAAAAAACCGGCTGCTGCTCGCCCGCCTGTTTACCCGGCCGGCCAATGTCCTTGTCATGGACGAACCCACCAATGATTTAGATATTGAGACCCTGGACCTGCTTGAAGACATGCTGTTTCATTTCAAGGGTACCGTGCTGGTAGTCAGCCACGACCGGGCGTTTTTAAACAACGTGGTCACCAGCACCATCGTTTTTGAGGGGACGGGGAAAGTGATCGAGTATGCGGGCGGCTACGACGACTGGCTGATTCAGCGCAAAAAGCGGGAACAAGACATGCCGGCCGCCAAAACCGAAAAGGCGGCGGCAAAGCCCGCCCCCTCCGCCAAACCCAAAGCCAGCCGGCCGCCGAAACTCGGCTACAAGGAAAAGCATGAACTCGAAGCCCTGCCGGCGAAAATCGAGGACATGGAAGCCGAGCATGACGCCCTCTATGCCCGAATGGCCGATTCGGAATTCTACAAAACCGACAAGAACGAAATCGCGCGGGTCAAATCCCGCATAGAGGAACTGGAAAAGGCGATCGAATACGCCTATGATCGGTGGGAGGCGCTGGAGAGTCGTTGACAGGGCGATCGAATGGGCCCCAAACATCCCCACAATTTGCGGCCGGATGCCAATATTTCCTGAGGCATATGACATTTGAAATGCGTTGAACAAACTTCCCGATCCGTCTATAGTGATTAGTCATCGGCATGCACCGCGAAAACCGTCCCGGAGTGTGCGGGTTGTTTAAATGGATGGCAAAATCAAATTTGATGAACTTGATCAAAACCATTAAACCAGATTCAGCCAACCGGAGTCACAAAAGTGCCGCATATGAAAAAAACAAAAATTATTGCCACCATTTCAAGCAGACAATGCGATCCGCCGTTTCTTCAGAAACTCTACGAGGCGGGCATGGATGCGGTTCGGATGAATACGGCCCACCTGAACATGAAGGAAGCCTCTCTCATCATCGACAATGTCCGGGCCGTGTCAGACCGCATTCCCATCATGATCGACACCAAGGGCCCCGAGATGCGCACAACCGAGTGCGCGAGTGACATCCCGGTCCGGACCGGGGACACGATCCATGTCCGGGGGGACAAAGACGGCGAAACTACGGCCGAGTGTGTTTGCGTCAATTACGACCGTTTTGCCGAAGAACTCTCCCCGGGTGACCTGATACTGATCGATGACGGGGATATCGAACTATCCGTGCTCACCAGGGATCCGCACGGATTGACATGTGAAGTCCGAAACGACGGGTTAATCCGGGGGCGCAAAAGCATCAATCTGCCCGGGGTGAAAATCAGAAACCTGCCGTCGCTCAGTGCCAAAGACATCGAATTCGTCAAGTTTGCCGCGGACAGGAGTGTCGAATTCATCGCACACTCCTTTGTACGCAGAAAGGAAGACGTTATTACCATCCAGGAAATCCTGGACGAGAAAAACAGCCGGATCAAGATTATCGCCAAGATTGAAAACCGGGAAGGGGTGGACAATATTGATGAAATCCTGGACCATGCTTACGGCGCCATGATCGCCAGGGGGGATCTGGCCATTGAAATTCCTGCCCAGCAGATTCCGTTAATCCAGAAAAACCTCGTTAAAAAATGCATCGAGCGGCGCAAGCCCGTAATTATCGCCACCCAGATGCTCCAGTCGATGATCCACGCCCCCCGTCCCACCCGCGCCGAGGTATCCGATGTGGCCAATGCCTGCCTGGACGGCACGGACGCGGTGATGCTCTCCGGGGAAACCGCCAGCGGCAAGTACCCCCTGGAATCCATCCAGATGATGGCCACCATCGCCGATGAAATTGAATCAAGCCGGAATACCTTTCTCAACACCCCCTATGAAACTGAAAACACGATCACCAGCTACCTGGCCAAAGCCGCTGTAAAAGCTTCCATGCGACTTAATACGCGGGCGCTCATTGCCGACACCATCAGCGGCCGAACCATCCGGAGCCTGGCCGCCTATCGCGGGCTGAACCCGGTTTTCGCCCAGTGCTACGACCAGCGCGTCAAGCGCGAACTGGCGATTTCCTATGGGGTCCATGCCAACTTCATGGAACCGGACCTGACCTCCCACGAGTTTCTCCGGACCGCCCTGATCCGGTTGCTGCGGGAAGGCCATTTCAACGGTGATAACCTGATTACGGTGCTGGCCGGCAATTTCGGCTCCGATTACGGGGCCTCATTTATCGAAATCAACACCGCTGAGAATATGCTCAAACGGAAGTAAGTTCCAGGCACGAAAAATCCGGGGACAGTTTACTGATTTTTTCATTATAGATGGATATGCTGCCCTCTGATTTCTTTTCCTAAAATTTGCAACCAATATTTCTGCCAATGAAGGGGGGAGAATTTATGGGGGTTTATAAAAGCCAGCAGGAGTTTGAAGCGCTTTTGTCCAAGTTGTGGGACAAAATTTTGGATACACCGGAAATCGTTGCGTCTGTATCCGATGTTAAGCTGATCGCCAGGTTCCGGTATACGGATTTGCCATCAGCATTCTATATTGATCTGTCCGGCGACAAGCCCGCCTACTACTGGAACCCGGAAGAGGCAGTATCGCCGGATGTAGACATGATTCTGTCTTCAGAAACCAGCCATAAATTCTGGATGGAGGACTTAAATGTCCCCATGGCCATTGCCAGCCGAAAAATCATTCCAAAAGGATCGGTGCAAAAAGCGCTAAAACTGATACCCGCCTTAAAGCCCGCCTTTGCGATGTACCCCGAAGTGCTTCGGGAATTCGGGCGCACCGACTTGCTTACCGGGCCTGCCCGCCAAAAGGCAAGGTTTAGGCTGCCTGTTTTCAATTTGTTCGATTTTTTCAAGAAAAAGGAAATCCGGCCGGATCTTCTGCCTCAGTTTCCCGTTTCATTTGAAACCGAGGGAAAGCCCGTTCCGGGCGGCAAATCAGCCAAACCCCTGGAGCCGGTGACCGAAAAAGATTTGCTTAAAACAATGTTAATTATCCGGGAATTTGAAGCTTTTTTGGCCGATGCATTTCGGGAAGGCAAATTGCCCACCGAGGCAATCCACCTCTCCATTGGTCAGGAGGCGGTGGCAGCCGGGGTCTGCATGAATTTGAGGGCTTCGGATTATTTAAACACCACCCACCGGGGACACGGCCATATTATTGCCAAGGGGGCGGATTTAAACCGGATGATGGCTGAATTGTACGGCAAGGCGGACGGTTTGTGTGCCGGTAAAGGCGGATCCATGCATGTTACGGATGGCGGGCAGGGCATACTTGGCGCAAACGGCATTGTCGGCGCCGGTTACCTGCTGGCCATGGGCGCCGGCATCACCATCAAGCATCAGAAAAGAGATGATATCTCGGTGATTATTGCGGGCGACGGCAGCGTCAACCAGGGCATGTTTCACGAGGCCATGAATATGATTTCCGTTTTTGACCTGCCGGTCCTCGTGGCGGTGGAAAACAATCTTTACGGCGAGTTTACGCATGTTGAAAAGCATTCCGCGGTCGCCGAGATTTATAAACGGGCGGAAGCCTATGGTATTGAGGCGGTGAAAATCGATGGCAACAATGTCAATGAGGTTTATTCAAAGACAGGCGAAGTCATTGCCGCCATGCGAAGTGACGGCCGTCCAAGACTGATTGAGCTGATGACCTACAGGTGGCACGGCCACATGGAAGGCGATCCCGAGCTTTACAGGGATGAGGCGGAAAAAGAAATTTACCGGAAGCAGGACCCGATTCCCCGGCTGATCAAGCAAATGCTGGAGAGCCAGTCGGCGGATGAAAAGGAGATTGAAGCTATTAAAGCAGCAGCCAGGGAAGCTGTCGAACAAGCCGTAGCGTATGCAGAAGAAGCAGCGGATCCGGAAGTTTCTGCATTGATGGCAGACGTTTATACGCCAGAGAATCAAGCTTATTTCAAAGGTGAACTTAAAGAACCGGCCGGCGGCGAGTTTCGGGAGGTCTCCGTCGCCCAGGCAATTAACGAGGCGATTGCCGAGGAAATGGCACGCGACGACAGCATCTTCCTGTGGGGAGAGGATGTCACCCTTGGCGGATATTTCAATGTGACAGAGGGGTTGGTGGATCGATTCGGGGCCAACCGGATTATTGACACGCCGATTAGCGAATACGGGATTGTCGGCGGGGCTGTAGGGGCGGCAATGACCGGCATGCGGCCCGTGGCTGAGATTCTGTTTTCCGATTTCCTGACCTGCTGCATGGACCCGATCATCAATCAGGCAGCCAAGCTTCGTTATATGACTGGCGGACAGGTCTCGATTCCCATGACTATCCGCACGCCGCTCGGCAGCGGAATTGGCATGGCCGCCCAGCATTCCCAGTCAATGGAGAAATTCTTCTTCGGGGTTCCGGGCCTGATAGTGGTGGCCCCATCGGATGTATACACAGCAAAGGGGCTTTTAAAATCGGCCATCAGATTGAATAACCCGGTGCTGTTTTTCGAACACAAGCTTCTGTATGCGGAATCCGGTCAAATCCCGGATCAGGAATACGTCCTCCCAATAGGCAAGGCCCTTATCCGAAGAGATGGCGAAGATGCAACTATTGTTACGCATCTGTTCGGGGCTGGTGTTTGCCTCGAAGCGGCGAATATGCTCTCAAGCGAGGGAATCAGCGTGGAAGTCATTGATCTTTGCACGCTGTATCCCCTGGACAGCGAAACCATACTTGAATCGGTCAAAAAAACCGGCCGGCTCCTGACTGTTGAAGAAGGACCGCACACCGGCGGAATAGGCGCCGAAGTGATTGCGCGGTGCGCAATTGCAGGACACGGAGTCCTGAAAACTCCACCGGTCCGGATCGCTGCGCCGGAATGCCCGATTCCTTACGCGAAACCATTGGAAACCGCCATGCTGCCGACACCGGAGAAGGTTGCCCATGCGATTCGCAAGACAATCAATAAATAAGAAGGAGAAATCCGCCAATGTTGCTTTTCAAACAGAATCTTCAGAAACTGAAAAACAG
>JBKHAE010000152.1:0-6465 GCA_046543065.1 Desulfobacterales bacterium | reverse complement strand
GGCCGGCATATCGGCCGGTATAGCCGGTGATTGTCTGTTTGTCGGCAGCGGCGCCCGCCTGTATCAGGACAAAATCGTCGGGTTGCTCGGTTGCCGGGCCGCTTTCGCGCCGGCCGGACAGGATGACATTCGGGCCGCCACCGTCGGGAAACTGGGAATAGGGCGGCTAAGCCAGGGGCAGTTCTCCCCGCTTTACCAGCTAAATCCCTGGTATATTCGGCCTTCTGATGCTGAACAAAAAATGGGCGATCAATCTTTAGGCCGGGCAAATCAGGGGCAAGCCGGATAATCCCAGGAAAGCCTCACCAAATTTATTGACAAAATCCCTTCCTTAAAGTATATTAATTTGATTACACTATACATATCAAACTGGGTGGATGGTTATGGATTATCGGTTTAATCGAGTGGACTCTCCCCAGACGAGCGCTTTGCCGGTTGCAAATGCGGGGTATCCCTTTATCGGGGCCGCCGCATTCTGCACGTTTGTTTTTGCCCTGCTGGAAATCGTATGGCTCGCTATTCTGGGGTTGATTGCCACTTTTTTTATTACCTATTTTTTTCGGGATCCGGAGCGGTTTGTGCCCTCGCCGGAAAATGCCGTGGTATCCCCTGCGGACGGGCGGGTGGTCCAGGCGGAAGTGCTTGATCAGAATCCCTTTATTGAGGGGCGGTGCTTAAAAATCGGCATATTCATGTCCATTTTTAATGTGCATGTAAACCGGATTCCGTATTCAGGTACCATTGAAAATACGATTTACAAGCCCGGCAAGTTTGTTTCAGCAGACAAAGCGGCCGCCTCTTTGCAAAATGAGCAGCAGGCGCTTGTTCTGGAAACGGAAAAAGGGCAAAAAATCGGATTTGTTCAGATTGCCGGCCTGGTGGCCCGGCGCATTATCTGCCGGGTCCAGCCCGGGGATGCGGTAATCCGGGGGGAGCGATTCGGGATGATATGTTTCGGATCGCGGCTGGACGTCTACCTGCCGGCGGAGGCCTCGGCCGAAGTGGCCAAAGGCGATAAGGTAAAAGCGGGACAATCGATTATCGGATATTTAGCATAGAATAAATTTAAATTTTGGAACTGATTCAACCGTAAGGAGCGACAGGAATGACGAAAGCCTATAATATTGCAGTAATTCCCGGCGACGGCACCGGCCCGGAAGTGGTGACCGAGGGACTCAAAATTCTGGATGCCGCAGCCGCTGAATATGGATTTGAAATAAAATATCATCACTATGATCTGGGCGGCGAGCGCTACATGAAAACCGGCGAGGTGCTGCCCGATTCTGTGATCGAGGAACTCAGGCAGGTGGACAGCATTTTTTTAGGCGCCATCGGCCATCCGGATGTCAAGCCCGGCATTTTGGAAAAAGGGCTTTTGTTAAAGCTCCGGTTTTCGCTGGATCAGTATATAAATCTGCGGCCGGTAAAGCTTTATGACGGGGTATATACCCCATTAAAAAACAAAACCTCCGATGACATTGATTTTGTTGTGGTTCGGGAAAACAGCGAAGGGCTTTATGCCGGGGCAGGCGGCATTCTAAAGCAGGGCACCCCGGACGAGGTGGCGGTTCAGGAATCGATCAATACCCGAAAAGGGGTGGAGCGCTGCATCCGGTTTGCCTTTGAGTACTGCCGGGGCCGGAATAAGTCCAAAAAGATCACCCTTTGCGGCAAGACCAATGTGCTGACCTATGCATTTGACCTCTGGGAGCGCACCTTTTATGAAGTGGCCGGGGATTACCCGGACATTGAAACCGACTATGCCCATGTGGATGCCATATGCATGTGGATGGTAAAGAACCCGGAGTGGTTCGATGTAATCGTCACAGATAATATGTTCGGCGACATCATCACAGACCTGGGCGCCATGATTCAGGGCGGCATGGGCATTGCCGCAGGCGGCAACATTAATCCGGAAGGGGTTTCCATGTTTGAGCCCATTGGCGGCTCCGCCCCCCGTTACACCGGGAAGCAGATTATTAATCCCATTGCCGCCATTTTATCAACACAGCTGCTTTTGGAGACGATCGGCGAGCAGCCGGCTGCGGATGAGGTTGAGGCAGCGGTTCAAAAAGTTTTAAAGGATGACATCAAGGATGTTTCTGCCGGAAAGATGGGATACGCGACCAGCGAAGTCGGCGATCTCGTCGTAAGCTATATTAAATCCGGAAAAACAGGAGCTTAAGTAGTGAAACAGATACCCATGACCCCCCAGGGCTATGAAACTCTGAGAACTGAATTGCACCAGTTGAGATCCGTTGAACGGCCGCGCAATATTCAGGCCATTGAAGACGCCCGTGCCCACGGGGATTTGTCTGAAAACGCCGAATTTGATGCAGCCAAGGAAAGACAGAGTTTTCTGGAGAGCCGAATCAACGAACTGGAATATAAACTGGCCAATGCCGATATCATTGACCCCCGCAATATCTCAAAAGATAAGGCCGTGTTCGGCTGTACGGTGGTGCTTGAAAATATTGATACCGGCGAGGAGGTGACCTATCAGCTGGTGGGCCCGGAGGAGTCAAGTATCGAGGCGGGGCGGATCTCGGTGACATCCCCGCTCGGCGGGGCCATTATCGGCAAACAGCTCGGTGATGAGATTATGATACAGGCCCCGGCTGGCAAACGCAAATACGAATTAATCGATATATTATAGATTACTTGGAGGCTAAACAATGGCACGCGTGACCGTAGAGGATTGCCTGAAACGAATTCCAAACCGTTTTTTTCTGGTCCATGTGGCGACTAAACGGGTCCGTCAGTTAAATGAGGGTGCCCCGCGCCTGATTAAAGATTCGGATAACGAGGATGTGGTGACTGCGCTGCGCGAAATTGCCGCGGGTCACGTCTTTATCAAGGAAGCGGAAAACGAGGCAGAAGAAGAAGCAACGGAATAATCGGCTTATATGGGCCGAATCTCCTCCCGCCATGTCAGAATATAATTACAAAGCCATCAACCGGGATCTTGGCCGGGCCATCCATCAGTATGACATGATCGCCGACGGGGACCGCATACTGGTCGGGGTCTCCGGCGGAAAGGACAGCCTGACCCTTCTGTGGTTTTTAACCGAGCGGCTGGCCCGGATACCGATCTCCTACGAGGTCTTTCCGGTCTACATTGATCCCGGCTTCCCGGGCGGATTTGACCGGGGCCTGGTCGAGTGGGCGGAAGCACAAGGTTTTTCGCTTCGCATCGATTATACGGATAACGGCGTGGTGGCCCACAGCCGCGAAAATCTCGAAAACCCCTGTTTTTTATGTGCCCGCCGCCGCCGTCAACGGCTCTTTGAAATCGCCGAACAGCTGGGATGCAACAAACTCGCCTTTGGCCATCATAAGGATGATATTGTCGAGACATTTTTTATCAACATGTGCTATACCGGCGTCCTTGGCACCATGTGCCCGGTGCAGCCGATGTTTGAGGGCCGTTACCATATTATACGGCCGCTCGCATTTGTTGATGAGGCCCGTCTCCAGCGGTTTGCAGACGATCAGGGGTTCCCGGAATTTGACAATCCCTGTCCGACTGCCAAAATATCAAAGCGGCGGGAGATTAAAGATATCCTGGGCCGGCTTTACCAGGGCAATAAAAATATAAAAGACAACATATTTCGTTCGTTGAGTCATGTGAACCAGGAGTATCTGCTGTAGATGATTTTTAACTGGAGCAAACCAGGACCAGCCGAAGCCATGCGACACTGTAATACCATGAGAGATGTTCAAAATGAGCGGGATTACCGCAATATGCCGATAAACAAGGTCGGCATCAAGAACCTGCGCTATCCGATTACCGTATTGGACCGCGGGCGCGGGCATCAGCACACCGTGGCATCCATTAACATGTATGTGGATCTGCCCCATGAATGCAAGGGCACCCACATGAGCCGGTTTGTGGAGATGCTGCACCTGTTCCGTCCCAAGCTGTCGTTAAAAACTTTTTCGGATATTCTGGGCCAGATGAAGCACCACTTAAATGCGGCCTCGGCCCATATCGAGGTGACGTTTCCTTATTTTATCGAAAAAATCGCCCCCGTGTCCAAGTCCCCGGGCTTGATGGACTATACGTGTCGGTTTGTGGGCTCGATCAATTCTGACAGCAAGGTGGATCTGGTCTCCGAGATCCTCGTGCCCATCTCTTCGGTCTGCCCGTGTTCAAAGGAAATCAGCGATCAGGGCGCGCATAATCAGCGGGGCAAGGTATGCCTACGGACCCGGTTTAAAAAGTTTATCTGGATCGAGGACATGGTGGAGCTGGTCGAGCGCGCGGCCTCCTGCGATATCTATTCGGTGCTCAAGCGCTCGGATGAGAAGTTTATTACGGAAAAGGGGTATGCCAATCCCAAGTTTGTGGAGGATATTGTCCGGGATATCGCCCTTGAACTCCAGTCGGATGCAAATATCACCTGGTTTGATGTGGGGGTGGAGAATTATGAGTCCATCCACAATCACAACGCCTATGCGTTTATTACCAGCGGCGAGCGACCAAAGATTTAGCAGGCTGCTGAAAAACTTCGTCTAAGGCCGCCATGCTGCGTTGCGCGCCTTGCCTGACGACCTGATGCTTGTTTTTAAGCAGCCTGTGCTTGGGAAGCGTTGTTATTGAATCAGCTTTTTTATCTCTTTAATGATCGGCTCCGTCCGCCTGCCCTTTGTATTTAGCAGAATGACAAATCGATAAAGCCCTGTACCGGATTTAATATAGCCCACCCGGGTTTGAATCCCGTCCAATGTTCCGGTTTTGTAATAGATGTTGCCGCTGTTCGGCATCAACTCGTAATATTCGGCAAATTCCGCGAGAATCCGCTCAAACATCGCCGCAGATATCCGGTTTTTACGCGAAATGCCGGATCCTTCCGCCAGTTCAATGCCGGTTATGCCAAGGTGCTTTTGGCAGTATCTGCGAAGCAGGGTTACGCCTTTTTCCAGGGTGGCCGGCGGGCCGTAAACCGCTGCTCCGGCAGCCAGAAGCACCTGATTGGCCATATAGTTGTTTGAATATTTAAAAACCCGCCTTGTGATTTCAGTCAGCGGACATTCGGATGCATGCCGATAGATAAGATCCGCCTTCTGCGGCTTAAGCCTCCCCTCTCTGATGCGGCCGGACACGGTGATCCCGGCCTGGGTTAAAAAATATTCAAAGAGCTGGCCGGCATAAACAAGCGTCTCGCCAAAATGATCGGATAAGAGAACCCTGCCGGCGGATAGATTGTTTTTTTTAATCCGGCTTAAGGCCACCGGAAGCATCGGGGTCTGGGGCTCGGCGCTGACGATCCGGCCGTTTCGGGTTTTAAAATTTATGGTGTTAAAGTTTACGCAAATCGCGCCGTTGGGCGCATTGTAGGGCTGCTCCGTGTTGGCGGCCACCCCGGGAATTTCCACGGGGTTTTTAAAATAGGTGCCATCCAGCACAATATCCTGAACCCGGTCAATCCGGGAGTTTAAAACCGTGGCAATGTCTGACACCGCCTCTGAAACAAGCATCGGATCGCCATATCCCTTGATCAGCAGATCATTTGTTTCAGTGCGGTAGAATTCAGTGGGGAATCGATAATCCGGGCCTAAGTAATGGAACGCGGCCAATGCAGTTAAGACCTTGAGCGTGGAGGCGGGGATGAGTTTTTTACGGCTGTTGTGTGAAAATACGGGCGCACCGGTTTCCGTGGTCACCAGTACCGCATCATTTTTTCCCGCCATGGAGCTGATGGCCCCGGCCGGGGCTTTTGCGGCGGCACATGCCGGCCCGGAAACCCGGAAAGCGGAAATGCAGAAAACAGCAGATATCAGGAAAAAGAGGAAATAAACAGATCTGTGCCGGCATTGGCGGCCCATCCGATGCTTCATGCCGCTCTTATCCGTTTTCCGCCGGCGGGCTTTCCAAAATCAGGGTGACCGGTCCGTCATTTATCAGAGAGACATCCATCATGGCGCGAAACCGGCCGGTTTCAGCCGGCACCCCGTTTTCTCTTACCTTCCGGACAAAGTATTCATAGAGGTGCTCGGCTTTCTCCGGTTCCGCTGCATTGATAAATGATGGGCGCCGGCCTTTGCGGCAGTCGCCGAGCAGGGTAAACTGGGAGACCACGAGCATAGCGCGGCCGGTGTCCAGCAATGACAGGTTCATTTTATTGTTTTCATCCTCAAATATGCGTAAGTTTACGGCTTTATCCGCCAGAAAGGCCGCGTCGGATTCGCCATCTGTCCGGGATACGCCCAGAAGCACCAGAAGGCCCGGACCGATGCGGCTGATGGGTTTGCCGTCAACCGAAACTGCGCTTTCCTTTACCCGCTGGATCACCGCTTTCATAGCCTTTTCTCCCCGATTTCCAATTTCACCTCGTCTACTTTTTTAAACAGACCCCGGCCCGGATGTCAAGTTATGCTCACGGCTAATTTGTTCTGTATCCAAATCGAAATCGAAATCGCTATCGGGATCGGGATCGAAAAAAATATGACCCTTGGACACGA
>JBKHAE010000038.1:0-30324 GCA_046543065.1 Desulfobacterales bacterium | reverse complement strand
AGAAGGTCGGAAAAATTTCGGCCGTTTTCAGAAATATGAAGGCCGGTATTATAATGGACATATATCGGCGTCATCCCGAGATCCCGCTCCAGCATGCCGCCATGGTCATGGCCGTTTCGCTGCCATTGCCGGTCATTCATGCACGATCCGTGGACCATGATGGCCAGTCTTCCATTGGATTTTTGAATTACCTCCGAAAGCGTCTCTTTATCCAATGGGGTGCCGTTTCGGCGAAACTGCATAGTAATGGCGAGCGGATTATCGCGGGCGGCCAGATGGTCGCCCAAAACGCCGTTTAATATGGCAATCACCGCCTCCCTGGCAGGCGAAGACGGCTTTTCATCGATCCGGGCACTGAGCCGGTCAAGCAGGATGTCCATGCCCCCGCCCACCCATTCGGTCACCGTGTGGATGTTGCGGTAAACCATGCCGGGGATGCCCCTTGTTCGCTCCCGATTGCCAGAGGATAACACGCCGCCGAAGCTTAAGATAGTCTGGTGAATAGATTCCACGATATCCGTGACGCCCAGAATGGCATCTATAGTCAGGTTTCCGATGCCGCGAAGATCAGTGGTAATATTGCCGGGCGATTTCTTCATCAATCCAAAAAGCTCTCTTTCAGTACGGCAACCGGCTTATTCATCCGGGCCTATTCATCATCCGGGGTTGAAGGTTCCGGCGCGTTTTCCGTCTCATCGGTTTCAACGGACTCATCGTTTTCAGTGGATTTCTTTTCCTGCTTGCGCTGCCGCTTTTCCTCTTTCTTTTTTTTCTTTTCCAGTTCCTTCTGGCGTTTTTTGAACTGGTAGTGCGATTTGGCCATGGAATTTTCCTTTCTGGCGATTGGCCGGACAGAGATGCGCGATAAAAACGGGAATGGGCGTCGCAGCCCGGATTATGATCATGGCGGCAATTAAAAAAGGCATCCCCCGATTTACGGAAGATGCCTTTCTCATAAGAATTGCTTTAAAAAGCAGATTATTCGGCCGTCACGTTGGCAGCTGCAAGGCCCTTTGCGCCCTGCTCGATGTCAAAAGTCACGTGTGCCCCTTCGTCGAGGGATTTAAAGCCGGTCGCGTTGATTGCACTGTGATGCACAAATACGTCCGGTCCGTCTTCCTGCTCAATGAAGCCAAAACCTTTGTGGTCATTAAACCACTTTACTGTTCCGTTTGCCATGTTTACATCCTCCTTTCGTATAAATTTTCAAAATCTTAGACTGGAGGATGATACATCGGCCATGCCGCTTGGTCCTTCAGAAAAAAACCGCCCTGCCGTTTAAAGGCAGAACCCTTGTTGATTATTATTAAAATAACATCTTTGCGGATAAACGCAAGCGATATTTAAAAAATTGTTTATCTCTTTGCGGTAATGGCGGTTTTGGCTTTCTTTTTGCCCGCCGGTCTGGGCGAATTTTTCCTGTTGCCCGCTTTTTGGGGGTTCGGTTTGCCGCTTTTAGCCGGTTTTTTAACATCCCCTTTTTTGGGAAAGAATTTTTTGGGTTTGGGGGTTTGTCGTTCAGGCGCTTTTTCCGGCATCAGCATCGGGGCCTCCCCCTGCGCCATTTTTGCCAAAGCCGCGGCGATATCCAGGGCCGGCACATCATGCTCCTGGCGGAACTGATCCATCAGTCCGTGAAAGAATCCAAGATCATTGGTGGCCAAAGTGTCCAGAATGGTCTGCTTGAACTGGGCGATGCGCTGATTGTTGATCATTTCGGTGGTCGGTAGTTCAAGCTGCTCAATTTCCTGGCGGGTGACGCCCTCAATGGCCCGAAGCATCCGCCGCTCCCGCGGGGTGATAAAGAGAATTGCCTCTCCGGAACGGCCCGCCCGTCCGGTCCGGCCGATCCGGTGGACATAGGCTTCCGGATCATAGGGGACATCGTAGTTGATCACATGGCTGATCCGGTCCACATCCAGGCCCCGCGCGGCCACATCCGTTGCCACCAGGATATCCAAATGGCCCTGTTTCAGGCGGGAAAGGGTTTTCTCCCGCATGCTTTGCGAGATATCCCCGTTTAATGCGGCGCACAGGTAGCCCCTGGCTTCCAGCCGCTTGGCCAGTTCCAGGGTGGCGGTTTTGGTTCGCACAAAAATAAGCATCCCGTCAAAGGGTTCGGCTTCAAGGATCCGGGTCAGGGCATCCAGCTTGTGGTTTTCCCCCACGATCCGGTAGCGCTGCCGGGTGGTGGCCACGGTCATGGTCTGTGACTTGATGGTGATCTGCGCAGGCTGCCGCATGTATTTTTTGGCAATATTTCTTATGGGCTGGGGAACGGTGGCGGAAAAAAGCGCAATCTGGCGCTCCGGCGGTGTCTGCCCCAGGATCCATTCCACATCATCGATAAATCCCATGCGCAGCATCTCATCGGCCTCGTCAAGTACCAGGGTCTGGACGGCGCCAAGCTTTAAGGATTTCCGCCGCATGTGATCCATGATGCGCCCGGGGGTGCCGACAACGACATGCACGCCCTGCTTCAGCCGGCGGAGCTGGCCGCTGTAGTCCTGGCCCCCGTATATGGGCAGTACCCGGAAGTTTTTCAGATGGGCGGCGTAGCGATAAAAAGATTCGGAGACCTGGATGGCCAGCTCCCGGGTGGGGGTTAATACCAGTGCCTGGGGTACTGGGGTTTTTAAGTCGATCCGGGACAGGATGGGCAGGGCAAAGGCCGCGGTTTTGCCGGTGCCGGTCTGGGCCTGGCCGATTAAGTCTTTTCCGGCCATGAGTGCGGGTATGGTTTTGGCCTGGATGGGGGTGGGCATTTCATAGCCGGCCGCATCCAGTGCCCGGATTAAGGGGGGAAAAATATTTAGTGCGGTAAAATCATTGGATTCGGCCGCTTTCGGGGTCTGTGTCATGATATAACTCTTCTCTTTTTTCAAATGGATTTATCCCTGCCCGGATGTTAACGGAAAATAAATAAGGGCTTTTTAAATCTTTTTTATTTGGGATCTTTCCCGGATGATTTTTTTGAAGACGCCCCGCTTTTTTTGTCGCCTGGGCGTTTTCGACGGGGGCTTTTTTTGCGGTCCGCGCTTTTCTTTTCCGTAGGCGGCTGTGGGAGGTTAAGCCAGTTGTCGTCCGGTTCGGTGCAGGGCAGGGGGCGCTCCATGAACTCCTCGATTTCCGGGATGTAGAAGGAGTCCTCCTCGTCCGCGAAGCTGATGGATGTGCCCGCTGCGCCGGCTCTGCCGGTGCGGCCGATGCGGTGAACATAGTCTTCCGGATCATGGGGCAGGTTGTAATTGATCACATGGTCCATCGCCTCGATATGGATGCCCCGGGCCACGACATCGGTTGCCACGAGCACGCGGATTTTGTCGGACTTGAAGTCCGCAAGCCGCCGGCTCCGTTTCTCCTGGGGCACGTCGCCGGTGAGGATCTGGCTTTTGATGCCATAGCGGTTTAATTTATCGGAAAGCCGCCTGACCCAATCCTTTCGGTTGCAGAAGACCAGCACCCGGGTGAGGTCCTGCTGAACGATGATGTTGTAGAGCAGGGCGAATTTGTTGTCGCTGGTCACAACGTAGACGATTTGATCCACCGAATCCACCGCCACCTGCTCGGGCTCAATGGCCACATGGGTCGGGTTTTTCGTCCAGCTGGCCGCCAGGCGGGTGATAGGCTCGGTCAGGGTCGCGCTAAAGAGCATGGTCTGCCGGGTGCCCTTTTGGGGAGTGGCATAGATGATTTTGCGGACATCCGGGATAAACCCCATGTCGAGCATCCGGTCCGCCTCATCGATCACCATGACTTCCACTTTTTTTAAATTAAGTACCCGGCGCCGGGAAAAATCAAGCAGACGGCCGGGGGTGGCCACAACGATGTCCGCTGGCCGGCCGGTGAGCTGTTTCTGCTGCTGCTTGAAATCCATGCCGCCGAAAATGGCAATGATGTTTAAATCGCAGTGCTTTGCAAGCTGTTTGGCCTCTTCGGTGACCTGCATCACAAGCTCCCGTGTGGGGGCAATGATTAATACCCGGGGCGTGCCTGATTTTCGCTTCTCGGTCATGGGGTTGTTTATCAGGCGGGTGATGATTGAAATTAAAAACGCCGCGGTTTTGCCGGTACCGGTCTGAGCCCGGCCGAAGGCATCCCGGCCCGCCAGGGTGCTTGGCAGAATTTCAGCCTGGATGGGCGTGCAATACTTAAACCCCAAATCATCGATGGCATGCATCAATGCATCCGGCAGGTCAAAGTCATGAAAACGGGTTTGGTTGGGATCGACCGGCACCTCGAAATCGGACTGCTGCCATGTATCGGCGGTATTTGAATCGGTGGCTGTCTGCTCTCCTGAATCTGCGGCTGGGGTTTTGTCTGGGACTTCTATGTCAGAATTTTCGTTTTTGGTTTGTGAGTTGTTATTCATTTGGGGTTTTGTCACACATCTCCTGTCAATTAATTGTGGTTCTAAAATTTGTAAGTTTAGCATAAATAAATAATTATATCATACATTTTTATAAATAGCCATGAATTATGTGAAATCAAGCCGATGATGTAAATTGCCTGGCCTGAGCGAGGCTATCCGGCGGATATTTCCTTTAGCTGATCGGTGACAGCCGCGATAAGCCCGGGCTTTAATGCTTCGACCCGCTGGGTTTGGCCTTTTCGGACCGCCCGGAAAAACTGGCGGCAGGTCTGTTTGAGGCTGCCCTGCCAGGTGGCGGTGTAGCCGGATTTTTCCCCGGCTGCGGAATTTATTCTGAGTTGCGGCTGGTCGCGCCGGCTGTGCGCCCAGTTGATGACATGGGAAAAATAGATCAACGCGCGGTCGATCAGGACAAACAGGAGTTGATCGTTTTGGGCGGGCCCCACCCGGATTTTTGCGCGTCCCAGGGGCAGCCCCCGGATTTTGGCTCTTGCCATCCGATTCGTTCCCAATGCCGCAGATCCCGCGCCAATGGCCCCGCCCAGGGCGGTAAACACGCCAAAGCTTAAACCCGCCAGTGCGAGATCAATATTCGCCCCGATCAGCCCCCCGCCGGCGCCTGCGGCCGTGGCCAGCTGCCAGCGGTTTAACCCCAGGATCTGCCAGGTGCGCGAGGAGAATAGATCTTCATTTAAAATCGACTGCGGCGGCAGCTCCAAATTGAAGATATTGTGCTTGAACCGCTTTCTGATGCGTTTGTGCGCGGTCTGCTCCATTTTTTGGATGTCCGCCTGATATTTTTCCGCCAATTCCTGCCGTACTTTGCTGATATGTTCCGTATCCCGGCAGGATTTTTTAACCGTATGGCCGGCCGCATTTTCCGCAAGCCCGGTGATGATACCCGCGGTCTCTGCCATGCGCTGGGCCCAGTCCTGTTTGAATGCGTCAATCACATAGGCGAGGGCGGGCTGCCAGTCCGGATCAATCATTTTAAGGGCCTCCAGCAGCTCGATCCGCTCGGCATAGTTGGCCCGCTGGGCGTCAAATATCCGGATGGTATTAAACTCCTTTCGCGCCGCCGCTTTCCAGTCTTCCAGGTAGGCCATATGGGTTTTGTCTTTGGGGTTAATAATGGCCATTCGGGGAAGCCCGGTCAGCCTGAGGATCTCCATTTCCACCTGATCGGTCTTACGGACCGGCCGGGAGCCGTCTGATACAAATATAATGCCCGCCCCGTCGGCAACCGGCGCCAGCAGCTCGCATTCATCGCTAAAATCCGAATCATTTTGATGGGTGCGGATGAATTCGGGGATCCGATCGGCCTCAGGCCCTTCAAAACTCTGCATCCAGGCAAGGGTGCGGCGGGGCTGCTGAAAGCCGGGCGTATCAATAAAGCGGATGATTTCCACCCCGTCAATGATTACCGGATATTCCCGGCATTTGCGGGTTTCCCCGGGTGTGGGGCTGATGCGCACGCTGTCATCTTCTGCCAAAGTGGCCACCACCGAAGATTTTCCCTCATTGGGGTGACCGAGGATGGCGAAAACAGGGGTTTTATCTGTCACTGGATTTCCTTCCAAAGGCTATTCGCCTAAAATTTCAACCCGGATGTAGGGATCACCCAACTTGGCAATGGCATGTTCCCAGATCATTCGGTCCGTGTCCGCCGGCGGCGTAAATATGGTATGCGCCCCGGGCTTGCCGATCAGGCCGATGATCAGGCTGGTTTGGATGCCAGTTTTTTGGCGGATAGCGCCAATCCAGGAAAGCGTCTCCTGGATCGGGGGCTGCCAGGCCTCCTGTATGATAACCAGCCGGATATCTGCCGGTTTACTATCAGCCGGGAGATTCTCCTTGACCGCCCGGGCATCCGCATCCGGATCAAATCCGCAGATAATGGCGGTTTTCATGTCAAGGCCAAGCCGTATCTGAATCCGCTCCCTTAACTCGTCATCCGGATATAGTCCGGCAAGGTCTTCCGGGATCATTACGGCGGCAGGATCCAGGGCGGCCTCAGAAGTTTTGGCGGATTTGGTGGCGCCTGATCCGTCACCCGAGTCTGCATCGGATGGCTCTTCCCCCGGTTTTTTATAAGCCCGGCTCCGGGTGGTGATGCGCGGGGTTTTCATGGCTGATAGCAATTGGTCGCAGGCCGCATGTTTGAATGATAGCCGATTTATGGTGCGGTGCTGCCGGATCACTGTGGCCGTAAATATTAAAAGCCGCGGGATCAGCCCGTAGAAGAGGACCGCAAGCAGCAGAAACGGCCACCAGGCCACAAGATCCGCATTATTCAGGTGCTGCATGCCTTGTTTTAGAACAAACTGGCTGCCCTCAATCTGGGCAATTGTGGGATGGGCAATAGCCTCCGGCAGAAACCAGGACCAGGGAAGGGCAATGGTATCCACAATGCGGTAGACGGTTTCCCCTGCCGGCTGCAGGGTGGACTGCCAGCCGAAGGCCAGATCCGTGATGGTAACCCTTAGCAGTAATACCCCGATGATGCCGGCATTAAAGCATATGCCAAAGATCTGGCCGATGATAAAAACGGGCCGGCACAGAATCTGGCCATAGATGGTCCGGCTCTGCCCGATCATGCCGATCACCGCCTCGATCCGGGTCCGTCTTTCTGCTGACAGCGCGTTATACCTTGAATTGATGAGTTTATTGATAAAGCGCCGGAAAATGCCGATTAATAAGGGGTACACCCCGCCGATGGATATGCCGGGGGCGATTTTGCGGAAAAGGCTTGATGCGCCGAGCAGCAGAAGCAGAATCAGCTGCGGGGCAATCATAACCCACAGGCAGGAAAAAATATTAATTGGATCATCTCCGGCATAGGCCAGGAGCGATCCGCAAAGGCCGGCGCCGAAAAGGATGCCGAAAATACCGGTTATCCATCGGATCAGGCCAAGGGTTTCCGCTGCCGCCTCTCCCGGCAGCACGGCCGGGTCAATGGCGGCGGCCTTGATTTCTTCGCGTTTCCGGGACAGCCAGTACCTGAAAAGGTCCTTCCGGCGAATCGATTCCGGCTTTTCGGCCATGTCCGGATGGTTTTGGATAAACGCCTGATAGATCTGCCGGTCCGCGTCGCCTGTTGCACCATCCAGGTTTTGGCGGAAACGTTCCCGCAGCAGGTATTCAAAATCGATTATATCAGGGACGCGCCATTTCATGCGAGTGTTTCCCAGGCCAGTTTTTTGTCGCTATATCCGGATCGTGCGTTTGCCGGTTAATTTTTGGAGTTTCCCCAAAGTCTTTAAAAGCCTCTTGGGCGCGCCGATGGGTTTTCCCAAAAGACGCCAGGTGATCAACTCAATGATCATGTTGCGCTTCTCTTCCATGGGCTTCATATAGGCGAAGTCGTACTTTGCCGGCCCTATCCTGAGCCGGCCCAGCAGCCATAAAGAGGTGCCGGCCATGGTGAGCTGATCCGCCCAGGTTTCCACGTCATCCACCAGAAATCCCAGCTGCTGCACCACAATGCGGCCGTCCGGATCCAGGCTCCGGGTATAAAATTCAGACCCCTCCAGCGGCTCCAGGAGTTCAAGCTCGATGCCCTGATAATAGGCAAGTCCGAGTCTGCCCTGAATGGCTTTTTTATCCCCACGCTCCATCCAGAATACCGGTGATCCGGCGGCAATAAAAAACGGCCCGATGCCCCGGGCCTCCAGCTCTTTGGCAGCGGTTTCCACGTCTTCCACCAAGAGCCCCAGCTGATGGATCTGGGGCAGCCCGTGCGTTTTTCTGAAATCCGCCGCCAGTTCTTCTACCGCCTGGCGGAAATCCGCTGCCTTCAGCAGATCATCAAAATAGATCATAAATACCGCCCTATGGTTATAGATCGCAGTTTGGCTTCCTGATCAAAACACAACATGCGAAAATGACATACCATTTTATAACGCATTGCATCAATGGTTAATTCGGAAATGCAGCCGCTGGCTGCCAGAATTAGAAATATTTTTTTAATTGATATGGCTATTGTTTATATTTTATAACCACCCCCAAGAACCCGACGATTACGAAGGAATGATAAATAATTCTAAATACTTTTTATGAGGCCAGATTCCTCACCGGATAAATGTTATGCCAACGAGTAGCCAGCGTATCGAATATTACCGTCATGCCGTCGCCCTGATTCCCGAGCCCGGTAATCCGGATCCGGGCCCGGCTATCTGGGTGAGCAGAGAAAAGTCCGCAGCCGGTTCAATGAACTGCAACTGCCGGGCGTATAAAGAAAACCGCACCTGCGCCCATGTCCAGGAACTGTCTAAAATGATACCGGAAATCGGCAGCGCCCCGGATTTTGACACCCCGTTTCGACAGAGTACCTGGTATGAGCTGGCGGTTGCACTGCATGAGGCCCACCGGGTCGAGCCCCGGAATTTGCAGGTTTTGAATCAGAATGGGGCAGATGGGGACCGGGAAGTGCTTTGCCTGGCCCCGCCAGCCGGCGGCTGGCAGATCGCCTATTTTCCGGACCATCGGGTTTCCGACGGCAGTATCACCGAACAGGATCTTCTGCTCCAGCGCTGCGACCTGCATCCGGAAGAGGCTGATGCGCTGCACCGGGGCCGGATTCTTGGCATGCTGGCGCGCATGACGCTCACCGAATCTGAGGAGGAAATGGCATATGCAGGATTTCAGACCCGTCGGCAGGCCTTTGAGGCCGGTTTTTGGTATCGGTTCGCGTATCATTGCTACCGGCTCAGCGGGGATGCCGGGGTTATGCTCAAGGCGGAAAGCAATGAAAAAGATGGTTCAATAGCCATTCGCTGCCTGTATAACAGCCAGCCCATGTTCGATTTGACTCTGCCCCGGGACCGGGCCCATCGGGTTATTTCCAAACTCGGCTGGCATCTGGAAAACCGCGATGATTTTCAGTTGTATCCCGAAGCCCTGGCATCCATTGCCTGGGTAACTGCTGACGCTGAACATAACCTCATCATCACCCTCTACTTTCGGCTAACCCTGCCGGATGGCGGCACTGAACTGATTGAACGAAAGAAACTGAGCAAATTCTGGTATAAGGATACTGTTTACTTTCCGGAAAAGGGTTTTTTCGCCACCGTCAAAAAGCCGGATCCGCTTTGGGAGAAATTTGGCGGCAAATACCGTAAAAAGATCAAGAAGCACCGGGTGCCGGAAGTGCTGGATCGAATCGGCACCGACCTGTTCCGTCCGCCGCATATTGTGGATGAGAGCGTCAAGCAGATGCAGGTGCACACGGTCTGTCACTCCATTGATCTCTCCCCTGAGGCGCTTGATCGGGACTGGTGCTGGCTCTCCATTGATTACGGGTTTGGCGCGGATGCAAAAGTAAGTCTGGCCGAGCTTTATCAGGCCAAAAAAACAGGCAAGCGGTTTCTTCCCGTATCCAATGGCTGTGTGGATACCCGGGCATTCAATCTGGATAACTTGACCGGTCAGCCGGGCAATCCAATTCTCGATCAGCTGGAAAATCCGGCCGATGCCTTGAAGCTTAGCCGACTGGATCTGTTCCGGCTCAAGGCGTCCACGGATGCGGATCTCACGGTTTCAGGGGGTGATTCAGCGGAAAGCCGGGAACTCGCCGACATATTGGAACTAAAGCCTCCGGCCGCCTATTCCAAACCGGCCGGCATGGCATCGGATTTGCGCAATTACCAGAAGGTCGGAACGGAATGGCTCCTGTTTCTGTATGAGAACCGATTCGGGGGGCTGCTCTGCGATGATATGGGCTTGGGCAAGACCCATCAGGTGATGGCCCTGATGGCCTGGCTTTTGGAGAATCGCGGGGAATCCGATCCTTTTCTGGTGGTTTGCCCGACCAGTGTGATTTCGCACTGGGAACGGAAGATAAGCGAGCATGCCCCCGGATTGACGCCAATGCTCTATCACGGGGCGGCCCGGGAGCTTGACGGTATGGAACTTCCGGGGCGGGTATTGATTACCTCATACGGCATCCTTTATCGGGATATCGCGGAGCTGTCAGGCTATCGGTTTGCCATGGCCGCTTTTGATGAGGCCCAGGCAATAAAAAATCCAGCCACCAAATCCTATGCTGCCGCCCAGGCCATTAATGCCCGCATCAAGCTCGGGGTGACCGGCACCCCGATTGAAAACCGTCTGTCCGAACTAAAAGCCCTGATGGATCTTTGCCTGCCCGGTTATCTGGGCGCTGATGAGGCCTTTGAACCCCGCTACGGAAATCTTGACGGCCGGGGGCATGCAAAGCGCCGAAAAATCGAATTAAACCGGATTATCGCGCCGTTTACCCTCAGGCGGCTTAAGTCCTCGGTGTTAACCGAACTGCCGGAAAAAATCGAAGATATCCGCTACTGCCGGCTCACCGGCACCCAGGTCCGGCTGTACCGGGAGGCGGTCAACGATCGGGGCGGCGGCCTGGTCAGCAGCCTTGAAAAAGCGGATGCGGATATCCCTTACATCCACATTTTTGCCTTGTTAACCCTTCTTAAACAGATTTGCGATCACCCGGCAATCATCGATCCGGATCGTTTTCAGACCGGCAAACTGCCGCTGGACTCCGGAAAATGGGAGCTTTTTAAGGAGCTGCTTTCCAACTGCCTGGAAACCGGTCAAAAGGTAGTGGTGTACAGCCAGTTTGTGGCCATGATCCGGATGATTGAATCCTATTTAAAAGACAACGGCATTGATGGGGTTAGTCTGACCGGTGCCACGCGGAACCGGAAACAGGTGATCGACCGCTTTAACGAGGATCCGGCCTGCCGCGTATTTGTCGGCAGTTTAAAAGCGGGCGGCACAGGCATTGATTTAACCGCCGGCTCGGTTGTGATCCATTACGACCGCTGGTGGAACGCCGCCAAGGAGGACCAGGCAACGGACCGGGTGCACCGGATAGGCCAGAAACGCGGGGTCCAGGTTTTCAAACTGGTGACCGAAGGCACTCTTGAAGAAAAAATATCGGCCATTATTGCCCGCAAAAAGCATCTCATGGCGGATATTGTAAAAGAAGACGATCCCGGGGTGCTTAAAACCTTTTCGCGCAATGAACTCATGGATCTGCTGACTGTGCCGGATTCGAATTTTTAGAGGGATAGGCTCCGCTTGCCCGTCAGTTTTTCAATCCACGGCTGGCAGGCTGCTTTTCATCTGGCAAATTTAATTAAAAACGCGGCCGCCCAGCCCCAGATCAGGTTAAACACGATCACAAACACAGGGGTCAACAGCCCCAGCTCCAGGCCCAGATAGCCTTTATGGGCCTGTATGGGAAATACCACCAGAAGCTGGGCGATGGTCGGAAATATGCTTAAAAATGCCCCCTTTGCCAATGGCCGGGCATTCCAGATGGGCAACAGGAACAAAAACCCCAGATCCCGCCCCAGACGATCCGCGGATAGATCCATGCCGGAGAAAATTCCGGCGCCATGGCCACGCCGAAAACATCCGTGATACCGTATTTGCCGGAAAGCCAGACGGCCAGGCTGTTAACCAGGGCCCCTGCGCAGCCGGCGGCAAAGCAGATCATGAGTTTTCGCATTTTTTCCCCCTTCAGGCAGTTTCACGGGTTTGAAGTTCAGGCGGCTGTATCTGAGACGGTTAAAACAATTTTTCCCTCCACCGCTCCTTCTTCAATCAGCTCGTGGGCGCGCCTGACGTCTGCCAATGGCATACGTTCGGAAATGATGGGCTTTATTTGTCCCTTTTAAAGCAAGTCGAAGAGCAGGTCCAGATCCTCTGAAAACCATTCCGGATGTTTTTGGCGAAGCGCGCCGATGGAGTAAAACATGGCGGATCGGCCGTTCGGCAGCATATGCCAGATTTTGAGCCGTAAAAAATCAAGCGCAATGGAGCCGCCTCTGCCTGTGACCGCGTTATAGAACCCGTACGCCACCAGAGCGCCGCCTTTGCGGAGCAGGTTGAAGGATTTTTTGAAATTCTTGCCGCCGATGGGGTCAAAGGCCGCATCAATGCCTTCCCCTGCGGTTTGGGGGACGCGGGCGGCAAAGTCCTCTGATTGATAGTCGATCGGCGTGGCACCGAGAGCCGCTACCAGGTCCTGCTTGGCTGCGGAGGCCGTGCCGTACATTTCCAGATCCATCAGCCGGCCCAGCTGGAGCAGAGCGGTGCCAACGGCGCCGCCGGCGCCATGCACCACAATGCGCTGACCATGTTTGACGTTGGCCGCTCGGTTAAGCAGTTGATAGGCGGCCACATAGGTTAAAATCATGCTGACTGCTTCCGCCGGATCAAGGTCAATCGGCACGGGCGTCAGCCGGTTTTCCGGTAGACAGATGTATTCGGCATACGCGCCAAGCACCGTCATGTCCGCCACCCGTTGGCCCACCTTAAAACGGGTAGCGCCGTCTCCCAGCTTATCCACCACGCCCACTAAATCATAGCCCAATGTAAAGGGCGGCTTCTCCTTTACTTCGGGATACATCCCTTTTCGAATTATCACGTCCGTAAACGCCGCACTGGTGACCAGAACTTTGACGCGCACTTCGCCGGGGCCGGGCTCCGGAAGTTTGTCCTCCTCAACCATTTCGAGCACGTCCCGGCCGCCGAACCGATTGATGATAATCCGTTTATAACCCATTGATTATTCCGCTGCATTGTTTGGGGATGAAAGCCATTGCTTACTGTTCAAAATATCATAGGCAACGCGGAGATGTTTTTCTTTGAACATTTTTTTGCGATCTCCCCATTCGTAAGTTTTTTTAGCAGCTTGATCGTAATTAACAGCCCCTTCTTTTGTTACTACCCAATGGACGGTAGATAACAATTCCATGCCAAACGGGGTTTCAAAGCCTTCAATTAACTGAGAAACACGGTTCAATCGGCTATGGCTGTCTTGGTTGGTTTTAAGAAAATCTTCAGCCGCCTCCATTGCTTGGGGGCGGGGTTCAATTTCTTTGTCGGGCTTATCTGCTGCATCCCCGTATCCATCTATGAAATGCCCTTCAATATGAGTCATAACATGGCGTAAATTGGTCGCATATGGTCCATATATCCCTTTCGAATAGTTCAACTTCAAGGGCTGGCCGGCTTCCTGCATGAAGTACATCAACTTGTGAATCTCAAGCAGTGTCACTGAAGGATCCATAAGGGCGGCCAAGTACCGCTGCATAAGGCAAAGCAAAGCGGCACGACCTTCGGTCATATTCGGCGCTTTAGGTTGTTTAACCATTTCTTTGGCTTCTGGAGCCCCCCGGGGCTCGAAAATAACAGTCCGGACGCCGGGTATCTCAGAAAAATATTTTACAATCAAGGCTTTAACTGTATCCCAATCCAACCCCCCTAACCCGGCACCAAGAGGCGGTATGGCAATGGAGTCAATTTTCAGGCGTTGTACTTCATCCACCAACGCTTTAAGTCCCGCCTCTATATCCTCGATCCGGCTTTTGCCTCGCCAATGCCTTTTGGTCGGCACATTTATGATATAATGAGGCGGAAAAAAGCTATCGAGATTATAAGTCAATACCTTGTCCGGCCACAATTCATTCTTCTCGCAGACTTTTTTGTAGCATGTGAACATTTCCGGATAGGCCTTTTTAAATTGCAAGGCGATACCTCGGCCCATGACGCCAACACAGTTCACCGTGTTTACAAGGGCATCTGTCTTTGTTTTCAGAATGTCACCCTTATGGAATTCAATCATGCCAGACTCCCTTATTTTCAATAGTACCATTGCGGTTCAACATTTACTGCCGGTTGGTGAGATGAAGCGGCAACCATTTCCTGGATATCATCTGCAACCTTTTGATTCAGCACACCAACTTTTTCAATTAAGTGCCACGGGAACCATTCATGCATCAAAAATTTCGCCTGCTTTCCATCCTTAATCCGAGGATCCCGAAAATCTGTGGCATTGATGGACTCCCAATTCAATTCATGCAGCTTATCCAAATCGTTTAGAAATTCCGCATAGTATGCACCGGCATTACAATCAGTAAAAGCCCATTTTTTGTTCACGGATTCAGCCCATACCACGACATCATGCAAATCCGCCACCAAGTGTACAATGGGTCCCTGCCCGCCACTATAACTGAGTTCAGGATAATTCCCCATATGAATAATATAGAGCATGATCGCGGGCAAAAATAAAAGGGAACATAATCGCCAACCTTTGTGCCCGGGTGGCAGGAAACTTCAATATCATATAGCCGTCGGTGCTTAATATTTGACAGGCCCACAAGTTCACACCCCAGGCCCTGTTGAAGCCGCATCGCGTCTGACCAGAGCTTATCTGCCTCAATAATGCCTGGAAGATTTTTGATATGGGTAATGTGATAGATCTTCGGTTTTTCAGGAGCATTCGGCAATTGTATAGATTTATCTCCCCAAGGTGAGTGGTTGTGGCCACTAAAACGACGCCCGCCACATTGACAATGATTTATAACCAATTGCTATCATATAATTAATGTAATCTGGAATTTATAATTTTTCCGTATCGCGGCAGGCAAATGATTTAATTATATGTTAATATTACGCAGCGCGTAATATGTCAACCGCACTTATTTATAATCAGATAGGCTTTCCGAGTGGGGGAAAAATATGATTTGCGTTTCAATGGGAACGCTTTGATGCCTACAACTCGATCACTTTACCGGCCCCGCCCGGGGTAGCGATCTGGGGGAAGCGGGATTGGATTTCCTGTTTGTGCTGGGTGCAGTGGGTGGCGCAGACCATGTCCAGTGAATCAAGGGCCTCGAAATTGCTGAAGCCATGCAGCCCGCCGATTAAGGCGGAGACTTCGCCGATTTCGGATGCTGATTTGAGGATGGTATCAACCCCCGGGTGGGAGCAGCCGACAATGACCACGACCTTGCCGTCCTGCTGGATGCACATGGCCTGTTCGATATCTTTAAGCGTGCCGGTGGAATAGATATGTTTGTGAAGTTTGGTTGACAGGCTGACGGGGATGGTCTCCCTGGCCGGCAGGGCTGCTGAGATGGTGTCCGGCACGTAGACGCGAACCGGTTTCTTGTCCAGTATGGACAGCAGGCCGCCGGTATGGTCCCAGTGATCGTGGGAGATAAATATTTCTTCGATGGATTCCGGCGAAATGTTTAGTTTTTTCATGTTGTCTAAGAGGAGTTGCCCCTTGGCGCCGGTGTCAAACAGGATGGTGTGGCCGAAGGCTTCAATCAGGGCGGCAAACCCCCAATCCTGTTCCAGGCGGGGATCCCAGGCATCATTGTCGTATAAGATAGTGATTTTCATAGGGCACGGCTCCTTTTTTGAAATCCCCCTTAATCCCCCTTTTTCAAAGGGGGAGATTGAAAAGCCCACTTTCAAGGGGAATTAGAGGGTTTTTCTTTTACAAAAGGGGGTGGTTGATGGGTTTTCCCCTTTGCATATGGATATAAGGGTTATTTTCTTTGTCATTTTAAATCAGCCCGCCGGCCGGATGCCGGCGGCCTGATCATTATGGCATTACCTATTCGGATGCGGATTCGAGCTCCGCAATCCGCTGGTTGATGTTATCGAGTTCCGCTTTCAGGTTTTCGGATTCCTGGCGCAGCACATTGAGTTCATCCTGCGGTCCCGGGGCTGCCGGGGCCGGATAATAGCCGTATCCTGGGGAGGGCGCCCCCCATCTTGGGCCGAATCCGAAACCACGGCCGAAGCCGGGGCCCCGGCCGCCCCTGAATCCGAGACCTAATCCGCGGCCGCGTCCGAAACCTCTGCCCCGGGCAAATCCCGGATTGGCGTATCCCGGAGCGCCATAACCGGCGCAGAATCCTGCTGCGCGGCCGGTCATCGGGCCGTAGCCCACTGGACCTGTTCTATCTCCTGCTGGCATAATGCTCACCTCCATTTGTTTTAATTCTATTTATTAATGCGTTGTTTCGTATTTGTCATGCGCTGTTTCTCCCGCGCCCGCCGCCGGATCGGCCGTTGCCGCCCCGGGCGCGCTGTCTGAGATTGTTGAATCCGGTGGCAATCCGTTGACCCAGGCTGCGGCCCTGACCGCCGCCTTGTCCGCGTCCAGCCGCCCGGCCGGGACGCCGGGATTTCGGCCGGCGTTCGGTGTTTCCGCCGCATCGGCCCATACCTCTGCCGGTCATCGGGCCTTGCCCTTCCGGTCCTGTTCCGTCGCCTCTTGGCATAGTGTTCACCTCCTTAAAGAATGGCTTCATAAAACGTCCAATTTCTGCGTTGCGCTGCATCCCTCGTCATTCAACGCACTAAGAGTGCGCCTCATTCCTCGGGATTTGCGGCGCCTTGAACTTGAACGTTTTCTTTTGCCATCATGATTTAAAATAGTATTATAAATATTCTTAACGATTTCGTCCTCTGCGTCTTCTGCGGCGCCGGCTGCCGCAGCCCGGCATCATAAAACCCGGTGCCGGCAGCTGCCGCCTTACATAGGCCTGGAGGACTTCGTCCACCTGGCCGGTAATAAATGGAATCAAGCGGATGCCCGCCCCTTCAATCATATTTGCCGGGACTTCAGAAACCGCTCCGCAGATTAGAACCTGAACGCCGGCCTGTTTGAGCGTTTCCACCTGATGCGCCGGGGATCCGGGGTATAGCCGCATTCGCTCCTGATGAGCAATGCGCCCGGCGTTCATGTCTGCCACAAGCAATGTGTTGGCCGCATCAAATACCGGTGATATAATATTTCCCCAGACAGTTACCCCGATTCTCATGCGTTTCTCCTTTGTATAAAGGGATCTGCATTTAATATGCCAAATTTATAAATATGACCAGTTAAATATTTAAATATAATTATATCAATAAGTTGTTTTATATCCAGGTAAGCTGGCGTGGCGGAAAAGGGTGTATTTTGGTTGCAATTATGCGATGGTATTGCCTGAATCAATGCCATTCTGCGACTTTTTAAGTTGCATATGAAAATTTGATTGAAAAATCGGTCCGCCCCGTTTAAGTACGGAACTCTATGTTTTTTTTAAGATAATAAGGACCAATCTTCATGCACCATCATACCGACATGCATCCAGGCGAACTCGATCTGCCGCAGAATATATGCGATCCGCCGGAAGTAAAGGAACTCAAGCGCCGCTGGCCCATTGCGCGAAATGAGCTGGCAGCCCTTTTACACAGGGTGCGGGATATCCGGCGGGCCAACCCGGAATCTTTGCACGCCGAGATTTCATCGGTTGAGAAAAGTCTGCTGCGAAAAGGGATTATGCATGCACTGATAAAGGAGGAGCCCAAAGGGTTGAAACGGTCCGTGGCCCGGCGCATGGCGGATAAAATCGGGGACTACCTGTTGTGGCGGCGGGAGACGACCGTGCCGGTAATCCATGAACTGATCGTGCTTCTGCCCTGGTGGATCAGCCATCTGCCCGGAGAAACGATTAACAGGCTCCGGGATATCGGTCTGAACTATATACTGAACGGCCGGGTGCTGCCGATTCAGGAGGTATGGCAGGACATTTTAACGGCCAGTCCGGTATACATCGGCCACTGCGCCTGCCGGAGCGCCGGTATTGTGGACGACCTTAAAAAGGACGGCAAAGTCTTTAACATGCTTTCAGAAAAAGACAGCAGCCGGCTGCTGGATCGGTTCATGGCCCGGTATGAGTCACTCAGGCGCCGGTATGGAAAACTGCCGGATACGGATGCCAAATATACGGAACTTTTTAAGCGGCTCCGCTTACTTCGTAAAAACGGCGCCGAAGAGTACCGGATAGAAACCCTTCTTGAGGCCACCTATCCGGATTGGGAGATTCTGCCGGTGACAGGCAAGTATACGCCTACCTGGATCCGGTCCATGCATAAGAACAACAAGGCCCATCTGCTGCACAAAGAGCTTGCCTTTGAATTCGCCAACATTCAGTATCTGGCCCGGGGTACCATTTTTTCATCCATGAAGCTTTTTGATACGCCCTATACCATCTGCTCCTGCCCGAGCCCGGAACTCGGCGGGGGCTGCACCCTGACCAACTGGTATTATTACGGGATGTCCAATGCCTCGCTTCTGCCCAACGAGGATTTCCATGGACGGCGCCGGGATGAGACGGGGCAGGGGCTTCCGTGCCGGTTTTTTCCGGTCCGCTCCCAGCGGGAATGCCTGGGCTGCGGCTGCGACCATGAGCTTGAGAATCCGCGGGATCTGGATCATGTGCTCGCAAAGGCGGATGCCGCCTATCGGAAATATATTGAGGGGTAGGTGGATCCCCCGTCTTAATCTTACTCTTAATCTTACTTAATCTTATTCTTACTCTTGCTCTTACTCTTACCCTGCTAAAATGGTCCCAATTCCTTTAAATTTTTAGTAAATTTTTCTTTACCCGCTCCGGCTGGATCGCCCGTCCGTCTCCGGCAGATCAATTTCTAAAGCCTTGATTTTGCGGAATAAGGTGCTTTTGTGGATGCCCAGATCCCGGGCGGCCGCCTGGCGGTTGTAATTGTTTCGCTCAAGGGCGTCGATAATAGCCTGGGCTTCCACGGAGCGTTTGGCCGCCTGCATGGTGCCGGTGTCCACCGCGCAGACATCCTGCCGGCCGGGCCGCAAATGCTCGGGCAGATGGGCGGGCATGATTATTTCATCCGCGCACAGGATAAAGGCGTGCTCAATGATGTTTTCAAGCTCCCGGATGTTTCCGGGATAATCATAGGACATTAACACGGCCAGGGCTTCCTGGGAGATACCTGTCACCGCGCGGCCCCGCATTCGGTTCATCTTTGCGATGATCCGCTCGCACAAAAGCGGAATGTCCTCTTTTCGATCTCTCAGGGGGGGCAGGGCCAGAGTGACCACGTTGATCCGGTAATACAGGTCCTGCCGAAATCGGCCGTCCGCGACCATCTTTGATAAATCCTGGTGGGTGGCGGCAAGCACCCGGAGATCGGTGGTATGCGTTTCTGTGGAGCCCAGGGGCTGATAGGTTTTATCCTGGAGCACGCGCAAAAGCTTTACCTGGAAGGCCGGGCTGATATCGCCGATTTCATCCAGCAGGAGGGTCCCGCCATTGGCAGCGGAGAAATGGCCGGGCTTGTCTTTTACCGCGTTGGTGAATGCGCCCGCTTTATACCCGAAGAGCTCGGATTCCAGCAGGGTATCCGGCAGGGCGCCGCAGTTGATGGCCACAAAGGGCTTGTCTTTGCGGTGGCTTTGTTCGTGGATGGCGCGTGCCAGAAGTTCTTTGCCGGTGCCGGTCTCGCCCCGGATCAGCACGGTGCTGTCGCTTGCCGCAACCTGGGGGATCAAGGCGAAAATTTTCTGCATCCCCGCACTCCGGCTGACCATGTCGCCCATCTGGTAGCGGCCGTCCAGTTCTTTTTTGAGTTCCTCCACCTGGCTCACATCCCGGAAGGTTTCCACCCCGCCGATGACGCTGCCGTTTTCATCCCGAAGGACTGCCGTGGAGACGGTCACCGGGATGCGGCGGCGCTCGTTGTTGATAAAATAGGTGGAGGAGTTGACAATCGGGGTGCCCTCTGCCATGGTCCGCTGCAGCGCGCAGGCGGACTCGCACATGTTGGACCGAAACACTTCCCAGCAGTGCTTGCCGATGGCCTCCTCCCGGGGGACCCCGGTGATTTCCTCGGCCGCCCGGTTAAAGGAGGTGATCCGCCAGTCCTTGTCCACGGTAAACACCCCTTCGGAGATGCTCTCCAGAATAATCTCCGTGACGTTTGGGGGCAGCTCGGAACGGATTTGATTTTTGATATCAGCCATTGATGACTCCGCTTCATGGGTTTCGGTATCCCCGAAGCTATTTAAATTTGGTATATAAATTGCATAAAATGTTAGCGGGTTTGGCATTACCTCCTAACTTGTCACCCTCCGAATCAGCAGATGGACGGGCCGTTGCATGCCCGTTCATCTGTTGATTCCACGACGCCTATACATTGGGCCCGTCCAAGGGAATATCCCATTTTTTCATATACTTCCATATCGATGTGCGGCTGCGGCCAAGCTGCCGGGCGACTTCCGCCTTGTTCCAGTCGCATTCATGAAGCAGTTCCAACAGAAGCGTTTTTGTAATCTTTTGCTGCGGCCGGGGCTTGTAATTCGGGGTTTCCGCAGGACGGACAGGATAATATTCCATCTGCCGGATTTCCACGGGCAGATCAAAAATACCGATTTGGTCCCCGCCGGCCAAAACAAAGGCGTGCTCAA
The DNA here is from genome assembly GCA_046543065.1 of Desulfobacterales bacterium. GTDB lineage: Bacteria > Desulfobacterota > Desulfobacteria > Desulfobacterales > Desulfosalsimonadaceae > M55B175. The sequence goes on along the minus strand of JBKHAE010000038.1, from coordinate 9,889 downwards.
TGGCGTTTTCAAGCTCGCGGACGTTGCCCGGCCAGTTGTAATCCATTAGAATCCGCATGGCATCCGGCGACAAATCCTGGATCTGCTTGCCGGTTTTTTTATTGAATTTCTGGATGAAGTGCCGGGTCAAAAGCGGTATGTCCTCCCGGCGGTTTCGAAGCGGTGGAAGATATATGGGAAAGACCTTCAGCCGGTAATACAGGTCTTCACGGAAATTGCCGGTCTGGACCAGGCCGTAGAAGTCCTTGTGCGTTGCGGTGATAATGCGGATGTCCACATTTCGTTTCCGGGATTCGCCCACCCGCTCGATCTGCTTTTCCTGAATGGCCCGAAGAAGCTTTAACTGGATGAACGGGCTGATATCGCCGATTTCATCCAGGAATATGGTGCCGGTGTCCGCCTCTTCAAAGCGCCCGAGCCGGTCCCTATGGGCGCCGGTGAACGCGCCCCTGACATGGCCGAATAGCTCGCTTTCCAGCAGGGATTCCGACAGTGCGCTGCAGTTGACCGTTACCATGGGGCACTGCCCGCGTTCGCTGTTGTAGTGGATGGCGCTGGCAACAAGTTCTTTGCCGGTGCCTGATTCGCCCTGGATCAGCACGGTGGCATCGCTTTTGGCCGCCACCCGGATGGCGTTAAAGATTTCCTGTATGGCATGGCTTTTGCCGATAATATTACCGAACTGGTAGACTTCAAGGAGTTTTCTCTGGGCCTCTTCAACCTTCTGCCGCGCCTGGGTGAGTTCGGTGAGATCAGTAACGGTCTCCACCACGCCGATGGGTTGATCCTGCTGGTTTCTTACCACCCGGGCATTTTTGATGATGGATATGAATCGGCCGTCCTTATGCTGAAGCTGGCATTCTGTGGGATCCACCGTCCCCTTTTTGAAAATGCCGCATTCCGAGATCGCGGACGGGCAGGTCCGGTCGAAACATTTCGAAAATTTAAGCAGCTGGCAGGACTGGCCGACGGCCTCTTTCGAGGTGTAGCCGGTGATGCGCTCCATGGCCGGATTCCACGAGGTGATCCGGCCCTCGGTGTCTAAGGTAAATACGCCTTCAGCCATGGAATCGAGCAGGCGCTCGGCAAACCGGTCGCTCCAAACGCTTTTATTCTGCATGTCTGTTTCCTTTACAGGGTGAGTCGTTACAGTTTGTTACATAACGTTACCAATCGTTACCTGTCTTGTCAATCGTTCATTGATTTTTTTTACCTTTACCCATGATCCCTGATCTGTGGGCTTTCTTATGGAACTGGCATAAATGTTGAATATGGTTGTTATTTAGGATTTGATCGGTGCAATCCGATTTCAGCGGAAGGTTGGAATGCCTTGAAGTTGCCAGCCCGCGTCGACTTTATGCAAGAGTGTCGAGTTTCGATGGATTATGACAACTGAAACCCTGAAAAATGAAAGCAGCTTTGATCCGTTAATCGCCAATGGCCTGTGCCTGGCCTGTTTTGAGACCCCATGGTCAGCGCCGTGCCGGGCTCAGGTGGACATTCTGGATCGGCTGGACCGCCGCTACGGCAATCGTATCAAGCTGCTGGAGGTAAATATTGATCAGCTTGAGCGATTAAGGCGCCGCTTTGATGTGCATAGTATCCCGACCATGATTTTATTCAATCGCGGCACCGAATGTCATCGGCTGGTGGGCGTGCATCCGGAAGCCGAGCTCTGCAAGGCCATTGATCAAGAGCTGAAGCGCGTTTGATCGCAGGGCGGGCCGGGCAATCAAACGGCTGTTTGGGATTAAAGTTTTTTCCCTTTTAAACTTAAAGATACCTTTGCGATCTTTGCGGGTTGGCGAGGTAAACCTATTGAATTTGATTAAAATTCGAATCAAAACATATTCTTTTTAATATCGGAGGCGTATTTATGGGTAAGTGTGTGAACCATCCAGAAAGAGAAACCAGCTACAAATGCATGAAGCACAATATCTATCTGTGTGATGAATGCATGGCGTGCCGGGACCCGGAACTTTACTGCAAATACCGGAGCGCGTGCCCCATCTGGTTTATGAACAAGGGGTCGAAAAGACTGAGTGAATCCGATGAAGCGGCCCAAGCGGCCGGCGAATATAGCGTGATATTCCAGCCCGATGACAAGTCCGTTGAGGTCAAGGCGGGCGAAACCCTGCTGGATGCGGCCCGAAAGGCGGATGTCTACATCAATGCCTCGTGCAACGGCAAGGGCGCATGCGGCAAATGCAAACTGATTATTGAGTCGGGAGAAATTGAAAAAACAGAGACGGCGCTCCTTTCAGACCGGGAAAAGCAGAAGGGGTATGTGCTTGCCTGCCAGACGCGGGTAAAAGGCCCGGTCGCGGTGCGCGTGCCGGAAGAGACCCTTGAGCGAAAGCTCAAGGTAGCCGGCATGGGCGAGGAGGTGACCCGCAAGCTCCATGGCCTGGTAACGGATATCCAGCCCATGCTTGAAAAAATCCCGATGGAGCTGAGTCCGCCCACTTTGGATGATTCGGTGAGCGATATGGATCGCCTGCGGCGCGGGCTTGCGCAGAAAGGCGTGGATACCAGCCGTCTCAGCATAGGCCTTGAAGTGATGCGGGAGCTTGCAGCCAGCATGCGGGATGAACACTGGCGTGTGACCGCATCGATCATTCACAAATCCTGCTCAAGCGAGGTGGTTGCGGTGGAACCCGGGGATACCAGCCAATCCAGCCTGGGTCTGGCCATTGATATTGGCACCACCACCATTGTTGTCTATCTGGTGGACATGACCGACGGCCGGATTCTGGCGGCCACCTCCGGCCACAACCGGCAGTCTGCCTGCGGCGATGATGTGATTAACCGGATCGTGTGTGCGGAGAAAAACGGCGTGAAAAAGCTGAGCACCCTGGCGCTTTCCACCATTAACACCCTGATTAAGGAGGCGGTAGACGGTGTAGGCGCGGATGCCAAACAAATCCATAACATTGTGGTCTCCGGCAATACCACCATGACGCATCTTTTACTTAAAATCGAGCCCCGCTATATCCGGCGGGAGCCATATATCCCGTCGATTTCCGAGTTTCCGGTGTTAAAGAGCGGCAATATCGGCTTAAAGGCCAATCCCAATGCCGCGGTTTATGTGATGCCGGGGCCGGCCAGCTACGTGGGCGGAGATATCGTCTCCGGCGTCTTGTATTCAGGGCTCCATAGGGAAGCGGAAATGACCCTGTTCATCGATGTGGGCACCAACGGCGAAATTGTGCTGGGCAATCAAGACTGGCTGATCTGTGCGTCCTGCTCGGCCGGGCCAGCGTTTGAAGGCGGCGGCATCAGGTGGGGGATGCGGGCTGAGGAAGGCGCCATCGAAGGTGTGTCAATTGACCGAAATACATTTGAGCCCCAACTGAAAACCATTGGCGGCCATGCGCCCAGAGGGATTTGCGGCTCCGGAATGATTGAGCTTTTATCCGGGATGATGCTTACCGGCATTATCGATCAGCGGGGCAAGTTTCAATTGCCGCCGGACCATCCCCGGATGGGGGCGGTGGGAGATGAACCGGCTTATGTTCTGGCCTATGCCGATGAGACGCCTATGGAGGAGGATCTGGTCTATACCGAATCGGATATCGACAACCTCCTTCGTTCAAAGGGCGCGGTCTATGCCGGATTTACCGTGCTTTTAAACCAGGTGGGGGTGACTTTTGACATGATTGACCGGGTCATTATCACCGGCGGCTTCGGCCAGTTTTTAGATATCGGAAAATCGGTGGCCATCGGCCTGCTGCCGGACATTGACCGCGATAAATTCCATTACTATGGCAATAGCAGTATCTGCGGCGCATATATGGGGCTTCTCTCGGATGCGCACCGAAAAACCGCCAAAGAAATCTGCCATGCCATGACCTATCTGGATTTTTCAACCAACACCAGTTTCATGGACGAGTTTACCTCAGCCCTGTTTCTGCCCCATACCAACATGGAGCAGTTTCCCAGTATCATGAAAAACCTCAAAGAAACCGCCAATTAAGGAGTATACCATGACGGATATATCATTTGAGAATATTGCCATCGTGTCCTGCGGCACATTGAGTCTGGAGTTAAATTATCTTCGCAGTCAGGGATTTCTGGATGCGGAGCATGTCTATTACACCACGCCGGGCCTGCATGAGAGCCCCCGGGAGCTGGAAAACCAGTTGCCGGCCAAAATCGAGCGCGCCCGGCAGAAGACGGATAAAATCCTGGTGGTTTACGGCGGTAAATTCTGTTATGTGAATGCCAACAACCCCACCCGCACCATTGATACGATTATCGCAGAGCAGGGCGGAAACATCGCCCGGATCAATGCCACGCACTGCATGGATATGCTGGCCAGCGAGTCCGAGCGCGAGGCCTGGGCGGGCGGTGAAAAGGTGCTGTGGCTAACCCCCGGCTGGATCAAATTCCGCCATCAGGTGTATAAGGGCTGGGACAAAGGCCTGGCCAATGAGAATTTTCCCAAGCATACGGGCGGGGCCATGGTGCTCGACGGCATCGGATTCATGGATGAGTATATGGCCGAGCATGCCGAGGAACTTCTGGAATATTCGGACTGGATGGGAATTCCCATCCAGCCGTATCCCATTACCCTGGACCGCTTAAAATCGCTTCTGCTCGAGCAGGCGGAAAAGCTTGCCGGCTGAATCCGATTTAGAGATTTCTCGCTGCCGCTCGAAAAGACAATTTTTAAGCGAATGTTTTTCTTTGCCGCGCAATCGCCTCCGCCGCCTTGATTAACGGATAGGCGGTGGGCGGCGCGGTTAAGAGCGGATGGGTGCCGATCTGGGCGGTCAATACCGCGTCAACACTCATGCGGCTTTGGATGATAAAGCCGATCAGATTGGTTAATTCTCCGGTGGATTTGCCGCCGATGACTTCCCCGCCCAGCACAATGCCGGAATCCCGGGAGGCAATCAGCTTTACCGCTTGGGGCCGGGTGTCCGGCAGGGTGCCGGGATGCCGGTCCACGCCCTCGAATGTGCCGGTAATGATGTCAAACCCGCGCTCAATGGCCAGGTTTTCCGTTACCCCGGCCGCGCCAAAGGCCGTATCCCCGATGGCGGTGCAGTAAATGGAAATGGTGCCGCCGAAGGATCGTACCGTAGAGAGCTTATACAGGTTCATCCCTGCAATCCGGGCTTCTGCACAGGAGGTTGAGGCGAGCATGGTGCTTTTAAGGGTACGGGTGACAAAGCTGTATTTTTCCGCGCAGTCGCCGACAGCGAAGATATCCGGGTTTTCAGTGCGCATGTATTCGTTTACCTTGATAAACCCCATTTCATTGACGGGCAGTCCGGCGTTTTCAGCCAGCTCGGAATTGGGCTTGTAGCCCACAGACAAGATCACTGCATCCGCATCCAGGGTTTCATTATTGTTTAACGTTAAGCCGGAAACTTTTCCGTTACCGTTGATTTTTTTAATGCCCGCACCGGCCTTGACGGGCACGCCCCGGTCTTCCAGCGTTTTCTGGGCCCTTGCGGCGAATTCCTTGTCGAATGCCGCGCTTAAAATATAGGGCATCATTTCAATCAGGGTAACGGTTTTGCCGGTTTTGGCCAGTTCATCCGCCAGTTCCACGCCGATAAATCCCCCGCCGACCACGACTACCTGCCGATGCCCGTCTAAGCGGGATTTCAGATCATCCAGGTAGTCTTTGTTTTTGGGAATGGTAAATACATTTTCCAGGTCCGCGCCTTCAAGCCAGCCGGGTTTGACCGGGGCTGAGCCGATAGCCAGAACCAGCTTGTCAAAGGCGATTTCTGTGTTGTCTGCGGTGCGGCAGGTTTTTGCGTTTTGATCAATGGTCAGGACTTCGTCAATTTTTAGTTCCACCCCGGCATTGGCCAGGACCGCATCCGGTACCACGTTTTTCTCACTGCTTTCCAGGGTTCCGAAAATATAGGGGATGCCGCAGGGTACCAGTACGTCCCGGTCTTTTCGAACAAGCATCACGGATTTATCCGGGTGAAAGGATTTGGCTGTTGTGGCCGCCACAATTCCGGCCGCGCTCCCGCCGATCACCAGTACATCTGTTTGTTTCATTTGGGCTCCTTTATTTTGGGTAATAAGAATAAATAACGGGCAAAAGTTAAATCCATAAAATCATGCAAAATAGATACCAGAAGCGAATAGTGCTTCTATATGGGCATATTTTGCGCTTGCGGGCATCAGGGAACGGTTATTGGCTGTTAAGGTAGCGTTACCTTCACGTTCCTTTTTTTTTAAGCGGGTTGGATTGGCAAGAAAGAGGATTCGGAAGTGTTCGAAAGATAATGGTATGCCGGACGTTTATTTTTTTTTGCGAAGCCATTCGCCTTAAGCCGGAATTTTGGTATGCGGCTTGCATGATTAGAAAGGCGGAGCATTTACAACCTCCTTCTCTCTCCATGTCAGCAGGCAGTCGGATTTAAATCATCCGACTGCCTGTTGCTTTTTTGGGCTTTCAGTAGTCGTCCGACAAGGCTAACCGGTATTTGATTTTGAATTTATTTTCATCGATTTGGCACAGATGATGCTACTTAATAATATTATTGGTAAATGCCCAAAATCCGGATCGGCGTTTTGGGGTGTTGGGATGTAGGGTCCATCCCGGTATGTTTAAAAACACAATCAATGAATAAAAGGAGGTTTGTTATGGCAAGAAAACAAAAATTCATGGTGGTACATCACGATCCCAACATAGACTGTAACGTGGTGCAGGACAATTGGCGAAAAATGGCGAATATTGAATCTGCCACCTGGGTTCGGACCTATATCAACAACGACGAAGGCTGGCGCTACTGCATATGGCTGGCCCCGGATGAGAATGAACTGAAACGGATTTTTAATGAAATGGATGTTTCCTTTGAGTCCATTCTTCCGGTGGAGGAGACAGTTCCGGATTTGTGGGGCGAAAAGTGGGATGAGCATGTTCAAAAAGAGGCAGTCGCGGATACGCTGGGCAATTGACGGATCAAGCTGTCATTGCGGGGCGTGTGCGGGCTTAGGCCGCTGTCTCTTTTGCTTGTTAGCAATGGCGATTTTCTGCACATGCCCCGCTTAACAATAACACAGATATTGGGCTTCAAAAATGCTGCGGCGGTATAATTGTTTTTTGATAAGCCATCCAGTTGAATCAGTAGCGGTAAGCAAAGCTGACAGATCCGAATACTTGGGGATCTTTCTGTTCCTCAAATGATTCTGTCTGGTAAACATAGGCGAGCACGGTTTTGAAGGAACCGCCGATAAAGCCGATACCGGTCATGAAGGTGCCGACAAAAGGCTTTTTATCCACGCTGTGGCTGTCCCGGAATGTGTTGCCGTCCAGGAAAATGTCGCGCAACACAGCGCGGCCGTTTGCCGAAAAAAAGAGATGGACGCCGCAGCGGCCCGCCGGGCTGAGACAGAGGTTTTCTTCCATTTCCGCATTGAGGCAGGAGGCCGGCTGGATAGGAAAATTACCATAGTCCGCTGGAATATTCCACCCCCATCGATAGAAAAGGCCGATGTGGTAAAAGGTCGTGGCATTGCCTAAAACGCCGCCCGTGTTAACGGTCATGTCATTTCCGAATCCCCCATTAAGGCCTGTTGCCAGAAGTTTATTTTTATAATCATAGATCAGTCCAAGGACCGGTTCATTTTTTAATTGATTGTCCCATCCTTTTGGGCTGTTGCAGTCTAAGATGTCATGAAATGCAGACTGCATGTTTTCGGCATAAGAGTTTGGTCCGACGATGCCGGTGCAGAGCCCCAGGGTATGCATGCGAGTGTGCGTTCTTTTATGAAATCCCAGTTCAGCGTATGTGATACCGGCATATGGCCGGTCATCTTTGATCAGTTCTCTCTGCTTAATGTCATCCGGAGTAAAAATATTTTGGCCGATAGAAAAGGAGAGGGCTTTTTCTGAGCCGTCCGTCCGGTCAAATCCGAAAAGTCGAATAGCTGGATAGAGCCATTTGTGAAACCATGCGTCATTCGGCAGCTTGGATAAGCCAAACCGGCTCCAGGTGAACTTTAACCCGTTGCTGTATTGATCGTCATCACCGACAAAGGCGTCGTTTTCCATATAAAGGCTGAATGTGCGGTGATCCTCGGATAAACAGGCGTCATGCCGAGGCTCTGCGGTTGAAGAGTTGGCCATGCCCAAGCATAGAATCAAAAGGGTCCATATCAAGCTTTGTTTTTGAATATGCCGGATTTGAATCAATTAAATTACTTCGGATATATTTTTTAAATTTTAAAAGCAGGCTTTGCAATTGGTTCAGCCCTTAATTCCACTGACGCCTCGATGGTGCCCGCGAATACCAGGATATATCCCATAAGCTCCAGGCTTTCTTCAATCACCCGCTTGTAGCTGCGATCATAATTGTCCCCCATTAACGACTGAAGGAAATCACCATGGCCAAGCAGCATTAACTGGCAACATTCGACCCAGCCGCCTTCTTTAAAAGCCGCGATGCTTTCATTCTGAAGAAATGTCGGAAGCGAGATGGTCACGGCAAATATTAAGATAGTGTATGCGGCATAGCGCAGTGCCATGGGCAAGCATGAATCCGCAGAAATGTCCATGTTTAATGCTTTAAGATTCATGACTATGTGAAAAACCTTTCATTGTAACAAATTCCGGCCCGCTTAAATGCATAGTAGATGGCTTGCAGGCGTTTATTGGCGATGCGAATCATTTCAGGCTCTTCAAAGTCTTCGTTAGCGGCGGAATAGTTGGCCAGGCAGCGCTGGCAGCGGCTGATTTTTCCAAGTGCAATGACTTTAAAATCCCCGACGAGAAAGATTTGATCAACATCCGTGTCCGCGTGATGCTCAAAAGCCAATATTTTATCCAGCATCACCTCCACGACTACTTGATTGCCTTCATCGGCAATGTAGATGAAATCATAGATGGTCATTGGCGGACAATCGGTGTCATCTTCCATTTCCATGCATTTTCTTAGGGTGAAATCCTGGAGCGTGAACAAGTTTTCCGGTATTTCAATCCCCGCTTTTTTAAACCGGCTGTAATCCTTTTTCAGATGCCGGTTGGCCACCCAGGCCGCGTTCATGGCATTTTGGCAGAAATTTTTGTAAAGGCCTTTGGTATAGCATTTTCTGAAGTTGAATGCGTTGTTGTCAATGGTGCCCGTGAATCGACATAAAAAAATGTAACCCTTGGTCCACTCCCCCTGGTTAAAAAAATCGGCCGGCACGATTTCAAGTTCCGGTGTGCAAGCGATACGATGCCCCTGACAGTAAGCCCAAAGCAGATCCCGGAGCCGCTTCGGAGAATGCGCATTCACGATTTCGGGCCTAATATCTTGTGTTGATGTATACATAAACAAATTTTCCTGATTTATATTTGATTTATTTCCTCATGCGGCGCTGCGGCCACCTGCCGAATAATTTTTCAAAAAGCGTGCCATTTTTGCATAGGGCGGGCAGGGCAGCCGGGCCCGGGCGGCATATCTGCACCGCATTGTATCCTCGGGCATAGGCCCCTATTCAAAATCTTTTGGGCGTTGGCGGGTTTGGTTTTGGTAGACCGCTGCGGCGGTGAACAAATCCTCGTCACACCACCCTAAGTGATTGCGAAATATTTTTTTGCGGAAAATCCTTGTATCTGCAGCAAGCCTTGGATTTGCCTATTTGGGGAAAACTGTACGGAAAAGTGTTAACGTAACGTTAAATAACGTTATAATTTCGTTTCATGTTTTTTAGCGTTACCATTCTGGTCCTTTTTTTAAATTTTCCTGCCCGGCTAGATATTTATTTAGATTAGAATAATTATGGATCCCATGGAGCCAGGGGATTATATGCCTAACGCCGGGTTGGCATGGAAGATGCTTAGGCAATTCTCAGAAAAGCAAAATACTGCAGTATAATCTATTGCCACAAAATTCAGTTGGATTTCAACATGGTTACTGGGCAAAAAGAC